>JAZRZO010000092.1:0-52364 GCA_045601405.1 Lachnospiraceae bacterium | reverse complement strand
AATATACTACAGCGCACTGTTTCTGCAATTATCAATTAGAGGCATTTTCGTTTCACCAAATAGATGTTATGTTGAATAAAAGGAAACTTATTCGCCGCAGCTTTGAGTTTTAGTCAAACAAAACCATGAAAGGAGAATATTATGGATACCGAGAAATACCGCATTTTACTTAAGACAATCCAGGCAGGAAGTCTTTCAAACGCAGCTGAAGAACTCGGCTACACTCCTTCTGGCGTAAGCCGTGCAATATCATCCCTTGAAGAGGAGGCGGATATCGTTCTTCTGATAGGCACGGCCTATAATAATTTTTATCCGCAGCTTGCCAGACTTATATACGCGTTTACCAGATGATGATATCGTCGTTCTGCCTCTTAGTACCCCTCACACAATAAACAGCGGAATAGCAATGCAGTCAGAAGAAAACGCTTCTCCGGCCGCAAAGAAAATTATGAACTTTGCCACATTTTCCGATTTTATCGATAATCCTATCTGATCACATCAGATGAGGCTGCCGGTTGCGGGGTCTGTGAAGCCCGGGACTATCTCCTTAAGCGGTTTCAGCACAAAATCACGGTTGCTGTAGTCCGGATGAGGTATGGTCAGTTTCGGGTCATTTATGACATGATCTCCGAAAAAGATGATATCCAGGTCAATGGTCCTGGGTCCCCAGTGAATCTCCCTCGTCCGGTCCAGCTCTGCCTCTATATCGTGAAGCACAGTCAGGAGCCCATGCGGAGAGAGCGTGGTTTCCAGGAGGATTGCCATGTTCAGAAAATCCGCCTGATCCGTATAGCCGTATGCCTTTGTTTCCATTACAGATGAACGTTTTACAACATGCCCTGCTTTTTGTTCCATCAGGGCTATTGCCTGCTCCAGATATGCCCGGCGGTCGCCGATGTTTGAACCCAGCGAGATCACTGCTTTTTCCTTACCTTCTCCAAAGGTCTCTTTTTCCATCAGCTTCCGGAAAACATAAAGCGCCTGAGCATTTTCTTTTACATCATGAACTCTTACCAGCTCTATTTTTTTGATATATGCGTATATGGTGGAGGCTATGGTTCCGTAAAGCCGCTCTTCGCTCGGGAGCTTTGATGCGTCTTTCGCGAGCAGCGCACCTATCCATGTTTTTCTGGACACAGCCATCAGGTGAGGTGCGTCAAGAGAGTTGAACACTCCTATATTTCGAAGCAACGCCATATTGTGTTCCAAAGTCTTTCCGAAGCCTATACCCACATCAATTATGATCTTATCCTTAGGTATGCCGCCATCCATCGCCGCCTGCATCTGCGTCTTCAAAAAGGAATAGACCTCCTTCACCACATCATCATAGTGAGGGTCATCCTGCATATGCTCCGGGTCTCCTTTGCTGTGCATTATCACTACCGGAACGCCTGCCTTCGCGCACAGCGGTATCATATCCGGGTCTTTTTTCAGGCCCGACACATCGTTTATCATATCCGCACCGGCAGCTATTGCCGCCGCAGCTGTTGAGGCACGATATGTGTCGGCAGAGATGAGTATATCGGGGAAGCTTTTTCTTATCTCTTTTATCACCGGACATATCTTTTTTACTTCTTCCTCCGGTGTCACGGAAAGCGAGCCCGGCCTTGTGGATTCACCTCCGATATCCAGGATGGCCGCTCCGTCATTGATCATCTGCTCTGCTCTTAAAACAGCCGCTTCCACAGAGCCAACGCGTGAGCCTGCGTAAAATGAATCATCCGTCACATTGATGATCCCCATGATCTGTGTGGGATACAGCTTTCTTTCCGTTCCGTCTTTTAAAATTATTTTTTTCATGCTTTTTTTACCACCTTCGCGTATGCCTGGTGATTGTGGATGCTCTCGTGGCTTATCACCTCTACAGAATATCCGCCGGACTCTATCAGTTCATCCAGCCTCAGCTTTATATCTCTGCATACATCCTCCACGAATTTGGGATGATCGTACGCATACTCGGTAACATATTTTTCATCAGGCCGCTTCAAAAGTGAAAAGACCGGTGATGATGCGGCTTCTTCAGATATCTTAACAAGGTCTTCTATCCATATGAACTGGCAGGTATTTACCATGATAATGACATTGGCGCGCTGGTTGTGCGCGGAGTAATCCGAGATCTCCTTAGAACACGGGCACAGAGTTGTTACCGGCGTATCGACTGCCAGCTTGAAATCGAATGCATCCCCTACCAGGCTTGCGGTGACGGAAACATGCACGTCATTCAGCGACTTTTTTTTGCTGACCGGAGATTCCTTTTCCACAAACCAGTCAAACTCCATGTCGAAGTAGCTGTTCACTGCGTCCTGCTTTTCGCGTATCTTTTCCAGAACGTCTTTTATCCCGGCAAGCTCAAACCTGGAATTATCCTGCAGTATCTCCACAAATCTTGACATGTGGGTTCCTTTCTGGTTCTCCGGAAGGTCAACCCGGAGACTCATCACTGCCGGACTTGCGTACCAGCTGCCGTCCTGTCTTTGTATCTCAACAGGATATTTAAAATCCTTTATCCCGACCTCGTTCAGATAAACATGTCTGTCATCTGCCGAATTCTGTACATCCCTCATTATATCCGCCTTTCTTATTCCCCATTATATACAATACCGGAATCTTTTGTTTCCCATACCTCTATTTCTGAAAGACGCACGTTTTCTGTTTTAACAAGAGGCTCCAGTTTATTCCAAATGTATTCGGCGATATTTTCCGCCGTAGGCTGCCCGATAAAATCATTAATATAATGATGGTCGAACTCAAAGATCACATGCTCATTCACAAGCTTTTTAAGCTCAACAAAGTCGTATACCATATCCTCGCCATCTCTCGTACCTTCGAGCTTTACCACAAGCTTATAGGTATGACCATGAAGCCGCTCACATTTTCCGTGATAATTAACGAGATTGTGCGCCGCATCAAATTCAAAATTCTTGATGAGTATCATGTCTGCTTCCCTCCATTCTTGCTGTACGCTTACGCGATGCCTTCCCCGCTCACAGCTTCTGCCTTACGAAGCTTTTGTGATTCCTTGATCCCTGCCGGGCAGGACTTAAGCAGAGCCTTGCACAGAGGAACCATTACGATCGAGTAAACCTGGCT
This sequence comes from Lachnospiraceae bacterium, assembly GCA_045601405.1. Taxonomy (GTDB): domain Bacteria; phylum Bacillota; class Clostridia; order Lachnospirales; family Lachnospiraceae; genus RGIG5612. The sequence goes on along the minus strand of JAZRZO010000092.1, from coordinate 49,274 downwards.
TCGTATCGCCCAGTTTGCCAGACAGATAGGCGCCACGCCAACGAGTGTTTCTATTGTAAATGTTTTTAATATCACCGCATCTCCGAGCCAGCTTCCGAACAGGTTGTACGCGGTTGTTATAAGCTCCGCAAGAAATACGGTGACCGCGATCTTGATCGTTTCGCCTATTCTTATCGTAAGGAAGAGGTCCATGATGATGTGCAAGGCTATCATAGCCGCACAGATACAGATAGTGAGTACAGTCAGTCTTTTTTTTATAATAAAAAACTCCTTTCTTTGCCCGCTGCTATAAAGAAGGAGATTCGTTATCCATATTATGGACAGCGGGATGCGAAATGCAAGACGCAAATTTTTCCATTTTTCGTCCTCCGGACAGCTCCCCGTTCCGGCGGCACTTAACGCTTACATCTCTACTCTGTGAAATTTATGCAGAAAATATATCATAGAAAAGGCGGCAGCACAACTATAAATTGTACTGCCGCTTATTTGTGTTTTATATCCATACACTGCCTCTCATCCGCCGCCTGCGACGACACCTTCCCCCGGAGGGGGGGAAGGCTTTGTGATGATCATGAACCTACGCCGGTTCCTATTATGCGCAGGGCTCCGGTCGGACAGATGTCCGCGCAGAGCTGACAGTCTTTACAACCCGCTATAGTCTGCGGATCATTGAACTCCGGCTTGATGACCGTGGTAAATCCACGGCCTACAAGACCTAAGATTCCCTTTCCGGCATTCTCATCGCAGGTGCGGACACAAAGATTGCAGAGCACACACTTGCTCTGATTCCGTTCTATGACAGCAAGTTTTTCCTCCCTGAAGCCGGGATGCCGCTCACCTGCAAGCCGTCCCGGGCATATCTCCATGCAGTTAGCGCACTCTATGAGCGTGCAATCAGCATAATCATGACAGCCGCACTCAAGACACCTGGACGCCTCCTTCATTACCTCTTCCTCACTGAGGTCAACAATTATATCCTTAAAATCATTTTTCCTTTCAGAAGCCGGTCTTACGGGAACCTTGGCTCTTGGCTGCTTTTCTCTCTCAGAAAGTTCTGCCTTGATGGCCTCAAGATCCTTTCTCTTGGAATAGAACGGTTTCCTGTACGGGATGAATTCTCCCTTAAGGAAGCTGTCCACAACATCCGCAGCTTTGTTTGCCGTGCCTATTGCCGCAATGGCAATTCGCGTTCCTGTTTTTATGGCATCGCCTACAGCAAATACATCCGGAAGGTTTGTCAGGAAGGTTGATTCATCTGATGCGATAACGCCCCTGTCCGTAAGCGCAACGCCGATCCCTTCAGGCGCCACTTTCTGTCCGATGGCAGCAATAACATTATCCACCTCCAGAATCTCAAACTTTCCTTCAACCGGAACCGGCTTTCTTCTTCCGCTCTCGTCCGGCTCTCCAAGTTCCATTGTCTGAAGTTTTATTGCTTTAACCTTTCCGTTCTCAGCGATCACCTCCGCCGGTTTTGTGAGGAATTTAAACTGAACGCCCTCCTCTATTGCCTCTTCTATCTCTATATCATCAGCAGGCATCTCGTTTCTTGTACGGCGGTATATAACATAAACATTTTTTGCTCCCAGCCTTACAGCACTCCTGCAGGCATCCATCGATGTATTGCCGCCGCCGACAATAGCGACATTTTTTCCGGCAACATCATCAGGCGTCCCCAATATATTGTGCCGGAGGAAATCGATCCCTCCCAGAACTCCTTCCGCATCGTCACCCGGGCAGCCCACGCTGGTGCTCTCCCAGCATCCGATGGCAATGATCGTGGCGTCAGCTTCTTTGCGTATCTCGTCCAGGGTGATATCCGCTCCAATCTTCACATTGTTTTTCATGACAACGCCCAGATCCTCAATCTCTTTCACCTCGCGGTCCACCACCTGCTTGGGAAGACGGTATTCGGGAATACCGTATCTGAGCATACCGCCCATATTCGGCATCGCGTCAAAGACAGTTACATCGTGGCCATAAGTCTTAAGGAAGTAGGCAGCCGTAAGTCCTGCGGGACCGCCTCCCACTATCGCCACCTTCTTTCCCGTTGCAGGGGCAACATCAGGCTTCCAGGTATCCTTTTCCAGATCCTTCATTCCGGCATACCTCTTGAGATATGCTATGGATACGGGCTCCTCAACATACTGTCTGCGGCACGCATCCTCGCACGGATGCGGACATACATGACCTATGCTTGCCGGAAGCGGGAACTTTTCTTTTATTATACTTACCGCCTCGTGATACTCGCCTTTGGAGATAGCCTTTACATATGCCATGCAGTCTGTGCCGGCAGGACACTCAAGTGAGCACGGCCCCTTGCAGTCTCCTTCGTGGTCGCTCATCAAAAGCTCCAGCGCCACCTTTCTTGCCCTGAGCACGCGCTCTGAATCCGTGTGCAGAACCCAGCCGTCCGCAGGATATGTGGAGCAGGCTCTCATCAGCTTGGGAAGCCCTTCCCCCTCCACAAGGCAGAGACCGCACGCCCCGTAGAGCGCAACGCTTTCATGATGACACAGCGTGGGAATATATATCCCGTTTTCACGCGCTATATCAAGGATAGTCTCTCCGCTTTTTCCTGTACATTCTATTCCATCGATCGTTATTTTTACTTCACTCATATCCGGCCTCCTTACCCTACGCTGATTGCGCCAAACTTACACAGGGTGTAGCACTGGCCGCACTTGATACATTTGCTCTGATCTATCATATGAGGCTGTTTAACCTCACCGTCGATAGCCTGCACCGGACATTTCTTAGCGCACATTGTACAGCCCTTGCATGCTGCCGGATCTAAAGTATATGTCAGAAGGTCTGTGCATTCTTTTGCCGGGCAGGTCTTATCACTTATGTGAGCCTCATATTCATGCCTGAAATATCTAATCGTGGTAAGCACCGGGTTCGGAGCTGTCTGCCCCAGACCGCAGAGGGCTCCGTCCTTAATTGATACGCAGAGCTCTTCAAGAAGCTCTATATCCCCCTCTTCTCCTTTGCCTTCCACGATGCGCGTGAGTATCTCAAGCATCCTCTTTGTTCCTATCCTGCAGTGTACGCACTTGCCGCAGGATTCCTTTGAAGTGAAATCCAGGAAGAACCTTGCCATTCCCACCATGCAGGTGTTCTCGTCCATAACGACCATGCCGCCTGAACCCATAATGGCTCCGGTCGCTCCCAGCGCTTTGTAGTCTATCACAGTATCCAGAAGCTCCTCCGGAATACAGCCTCCTGACGGACCGCCCATCTGGACAGCCTTTATCTTTTTGTCGTCCCTGATTCCGCCGCCGATATCAAAGATGACATGCCGGAGTGTATTTCCCATCGGGATCTCCACCAAGCCCCCGCGCCTTACCTTTCCCGTAAGCGCAAATACCTTGGTTCCCTTGCTGTCTTCGGTTCCCATAGCCGCGAATGCTTCGCCGCCGTTATTGATTATCCATGCAACGTTGGCAAAGGTCTCCACGTTGTTGATGTTGGAAGGCTTCATCCTGTAGCCCTTCGCAGCCGGGAACGGAGGCTTAAGTCGCGGCATTCCGCGTTTTCCCTCCAGGGATTCTATAAGTGCCGTTTCCTCTCCGCATACAAAGGCTCCGGCTCCTGCCATATATCTGAACTTGCAACTAAAGCCTGTCCCCAGAATATTCTCCCCGATGAGGCCCTGCTCTGTTGCCTGCTTTATCGCGTTTTCAAGTCTTACTATGGCAAGCGGATACTCGGCCCTTACATAAACTATTGCTTCTGAAGCGCCTATTGCGTAAGAAGCAATGAGCATACCTTCTATAAGGTTGTGAGGATCACTCTCTATAACCGCCCTGTCCATAAAGGCGCCGGGATCTCCCTCGTCAGCATTGCATATGAGATATTTTTCTTCGCCTTCAGAGCCTCTTGCGGCATTCCACTTGAACCAGGTCGGAAAGCCTGCTCCTCCTCTTCCGGCAAGACCTGATGTTTTTATCTCTTCTATCACCTCTTCGGGAGTCATGGTCCTGAGCGCCTTTTCGAGCGCTTTATAGCCGTCTCTTGCCTTGTAGCTTTCAATATCTGTAGGGTCAATGATACCGCAGTTCCTTAATGCTATCCTTGTCTGCTCATCAAGGAACGATGCGTCGTCTTCGCTTATCTCAAGTTCTTTTAATCTGTCCGGCTCTCCGCTCTTTACCGCATCGAATATAAGCTGCGCGTCATCTTCTTTTACATGTACCAGTCTTTTAACAAGATCATTACCGTCATAGATATCAACTATTGGCTCTAAGAAGCACATTCCTATGCAGCCTGTTACCTCAAGACTTATATCGTCTGTTACGATCTTTTCAAGAGCTTCATGCACCTTTCCTGCTCCCGCCGCTATACCGCAGCTGCCTTCACCGATAACTATCCTCATACCGTCGCCTCCTCTCTGTTTTTATAGTCATTTAATATGGCTATAGCTTTTTCAGGGGTAAGCGTTCCGTGAGTATCCTCATTCACCATCATCACCGGCGAAAGCGAACAGCATCCGAGGCACGCAACATTCTTCAAAGTGAAGAGCCCGTCCGGCGTGGTCTGCCCTTCTTCTATTCCGAGTTCTGAACAGACTGAGGCTTCTATCCTGTCTGATCCGTTGACATGACAGGCTGTTCCTTTGCAGAGCATGATCAGATATTTTCCCACCGGCTCAAGCCTGAACTGTGTGTAAAAGGTTGCCACTCCCATCACCTTCGCAGGCGAGACCTTCGTCTGCGAAGCGACATAGTAGATCATCTCTGCCGGAAGATAGCCGTATATCTCCTGGGTCTTCTGAAGTATGGTGATGAGCGAGCCGCTGTCATACTCATGCTCCTTCAGGATAGCGTCCACCGCTATGATATTTTCGTCCTTACAATTTCCGCTGCACATTTTTCCCTCCATTTCCTGCAGATCTATCTGTCCGCCATTATTTTTTCGGCAACATAAACACCGCTTGCCGAAGCGTGTGAAAGCGAGTGCGTGACACCGCTTCCATCCCCTATTATATAAAGACCTTTGTAGCAGGTCTCAAGGTTCCTGTCCACTGATACGCCCATGTTGTAAAACTTGACCTCAACACCGTAAAGCAGAGTGTCGTCATTTGCCATTCCCGGAGCTATTCTGTCAAGGGCATATATCATCTCTATTATCCCGTCCAGTATCCTTTTCGGGAGTACCAGGGAAAGATCCCCGGGAGTTGCCTTAAGCGTGGGGCGCACTGTTCCCTCATCTATTCTTGTCTGCGTGCTGCGTCTTCCTCTCTCAAGGTCTCCAAAGCGCTGCACTATAACGCCTCCTCCAAGCATATTTGAAAGCCTGGCTATGCTTTCCGCGTATCCATTGCTGTCCTTGAAAGGAATGGAAAATCTTTTTGACATCAGGAGGGCAAAAGCCGCGGGGATTCATACAGAAGGTACGTACACTGTCCTCATACTTTTCCGTCCTGTATACTATCTTGCTCTCGTAAAGCTCATCCGTGATATGCTCAAAGATCGGCGCCGGCAGCTCTACCCTTACGCCTATATCCACCCTGTTTGTCTTTGTTTCAATATCAAGGCTTTCACAGACCTTCCGCAGCCAGCTGCTTCCGCTCCTGCCGACTGATATTACGCATTTATCACAGGTGTGTGAGGTCTTTCCGGTTATCACCTTGAATCCTGTCTTTATTTTTCTGATCTCCGTTACCGGCGTGTTGAAATAAAATCTCACTCTGTCCTTAAGCTCATTGTAGAGATTTGTAAGGACCACATAGTTGATATCCGTGCCCAGGTGTCTTACTGATGCGTCAAGAAGATGCAGCTTGTTCTGCATACAGATCTTTTTCAGCCCGGTTCCGGCTGTGGAGTACATTACCGTCCCCTCTCCGCCGTGCGACAGATTTATGTCGTCAACATAATGAATGAGCTCAAGCGCTTTTTTCCTGCCTATATGCTCGTAGAGGGTGCCTCCGAAATCGTTTGTGATATTGTATTTTCCGTCTGAGAATGCCCCCGCTCCTCCGAAGCCGCTCATGATCGAACAGGTCTTGCAGTTTATGCAGGATTTCACCCTGTCTCCGTCTATCGGGCAGCGGCGCTCATCCAGCGCGCTGCCCTCCTCAAATACTGCTATCTTAAGATCGGATCTCTTTGAAAATTCGTAGGCTGAAAATATACCTCCCGGTCCTGCGCCTATGATGATAACGTCATACTTCATTTAAAGATATTACTCTCTTTCAGCTTCTTTTAACGGCCCTTCAGTTCTTCTGCCATTTTTGCTATATCTGCCTTCGCCAGCTCCATGTCTTCATCCCAGCCGTCTTCATAGTCAAAGCATACATCATATTCATCTGATGCTGCTTCTATTCTTTTTACATAGCCGTCAAGCATCCCCAGATCCTTTTCGTAGCAGTGGAAGCTGCTTGCCCGATGGGTGTAGGTTCCCATACCCACTCCAAGCTCATCCGCAAAGCGCTTCTGCAGCATGATGAGCGCGAACGCGTTCATGAAGGTCGCTTTGCACGCGTCGTTTGAACGGAAAAGCACCTTGCAGTGGAGCGCGTCATCACGGATAAAATACTGGATATGCTGAAGACAAGCAGGATCGTCGCTCTGCGAGTCTGTCCGCCAGTCCCTTACAAGTATTACTGCGCGTCTTGAAGACGGGTTTCTTTTAAGCTCTGAAACAATAAACGGAAACTGCTCCTCCATACGCTGATGATAGGTATATGCCCAGTTTCCTTTTTCAACCTCAAAATCAAGTATGCCATCGAGCATCTCCTGACGGTACTGCTCCAGCTCCCTGGGACCGCCAATAAACAGCTTGCTTATCATCGGCTCCGCAAGCGGTTCCTCCACCACCATAGTCATAGATATTTCTTTTTGCGTGGTATTCCAGTCATCGCAGGGATATGTGTTTTCGTTTGATGCCAGAGCCTTCAGCGCTTTGTGATAGCTCACGGGAAGGCTCTTCCCTTCCACAAGATATTCTTTTACTGCATTCATCCTCTTCTCCTTTTAGTCTGCCTTTGTGTGATCGGTGTATTCTGCCAGGTGGTCCCCCTCGTACCGGCAGGTTATCTCTATGTCTTTTTTTCCTTTCAGCAGCGGCTCCAGAAAATATCTGTCGCCTTCCCAGAGGTTAAGCGAAAGCACCTCTTCCTTTGCTATCCATTTAAGCTCCCCCTCAGCGCAGGATGTGAGTGTGCCTCTCCATCTGTCAGCGGTATAAAGGTACATGTCCTCGTCATCAACGGTGTCGGACATGAAGTGGACTATCCCGCAGAATGCATAGGAGGTAAGACTAAGGCCTGTCTCTTCATATACTTCCCGGAGAAGACATTCGTCCGGCGTTTCCCCTGCCTCAAATTTTCCGCCTATCCCGACCCACTTTCCCTCGCACGGGTCGTTTTCTTTTTTGTTGCGGAAGAGCATAAGGAGCTTTCCGTCCTGTTCAAGGTAGCAGAGGGTTGTTTTCTTTTCCCGCATTATTTGATCATGGCTTCTATCTGAGCCTTTGTCATCACTCCCACTCCCCGGTTCTTCTCTTCTTTGTCTTTAAATACTATGAGCGTGGGAATGCTGCTGATGCCGTAGCGTGCCGCGATATCAGGCGCTTCATCCACATTGAGTTTCCCTACCTTTACGGTTCCTTCAAGGTCCTTTGCAACCTCCTCAATGATGGGCGCGAGCATCTTGCACGGGCCGCACCAGTCTGCCCAGAAATCAACAAGCACCGGCTTATCTGAATTTAAAACTTCTTCATCGAAATTATCGTTTGTTAATATCACTTCCATTTTATAAGTTTCCTTTTTGTTATGTTGTTTCATTCTGTTTCTATGGTTCAAGATACAGTTCTTTCAGCCTTTCAACTTCATTTTCCTTTATATTCAGACCCTTTCTTACAAAGTCCATAAAGCTGCCGTAGATTTCGTCTATCTTGCTGTAAAGGTTGTCCATGTAAGACTTCTGCGCCCCGAAAAGCAGTCTCATCGCTTTTTCGTTTCCTTCCCTTCCGGGCTTTGCCTTCACTGTCAGCATTTCAAAAAGCGACTCTATTTCCGGCTCCAGGTACTTATTGGTGATAAGATAATCCTCTGTTATCACTCTCCTGTCCACGCCAAGTATCTCTTCTATGAGGATCGACGCGAAGCCGGCCCTGTCCTTTCCTGCCGTACAGTGCCAGAGCACGGCCTTTTCATGATCTTCCATGAGTATACGCAGGAATCTTTCGTATGTATCAAGGGATTTGTATTCCTCAGCAAAACCCTCATAGATCTTTGTCATGTGTTTTAGCGACCTCACTTCATCCATTATCAGGTTTTCAATGGCGTATTCGTCTGATTCACTGTCTCTTGCAACACCTACTTCCTTATCGTTTAAAACCGGCAGATGATGAAACCTTACACCCTCCATGTCAGGATCCGGCTTTTCAAAAACTTCTCTGTCCGCACGAAAATCAATGACAGTATCTACCATGCCATTGATCGTGATTATATCGTTTTTGCTTGCCGTAAAGAGGTGGCCGCTCCTTATCAGCTTCCCCTCTTTTATCTTTCTTCCTGATGAGGCTGCAAGCCCTCCGAGATCTCTGGTGTTATTCAGCTTTTCTAGTTTTATCCTGCCCATTGAGTTCCTTTTCGGAGTTGCTTTTCAACCGGTCCCGGACGGTGTATTGCCGGCGATTTCCTTAGACATTTTATCGTTTAAACTATACACTATATATGGTGTTCAGGCAAGAGGAGACGGGCGACGGTTGCCGGTTTAGCCGGGTGACGATATATGTTGAATCATCGGCGGGTCAAAGCCTTCCCGCTTCGGGGGAATGCGGCTCCGAAGACGACGGATGAGGGCACATAGTCGGATGAGGGGCGCGCCGGCTCATCTGAACAGCAGCGCGTATCTTGCCACAGGCCTTATTCTGCTCAACAGGAATATTATCAGTGAGGATATCACCATGCAGCTAAACCACATCAGAATAACGCTTACAGGAGCAGGCACGGGTATCAATGCGATATACGGCCTCAGGAAATAGATCACAATCACGTGAATGAGAAATATGCCGAAGCTTATTCTGCTGATAAATGTGAAAAATGAAGCGGTTCTTTTTTTGATCTTTGTAAGGTCTGTTTTGACGATAAGTAAGAACAGGCATACTGTGCATATAAGAAGAAACGGGAAATCATACCATACCGTATAGGCAAAGCCCGATCCTTCCCGATATGAAAAGATCTGCACTCCGACAGTTATTGCAAAGCTTACCGCTGCTATCAGCAGAAGAACTGCTCTGCTTATCTTTACTTCTTTGCCTGTCATAAGAAAACCAAGATAAATGTAGAGGGCATACCCGCTGCCAAGCAATGGCACTTCTAAGATAGAGCCGACAGTCCCACTTATATTTATCACCTCGAACAAAGAATTAACCGTCGGCAGGATAAAGCCTATAGTAAATACAACTGATATCAGTAACCATGTGGACCTTATGGAAAAAGTTTTCACTATCCTGGCTATAAACGGAATACCTATATACATTCCGATTATCATAGGAAAATACCACGTGTTCTGCAGCGGAAGCTGCTTCAGAAACAGCAGATATTTCACAATGTTTATTATTGAAGCGTCATCGGCACGACCTGTCGCCAGAAAGAACCCCGCATAGATCATCACCCATATCCCGTATGCTATCAGCAGCGGCACAAGGCTTTTTCTGTAAAAGCTCAGAACATGCTCATCTGTTTCAATGCATTTTTTCAGCACCAGCGCTCCTGTCAGGAACAGGAAGATCGGGACTCCGAGCCTGCCTATGGTGATAAATCCGAGCATGAACAGCTTTGTTGTCCCCGGCAGATAGAAAACTGTGTCCTGGTTAAACGGATAGAAGGCTTCTGTTGCGTGACAAAAAACAACGCTGAATATCGCCAGCGTCCTTGCCAGATCAAATTCCACAATTCTGTTTCCTGCTACCGTTTTTCCTGTCATCTTATAGAATATGAAAATAGCATTAAATATGGAAAAAGTCCAGTTATTTGATGTATCTTCGGCGGGTTAATAGACTTCACTGCCATCCCGCCACGCTGCTTAAACTTGAGGGGAATCGCAGCCAGACATTGTCCAGCACCATAAACACTAACGCAATGTTTTTTAGTTGTGATCTGTTTAGCCTTAATTTCATATAGCGCCTCCTTTTTCTGCTTCACAACCGTATATCAGCGCTGTGTTCTTACAGAATAAAGCAGGCGGAAACCATTGCTTAAAATGACAGAAAGTGACACGGCTGTCGCTTTCTTTGGTACTGAACACTTTATCATGATCATTCAAAGACTTTCGAATATTGCCTCTAAACAGCTATTTCATATTTCTCTTTCAAATTATTCAGCATGCTGTACTTGATCATTCCCTCTAACTGCATCCTTCCAACTACTATCCCCGGAGCGATTCCCTGGGCTTTTGCAAATTGGAGTACTCTTCTCTCTGAATAATCTCTATCCCTTCTGAAGGACTCAAAATCATCGGATGAAATAAGTATATCACCAAACCAGTTATCAGCTGCTTTTTCATCATCTTCAGATGTACCATTAGGCTGCCCTACATGGCCAAGAGCAATATGTGCAAGTTCATGGAACAGACTGAACCAAAACTTGTCAGCATCCCTACCCATAGCTGTTAGCCCTACGACAATCTTGTTCCCATCAATAAAAGAAGCTCCCTGAAAGAATGATCCTTTAAGGTGAGGCAGGAGCACTAACGCTATTCCGCAATCCGCAAGACATTTCTTAATCTGAGGACAGAATTCATTAGGTTTAAGAACCGTCATTTTTCTTATCTCAGGCATGGCAGAAATCAACCCTTTTATAATTTTGCACACGTGACCCCCGCACCGTTCCCCGGGTGAATAACCGTCAGCATGTATTGCTGTTAAAACATGCATATAAATATTTATTCAACTTGATGCATGTCTGATAAGTAATCTTGTATGAAAAACGTTATATCTCTCTATTTCTCCGTCATCTTTATAAACAGGCAATGCAAACCTCTCTGTGTTTTTGTATAGACCGACCCGCTGATGCCATATGGTATATTCTTTATTTTTGTTCTTCTATCATTTTCTTGACAGCCTTATCAAAATCAGATTCTATCGGCTGCGTTTTGTTAAATATCTCATACTCAGCATTTGCTTTATCCGATGCCTGCTTATGGGATATTCTCCCATCCGGTGCATTTTTCCAGGTCGTTAACCCCATATGTTCTTTTGCATGATCTGCTGACTGAAATACAATCTCAGCCGTCCAATTGCAATAACGAGATGCATTCGATATTAGGCGTCTGGGGGAAAAGGTCGACGCAGCAGGCTTTTTTCAGCCTGTAGCCTGCTATTTTAAATGAGTCAAGATCTCTTCTTAAAGATGCCGGTTTGCAGCTTATATATATTATTGTTTCCGCACCGTAGGACAGGATCCTTCCAAGAGCCCTTGGATTTATGCCTTCCCGGGGCGGATCAAGGATGATCGCGTCCGGCGCTTCCAATCCGCCTATTACCTTTAACACGTCCCCTACGATAAAGACAGTGTTTGTTATGCCATTCAGCACCGCGTTTTCCCTTGCGGCTTCAACAGCCTCCTCCACTATTTCAACCCCGGTCACATGGTCCGCCGATGAAGCCATGACCTGAGTTATTGTGCCGGTCCCGCAGTAAAGATCAAATATCTCACCGTAGGTGCCGCCTGCCTCCCGCGCGTATTCTCCTGCCTTTTCGTACAGCAGCTCAGCCGCCTCTGTGTTAGTCTGGAAGAAGGAAAAAGGAGATATCCGGAACTTAAGGCCGCATACCTCTTCTGTTATCATATCCGTTCCGAAAAGGATATCCATGCTGTCACTTTTCACAACATCCGAGCGGCTTTCATTTCTTATATGCAGTATCCCGCTTATCCTTCCCTCAAGTCTTTTGTCTGCCTCAAGCGAAAGAAGTCTTTCGCAAAAGCCAGCCAAAAGCTCTTTTTCATCAGTCCCTGCTGACTGCATAGCCGGACTCATATGCGCAGATGCTGTTACCAGCGCTATCAGTATCTCACCCCTCCTCTGCGAACGCCTCAAAAGAAGGTGTCTCAAATAACCGCGGCCTGTCTTATTATTTCTGAAATCAACCCTGCCCTCCTCATATAACGCCGCAAAATAATCTCTTGCTGCGTTTCTGACGATATTAATGTCATCATTCACCAGACGGCAGTCAGTTATATTCACTATGTTCATAAAGCTGCCCCTTTGATGAAGTCCTAACGCAAAAGGACCGTCCTTGCATTCATCACCAAAGGAAAACTCCATTTTATTACGGTAGGCGCACTCCGCAGGGGACGCGATGATCCCCTCAAATTCAAAATCATCATAAACCTCAGATAGCAGCGCCCTTACACTGTCAGCCTTCAACTGAAGCTGCTTCCCGTATGATATCTTCTGGTATGTACACCCGCCACAGCCAGACGATGCGCTTTCAAAATGAGGACAAAGCGCCGCTCTGTCCTCAAAAGGGGTAGTATCTATCTGCTTTTTCTTTTTGCTCATCCAAGCTCCGCTTCCGCTCTTTTCAGAGCCTGCCCTATCACCACATCCATATCGTAGTATTTATATTCTCCCAGGCGGCCGCCGAATATCACTCTGTCTTTCCGGTCAGCAAGCTCCTTGTACTTTTTATAAAGTTCCCCGTTAACCTCATCATTTACCGGATAATAGGGCTCGTCACCCGGCTTCCACTCAGCGGAAAATTCACGGGATATTATCGTTTTTGGAGCATTCTCATCCGCTTCATTGCTCATTACAGTACCGTCAGCATTATAGCGCGTGCCAAACTCAAAATGCTTATGCTCGATTATCCTTGTGAAGGGAGTTTCGGCATCTGTATAGTTAACTACCGCATTGCCCTGGTAGTTATCCATATCAAGAGTTTCTGTTTCAAAACGCACACTCCTGTACTGCAGCGCACCGAGCTTATGATCAAAGAATGCGTCCACAGGACCCGTATATACCACCTTCTTCGCAACGCCAAGCGTCTCTGGCGATGACTTAAGAAGTTCCTTATCCACATCGTCTGTCAGATGCGCGTCCTCTCCATTCTTTGCCTTTTCATACAGCGTAAGATAATCCGTGTTCAGCCTGACCTCAGTATCGCCTATGATGTTCTCAACAAGCTTTGTGTAACCGCCCACCGGTATCCCCTGAAAGAGGGCGTTGAAATAATTGTTGTCATAGGTAAAGCGCACCGGAAGTCTTTTGATTATAAACGCCGGAAGCTCCCTGCAGGATCTGCCCCACTGCTTTTCGGTGTAACCGCTTATAAGCTTTTCATATATATCAGTGCCGATAAGAGAGATAGCCTGCTCTTCAAGATTGGACGGCTCTCCTTTAAGGCTCGCAAGAGCCTCCTTCTTCTGCTCCTCGATCTTTTCCCGGGCTTCTTCCGGAGTGATCACGCCCCACATTTTATTAAATGTGTTCATGTTGAACGGCAGATTATATATCTCTCCCTTATAGTTCGCCACCGGACTGTTCGTATATCTGTTGAACTCCGCGAACTGAGTGATATAATCCCATACCGTCCTGTCGTTGGTGTGGAATATATGGGCGCCGTATTTATGCACATGTATACCGGCGGAAAGCTGCGTATAGATGTTTCCGGCTATATGGTCTCTCTTTTCGATGATAAGAGCAGTCTTGCCCGCCTTCTTTGCTTCTCGGGCAAATACCGCCCCGTAAAGACCTGCCCCTACTATAAGATAATCAAACATATATCACTCCACCACAATAGCCCCGAGCACATCAAGGCCGTATTTTTTACATAACGCGCATTCCTCGTAAATATCATTGTATTTACTCTTTTCAGTCTGGAAGGCTATCACTGCCGCGTCACGTTCCGACATTGACTCAAGCATATCCGTTCTTTCCAGAACATTGCAGAGGATGCTGATATCAAGCTGCGCCTTTCCGGCTATGTCCTCAAGATACGCGTTTCCTTCCTGACTTTTTATATCCACGTTCCTGTCAGCTATCAGGCAGAGCTTTTCGCTGCCGCATTTACCGGCCGCAAGCTTTATCTGCATTGCCGCCAAATCTATCCTTTCCTCATAGCTCAGGCTGCCTTCATGTTTATGCTTCTTTTTCTTCAGCCATTTATCCAGCTTAGTCTTTCTTCTTCTGTAAAAACGGCTGTCCCCTTCCACGCGACCTAAGATATTGAGCCCGAAGTTGTCGCATGCCTCGCCCTCGGTCTTTAACGTTCCGGTGAGGATGTATTTTAAAACTATCACAATTATCGCGAGCACAAGTCCGACAACCGCTCCAAGCACAATGAACTTCTTTCTTATGTGGCGTTTTCCGTCCCTGTCCTGACTTGTTTCCACATTCGACTTGTGCTCGTAGGTGGTCTTATCTCCGGGAACTATGTCCTCGTCTCCCATAAGGTAGTCCAAATAAGCCAGCTGATCCTCGGAAAAACGGGCTTTTACGGTTGAGATATTGTTCTGAGCCGCCGATATATGCTCCATGGTTTCAGCCTTTAAGAGGTCGTCTGTTATATAGCCCAGATCTGTTACCATCTGCTCGTACTGAACGATAGATTCATATAAGCGGTCAACGTCATTTTTGTCTGAATAATTCAATACATCATGCCAGGCAGTTTCCTTGTCAACCTTTGGCACATCCGCCTCGTTAACCTTTGCGCTGGTCCACCAGCCGTAAGCCCCAAGGATAAGCGCTCCGGCAATAAAGCATATGATGAGTGAACGCCATCTCTGGCAAACACTTATAAATAGATCATATACTCTTATCTGTCTGTCTGCTTTTTTAAGTGTATCCATTTTAATTATCCTTTTCTTATATGTATTTACCTTCTTATATATATTTACCGAGGGATTCTAACATATCCGGGGTTGTTCCGTCAAAAATGATCAGCCCCTCTTTTTTCCGCCCAGCTTACTTTTCAGAACGCCTGCTGCCTGCCTGGTTATATCCACGGTCAGACCTTCCCTTGTAAGAAGCAATATAGCATAGTAAAGGCCGAAAAATAACACCCCGGATATCAAAAGCGTGATAAAGCTTCCCAGGCTGATGAATTTTATCCATACACATGCTGCCGTTCCCGCTGCCAGACCGGCCAGTATCCGAAGATAGCTCACTGCCTTAAATGCGCCCGCAAGTCTCTTGCGAAGCACTATCCATTGAACAATAAAGACCACTATCTCTGCCACCAGGGTTCCTATGGCAGCACCGGATGCGCCCAGCTTCGGGATAAGGAGCCAGTTCAGTATAAGGTCTATCACAGCGCCCGCTATTTCCGAATACAGCACATACTTTTCAAGTCCGAGCGGCACAAGAACCTGTATTCCCATTATGCCTGTAAGTCCGATAAAAAGAACAGTTGGCATTATGATCTGCATGGGAACAACAGAACCTTCAAACGCAGCCCCTGATAAGAGGAATATCCCCTCTTTCGCGAAAATAATGAAATACAGCACAAGCGGGGTGGCAAGGAGAAATACAAAATTCAAAGACTTGGCACAGACTCTGTTAAACTCTTCCTTCATCCCTTTTTGAACAAAATATGATACTCGCGGAAGCAGTACATTGCCGAGAGACGTTACTATGGCCATCAGTATCAGCTTTATCTTCACCGCCGCGTTATAGTAGCCAACCTCAGTATTATCTCTCATAAAGCCCAGCATGACCGTATCCAGGTTGGTATATATGGTTGTTGCGCACGCCATAGCAAAAAAAACCATGACCGGTTTGAGATGCGGCCTCAGATCATAGCCCCCGACGGGACGCATTCTGATATATTTCCCCGCATGGATAAAATTCAAAATAAATGATGCCGATGAAGCGAACACGGTGATGATGCCGTATATCACATAGTCGCTCTTCTGATGAATAAGAAGGAACATCGCGACGGCGGCTATAGCCTTGAACACAACAGACCTTATGGTGATAAATGTATATTGCTCCAGCGCCTTAAACAGCCACTCCATCCCTATGGCATTCAGCAGTATGGTTGAGCTGGTAATGATGTACAGTAGCCTGTCATCAAAGAGTCTCGGCACAACAAAAAGTGAGATGCCGAAAAGAATATAAGCAAAGGCACTCATGATGATGGTGATAAACAGCAGTTCATGAGCCACTTTTGTTAGCTTAAGCTTATCATCCCTTACCCGCGCACAGGCTCTTATCCCGTATGTCGGCACTCCCAGCATGGCTATCATCATAAAATAATAGACCAGGGATGTTGCAAAGTTAACACGCCCTACTCCATCGGGAAGAAGAATTCTTGATACATATGGAAATGTGATAAGAGGAAAGATGAAGCCCGAGATTGACAAGATCGCATTCATTATAAAATTGACTTTGATCGATGCGGTTTTCACTTAGCTCCTTTTCTCTGTAAAACGACCACGAAAGTCTTGGCAAGTATTTTCGCGTCCAGTCTCAGATTCCATTCTCTGATATACTGGTTATCCAGCTCAACTATTTCTTCAAAATCCGTTATCTCACTGCGCCCGCTGACCTGCCAGAGTCCCGTAAGACCCGGCTTGAATGAAAGACGCATTTTATGATGAGGCTCGTATTGTTCAAATTCCTCCAATGTCGGAGGCCTGGTTCCGACTAAAGACATATCACCCTTGAGAACATTCAAAAACTGCGGGAATTCATCCAGCGACCAGTCTCTTATCCTGTTGCCTATTCCCGGAAGTATCCTGGGGTCATTCTCCATTTTAAAGATCAGTCCGTCCATTTCGTTCTGATCCATTAGTTCTTTTTTTCTTTCCTCGGCATCCATGTACATCGACCTGAATTTATAGATGTAGAACTGTCTGCCGTTTTTGCCTATTCTTATCTGCTTGAAAAATGCCGGGCCGGGATCCTTTGCTTTTATCTGAGGGGCGATGAACAGATACAGTATTCCTGTTATGATCAGTCCGAGAATACCCCCTACGATATCAGCAAGCCGTTTTATAAAAAGCTGCAGATTGGAGGCGGTGTTCATGCATGTTGTTATGACTACGCTGTCTCCCATCTTCTCTATTGCCGCATTAGGATAACCTTTGTTCTTTCCGGGGATCCCTATGTGGACGGTAACTCCCATCTCCAGAAAATATGAGACCAGCTCCACCTCTTTTTTCTCATCGCCAAGAATTATCAGCGCCTCATCCACCACATCTGAAAGAACATATTTTTTCAGGTTTTCGTCGTTGCATAAGACCGGAAAAGACTTTGCCGGGCCATCCTCCGCCACTATCTCTTCTCCGACCATGTCCTTATCTAGCATTGCTACGCCTTTGATGTTAAAGGAATTATATGCCTTGGCCAGAACGGCGCTCATGCAGTCGTCTATATGCATGCTGTCCGTAACTATCATCAGCCACGGAAGCGCCATTCCTTTTCTCATCCTGGTTCTGATGATGTGCTTCCACATCAGCCTGCCAAGGTAGATAAATACGGCGGAAAACAACGCTGTGAAGCCGAATACGATACGTGAGAACAGCACAGCCTGCTGTGTCACGAACATATAGAAGGTTATCAGCAGGAAGGTTATGGTCACCTGCAATATGACACGTAAAAGCTCATCCCACTTATCTCTCTGCAATATGCTCTTGTACGCCTGGTTGATCAACGCGACTAAAAGATAGAGTATCAGCATGATAATACCCAGACGCGTGAACAGGGAAATCTGGTCAGCTGTTATATCTGAACCGAAACGGATCATCACAACAACCAAATATACGATTACCAGTATCAGCAGATCCATTATGGCGAAGTCAAGATGCTTCAGCCAGGTCTTACTTGCTTTCTTGTACATAGCTTGTAAATTTTACCACTTATGGTATTTTCCGTAAAGTCTTGTAAGTATATCGGAGCGGGACAACATTGAATATTTTTTACAGCTCTTCAACGTGTTTTTATATAGAGCCGCATCCTTATCTTCTATATATGCCGCTAATTCCACTGCAGCGCTCCCCGCCGCCTCTTCCTTATTTTTAAGAAGAAGGTCTTCATATGCTCTGTCAATAAGAGAGGTTATCATCCTCCTCATAAATTCATCCCTTGCCTTTCCCATAGGTTTATGAGAGGCATAATGATCTATTATCCTTTTCAGTGTTTCGATATCCTCCGGTCTGATCACGGGCTGTCCACTCTCCGCCTGATCGGTTATCGCTTCGGGTATCATCATCACGGATGATACAGACGTGAACGGCATTATCTGATATTCCGTCACCGCAGCGCTCCCCGCTCCGAAACAGACCCCGGTATCTTTTAAAAAGCCCAGATTATATATCAGGCAGCTGTATCTCAGACAGTCTTCGACATCTTCATATTTATTAAGCAGCTTTATCACGTCTATCCGCCTGCCGGCACTTGCGCTTGCGGGAATATGGATGGCTTTAGCAGTTTCTTTTTGATCTCCGGTATATCCTGCTATCACCACATCCACGTCGGTTTCCTCAAGGGTATCAATAAACACCGGCAGAACATTGCATACCGGCTCTATCCCCTCTGCTTCAAGCATTAAATATCTGCCAGCCGCTCTTTCCAGATACGGACTGACCGATGCGGACACATCTGCCGTCATCACCTCCAGCCGGCTGTCTTTTTCCGCAAGCTTTTGCCACTGCGACTGAAAAGGAGCGTTTTTTTCTGATAATAGGATTACTGTTAACTCTTTCATTCTAAATATTGGCCCCGGATGCATATATCATTCGGGGCCATGCATGTTATGTTTATCAAGCCAGAGTTTCAGGTCAGAATCAATAATTCTGTGCGCTGATCTCAAAGTAGCTTTGCGGATGAGCGCAGGTAGGACATACTTCGGGAGCCTTTTCTCCCACTACTATGTGACCGCAGTTCCTGCATTCCCAAACCTTTACTTCGCTCTTTGCAAATACCTCGGCAAGCTCGATATTCCTGATGAGCGCTCTGTATCTGTCCTCGTGATGCTTTTCTACAGCAGCCACAAGCCTGAACTTTTCAGCAAGCTCTTTGAAGCCTTCTTTTTCAGCAGTCTCGGCAAATCCGGCATACATATCTGTCCCCTCGTAATTTTCACCGTCTGCCGCCTCGTGAAGGTTGGCTTCGGTATCCGAGACCCCTCCGCCGTTAAGCTCCTTATACCACATTTTGGCATGCTCTTTTTCGTTATTTGCAGTTGCTTCGAATATCGCAGCTATCTGCTCAAAACCATCCTTTTTTGCTTTTGACGCAAAGTATGTATATTTGTTCCTTGCCATGCTCTCGCCTGCAAATGCTGTCTCAAGATTTTTCTCTGTCTGTGTTCCTGCGTATTTATTTGCCATAGTATAAATATCCTCCTATTTCTTCCAAAGTCCGTGAAGGTTGCAATGCTCATATACAGCCACAACCTCATCGCCCTCTTCTATCGCGAAGCTTACCTTAGGCTCATCCCCCGGCTTAAGCTGCTTTCTCTGGTTGCCGTTCTTTGTCTGGAGTGATACCCATTCAATATAATGCTCGGGAAGCATAGGATGCTCTGCCTCGCCTATACATACATTTACTTTGGTTCCATCCACCTCTACAACCGGAACATGCTTTTCAACTGCAGCATCTGTGGTGTTGGCAACCATTTCCTTCATCGGCTCACCACAGCATATGATGGGCACTCCAGTCTCCTTTACCATTGCCACTATCTGTCCGCAGTGTTCGCAGTTCAAAAATTTCATCTCCATAAAAAATTCCTCCTGTAAAAATCATGTCTCAAAACTGCGTCCTCTGTTATAGTATTATCTTTTTGTACTAAATACAATACATTTCTTTTAAGACAGCCCCTCCGGATCTCCCCCCTTTCCGGACAGCGCCTCTGCTTTTTATTTCTCTTCCTTTATCAGGTCTTTTTCTATAGTATCTGCTTTCTTTATTGCCTCGCCCTCCGTATCTGCGCTGACTCCTATATAAAATTTTATCTTTGGCTCGGTTCCTGACGGTCTTACGCATACCCAGGAATCGCCCATATCAAAATACAGTACATTGGACGACGGAAGCCCGGTCTGCTCCGGCTTTTTGTAATCCAGGAATTCCTTTACCTCATAGCCGCCTATGGATGACGGCGGGTCGTTCCTCAGGCCGGTCATCATTCCGTCTATCTCCTGCATGCCGCTGATACCCTTCTTAGTAAGGGATATAGTCCTCTCGTGGCTGTATCCGTATTTTTCATACATAGCGTTCACAGCATCCCACAAGGTCATATCTTTAAGCCTGTAAAACGCGCACATCTCGCTTATCTTAAGGGCTGTTCCGCACGCGTCCTTATCCCTGGCATATGTTCCCGTAAGATACCCGTAGCTTTCCTCAAATCCGTAAAGAAATGTGCCTTTCCCCGATTCTTCGCTCTTTAATATCTCCGCGCCTATGTTCTTAAAGCCTGTAAGAACCTTCTTTACCTCTACTCCGCAGCTTTCCGCTATGGAATCGAAAAGACGGCTTGAAACTATCGACCTCACCACAAAACCATCCTTTGGCAGGCTGCCGCTTTCCTTTCTTCTCTCAAGCTCATATTCACATATCAGACAGCCTATGGTATTTCCGCTAAGGGCATGATATGTGCCCTCCCTGTCCCGGACATGAAGTCCTATCCTGTCCGCGTCGGGATCTGTTGCTATGATGATATCCGCGCCTTTTTCGGCTCCAAGCTTATCCGCCAGCTCAAATGCCGCTGCGCTTTCTGGATTGGGATAAAGCACTGTGGGAAAATCCCCGTCCGGCTTTTCCTGCCTGCTTACAATGTAGAGGTTCTCAAAGCCCTCATCTCTCAGCAGCCCGGGAACTATCGTCATCCCTGCTCCGTGCAGCGGTGTATAAACTATCTTTATGTCTCCCGCAGCTTTTTCTATTGCCGCTCTATCCTTTACCTGGGCCTTCAGCTCTTTAATATAGGCCTCATCCACATCCCTGCCTATGGTGATGAAGAGTCCTTTTTCCGCTGCCTCCTTCTTCGGCATGATGTTCGGAGACAGAACATTCGTCACTTTATTTACGCATTCCATTATCCCCGTATCATTTGGCGGCGTTACCTGCGCGCCGTCCTTCCAGTATGCCTTATAGCCGTTATATTCCGCGGGATTATGGCTTGCAGTTATGTTAACACCTGCAATGCATCCTAAATATCTTGTGGCAAATGACAGCTCGGGTGTCGGTCTGAGGCTTTCGAACACATACGCTTTAATGCCGTTGGCATTTAAGACTCCTGCTGTTATATCAGCGAACTCCGGCGACATATGCCTTGAGTCAAAAGCTATCACGACCGAAGGATCCTTTTCTCCTGCTTTTTTTATATAGTCCGCCAGCCCCTGTGTTGCCTTTGCTACGGTATAGATGTTCATGCGGTTTGTTCCGGCGCCGATAACGCCCCTTAATCCGCCGGTTCCGAATTCAAGCTCCCGGAAAAAGCGGTCTTTTATCTCGTTTTCATCTTCCTTTACAGCCGCCAGCTCTTTTTTCGTTTCTTCATCGATATCCGGGTCATTAAGCCAGATTTCGTATAATTCCTTATAGTCCATATCTTCTCCCATCTGCGTAACGCATTCTATTCAGATCTGTTACATTATCATTTTCAAGAGTGTTTCTTTTGTGTTTAGCGCCGGGTCAGCTATCACGGCGTCAAGCATTTTTGCCAGAACGCTGCCTATCTCCCTGCCTTCTTTTATGCCTGCTTCCTGAAGATCCTTCCCGTTTACTGCCAGGTGAGATATCCGGTAGGGCTCTGCAGATGCGATCACATCCTGCGCCACCTTGCACGCCATGTCCGAAAGCTCAGCCTCCCCCTCGTTGTCCCCGGCTTCCTTTTGTTTCAGCAGAGAAACCATGAAGAATATCGTCTCACCTTCCCTGCAGAGAGCTTTTTTAACCTCATCTCTCTGCACAGGTATACTTTTTCCCATTCCCGCAATTATGGCTGAAACTGTATTTATTGTCATCTTATCATATTTCAGCGCCCTGAGCGCCTTTTTTGTTTCTTCCGGTGTGAGATGTCGGAAAAACTCCGAAAGGCGGAGGTATCTTCCGCTGTCCTCCGGATCTATCTGCGCGCATATCTCAAGGTTATCTTTCTTAAAGCATTTTTCGCGCAGCGCATCATCGATGATGATATATCTGTATATCCCAAGTTCCTTATACAGCATTGCCATCCCCGGCACGCCGCTCATAAGAGTTTTTTCAAACTCCTCCCTTATCCTTTCTATGCTCACGTTTTTAAGATTATCCGTATGCCTTCCGATAGCCTCATAGGTAGGTCCGTCAATGCTGAAGGAAAGCTGTGCGGCAAACCTTACAGCACGCATTATCCGCAGTGCGTCCTCTGAAAAGCGTTCATCCGGATCCCCCACACATCTTATCAGTCTGTTCTCAAGGTCGGTCTGTCCACCAAAAAGATCCGTGAGCCCGTTTTCCTCATCATACGCAAAGGCGTTGACGGTAAAGTCCCGTCTTTTCAGATCCTCTTTTAAAGATCTTGTAAAGCTTACGTTTTCGGGATGCCTGCCGTCTGCATATCTTCCGTCAACTCTATAAGTTGTGACCTCATAGCCTTTACCTCTTCTGATGACCATTACGGTGCCGTGTTCTATCCCTGTATCCACGGTATTAGAAAACAGGCTCTTCACTTGTTCAGGAAGAGCCGATGTCGTTATATCCCAGTCCTTTGGGTTTTTATTTAAGAGCCTGTCCCTGACGCACCCGCCTACCGCATAAGCTTCATAGCCGGCATCCTTAAGTGTGCGTATAAGCTCTCTTACAGCTTCGGGAAGCTCTATTTTTATTTTGCTGTTATCATTCATCAATAAGCTTTTCCCCAATAAGCCATGGCACGGGCTTCTTTGCCACAGCACACGCAGGTATCGCTCAGCTTTTCCTGCTCAAAGGGCATGCATCTTGACGTGGCTGTGGTGTCTTCCTTTATCTTCAGTTCGCAAGCCTCATCCATGCACCACATAGCTTTAACAAAGCCCGGCTTGTTTTCTATTATGTCTTTAAACTCTTCGTATGTCCTTGCCTCATAGGTATGCTCATCACGGTGCTTTCTTGCCCTCTCAAGCATTTCTGTCTGCATCGTCTCCAGCATTTCCGGAAGCCTTGCCGCTATCCCTTCTATGGGAAGTTCTGTTTTTTCCCTGGTGTCGCGGCGGACTATAACCACCTTGCCCTGTTCAACGTCCCTGGGGCCTATCTCTATCCGGAGGGGTATACCTTTTATCTCCTGCTCGCTGAACTTCCATCCCGGGCTCTTGTCGCTGTCATCTATTTCCGCCCTTATTCCCGCGCCTTTAACCGCTTCAAGGATCTCATTCGCTTTCTCAAGCACGCCCTCCTTATGCTGGGCAACCGGTATCACTCTGACCTGAACAGGCGCGATCCGCGGCGGGAGCACAAGTCCCGAGTCATCTCCGTGAACCATTATAACAGCGCCGATCGTCCTGGTTGAAAAGCCCCATGAGGTCTGGTGAACATATTGCAGTTTGTTCTCACTGTCAGTATATGTTATGTCAAAGGCCTTTGCAAAGCCGTCTCCGAAGTTATGGCTGGTTCCGCTCTGAAGGGCTTTCCCGTCATGCATAAGCGCCTCTATAGTATAGGTTGCATTTGCTCCCGCAAACTTCTCTTTATCACTTTTGCGTCCCTTGATCATTGGAATAGCAAGGAATTTTTCGCTGAAGTCCGCATAAACATTGAGCATCTGTATTGTTCTTTCCTCCGCTTCCTCAGCAGTGGCATGAACCGTATGCCCTTCCTGCCATAAAAATTCCGATGATCTTAAGAACGGGCGTGTTGTCTTTTCCCATCTGACAACGGAGCACCACTGGTTGAACAGTTTCGGCAGATCTCTGTAGGACTGGACTATATCCGAATAAAGCTCGCAGAACAATGTTTCGGAGGTTGGCCTTACTGCGAGCTTTTCCTCCAGCTCCTCAGCGCCGCCGTGTGTCACCCAGGCGCATTCCGGCGCAAACCCTTCAACATGATCTTTTTCTTTATTCAAAAGACCTTCCGGTATGAACATGGGCATGTATACATTTTCAACACCGGTTTCCTTAAACATTTCGTCCAGGTTCTTTTGTATAAGTTCCCATATCGCGTATCCGGCCGGAAGTATCATCATGCATCCCTTGACACTTGAATACCTCATCAGCTCCGCTTTTTTAACAACATCGGTATACCACTGAGCGAAGTCCTCGCTCATCGATGTGATATCTTCAACCAGTTTTTTTTCTTTTGCCATTTACTTCAGTTCCCCTCCCGGATATATTTTTTCAGGCTTTCGGCTCTGTCTGTTCTTTCCCATGTAAAGTCCTCTTCGATCCTTCCGAAGTGACCGTAGGCAGCCGTCTTTTTAAACACCGGCTTTTTAAGATCCAGCATCTTGATGATGGCTGTCGGCCTGAGATCGAAGTTCTCCCTTATTATCCCGATGAGTCTTTCCTCCGGAAGCTTTCCCGTTCCGAATGTGTCTATCATTATCGATGTTGGCTGTGCCACTCCGATGGCGTAGGATATCTGTATCTCGCATTTATCCGCAAGCCCTGCCGCAACGAGGTTCTTGGCTATGTATCTTGCTGCATAAGCGCCTGTCCTGTCCACCTTGGTGCTGTCCTTTCCGCTGAACGAGCCGCCCCCGTGCCTGCCGTAGCCGCCGTAGGTATCCACGATTATCTTCCTTCCGGTAAGTCCGGAATCGCCGTTAGGGCCGCCAACTATAAACTGCCCCGTTGGATTTATAAAATATTTTGTATTTTCGTCCGCCATAGCTTCCGGAATGACTCTCGCAAAAAGCTTTTCCATAAGATCACGGCTAAGCTTTTCGCGTGTCACATCTGCTGTATGCTGCGTTGAGCATACGACTGTGTCTATCCTTGACGGTCTTCCGCTTGCATCGTATTCCACTGTCACCTGGGCTTTTCCGTCCGGTCTCAGATAATCAAGCTCCCCGGACTTCCTGAGCCGGGCAAGTTCTTTTGTTATCTTATGCGCCAGGCAGATGGCAAACGGCATATATTCCTCTGTTTCCGAGGAAGCGTATCCGAACATCATTCCCTGGTCGCCGGCGCCGTTATCGTCTTCACTGGTATTTTCCGCTTCTCTTGTCTCGAGAGACCTGTCAACGCCCATAGCAATGTCGGGAGACTGCTCATCAAGCCTGATGTCTATCCTGCAGCTGTCCGCGTCAAATCCCATGCTCTCATCGGTGTAGCCTATTCCCCTGATAACATCTCTTACTGTTTTTTCATAGTCAACCGACGCTTTTGTGCTGACCTCTCCCATAAGCAGTACAAAGTTGGTCGTCACACTGGTCTCGCATGCCACTCTTGAATCCGGGTCCTGCTTTAAAAGCTCATCCAGTATCGCGTCTGATATCTGATCGCATATTTTATCCGGATGTCCTTCTGTGACTGACTCTGAAGTAAATAATCTTTTTTCCATGTTTTTATCCCTTTCCAAAAATGTCCGCATATCATGCGGACCATTTGTTTTAGCTTATCTGTTCCGTTGTTTCCTCGTCTGTTTCACATTCTTCTGTTCTTATATCCGCTCCGAGAGCCCTGAGTTTTTCATCAAATGCCTCATAGCCTCTTTTTATATAGCGTATATCGTCTATTATAGTGGTGCCCTCTGCGGCAACTCCGGCCAACACCAGCGCCGCGCCTGCTCTGAGATCTGGCGCGCAGACTCTTGCGCCCGTCATCTTTTCCACTCCGGTTATGATCGCCGTGTTGCTCTCTATTTTTATCCTTGCGCCCATTCTCGCAAGCTCTGATACGTATTTAAAACGGTTTTCAAAAATGCTTTCCGTTACAGTGGAGTTTCCTTTCGCAAAGGCTAACGCCACGGTCATCTGCGGCTGCATATCCGTGGGGAAGCCCGGATAAGGAAGCGTTTTAACTTGTGTGGGCTTAAGTCTTTTTATTCCCTTTACCGTTACAGCCTCATCGTATTCTTTGACTTCACAGCCTATGTCCTCAAGTTTGGAGGTTATCGATTCAAGGTGCTTGGGGATAACATTGATCACGGTTATCTCTCCGCCCGTAACAGCCGCGGCGAACATAAAGGTTCCTGCTTCTATCTGATCAGGTATTACCGTATATTCTGTTTTGTGCAGCCGCTGGACGCCTTTTATCCTTATAACGTCAGTTCCGGCTCCTCTCACATTAGCGCCCATTGAGTTGAGCATATTCGCAAGGTCAACAACATGCGGCTCCTTTGCAGGGTTCTCTATTATCGTCACGCCCTGTGCCAGAACTGCTGCCAGCATTACGTTTATCGTAGCCCCCACGCTTACAACGTCGAAATATATGTGATCTCCCTTCAGCTCATCTGCCTCGGCTTTTATCTGGCCGTTTTTCAGACCGACGCTCGCGCCAAGAGCCTTAAAGCCTTTGATGTGCTGGTCTATCGGCCTTCCGCCTATATCACATCCGCCCGGCATCGCAACCTCCGCCTTGTGGAAACGACCGAGCAGCGAACCTAAAAGATAGTAAGAGGCTCTTATCTTGTGGATATAGTTATAATTTACCTGGTGGGAATTAACTGTCGCTCCGGTGATCCTCACCTTGTGAGGACTGAGTCTTTCCACACCGGCGCCGATCTGCGCGACAGCCTCAAGCAGAACGTTGATATCGCTTACGTTCGGAAGATTGTTTATTATGACCGGCTCCTCTGTAAGAATAGAGGCCGCGATAAGCGCTAGAGCCGCGTTTTTTGCTCCGTATATTCCAACGACGCCCCTTAAAGGTTTGCCGCCATTTATCACGTAATGTTCCATTAAAAACCTCTGAACTACAATCCCAAGTAGAAATTATAACTATAATCAGAAGCTTTGTAAAGAACAAACCTTTGTTTATAAACACGGGTAATATCAGTTCAGATAGTTATCCGGATTAACAACTACCCCGTCGATTATGATCTCAAAATGGCAATGATTTCCGGTGGAATTTCCGGTGCTTCCGGCATATCCGATGACATCATATCTGTTAACTTTCTGGCCTACGGAGCAGGCGTGACGGCTCATATGGGCGTATCTTGTCTGTGTGTGTTCATCGTGTCTTATAAGCACATAATTTCCATAGCTCGAATCATACACCACTTCCTCAACAGTGCCCGGACAGCTTGCAAAAATAGGTTCTCCGTATCCGCACGCATAGTCGTTTCCTTTGTGGAGAGCACCCCACCTGTATCCGAAGCCTGATGATAGCGTGCAGTTTTCCAGCGGAATGACAAACTGCGGAGGCGGCATGGTTCCTGTCCTTACTATCTGCGCGACTGGCTCCGTCAGAACCTTCTGCGAGATTATATCCCTGCTGCTCTCTTCTCCGTTGGTGTAGCGGATGATAGCATCAACATTACGGGTTCCCGCGACGGCCTGTCTCTCCACCTCATTCTTGCCTTCATACATGGTGTCGTCCTCCACGTATTCCACCGCAGCATAATATTCCTCATCATAATTGGCTTTTACAGAGGTGATGACGCCTATGGTTCCGGGTCCGTCCAAAGCCTGTCTTATCGCATCCTCACCTTCATGAACTGCGGAGCTGTCCGTATAAACAGGCCTTATCTCAAGCCCGTCCACAAAACTTACTGAAACAAGCTTATGTACCGCGGCCTCCGCATCTGCTCTGGTCATCCCCTCATTGCTTATCAGCTCCTGCACCCGGTTTTCCACTTCCTCAGAGTTACTTATCTCATAGGTTATCCCGACGAAGTCTCCTTCCTGCTGAGTGCTGAGACTCACATCATATTCATTACCGGTATCATACTTGTTCAGAAGCGCCTGCAGTACGGCATCCGCAGTATCTGCGGAATCCACCACGAGCATGTATTCGCCCGCACTCATCATGATGGCCTGAACGTAGTTAGTGTCCGTATATCCCTTCAGTTCTTCATATATAGCCTGTGTAAGCTCTTCTTCGCTGTCTGTTTTCGCGAAGAGCCGGTTTTCTTTTTCAACGGAGAAAGCCGAATCAATATAGATTATCGAGTCCGCTTCCCTGCTCAGCTCCATCCTTGCCGCTGAAAGCGCGTCCTCCGCGTTCTGCCTTCCCACACAGCTCCCTACTGTCTCTCCGCCTATCTTAACCACATAATAGTCCATCTGCGAGGCAAAGCTGCCTACGGAATTAAAGATAAGCAGCAGAATAAAGCAGCATATGAACGCGGCAGCCGCAAATGTCAGCCTTATTCTTTTATGATATTTGGTAAGTTTTTTCACTGAAACTATCCTGTAATTATTTCGTAATATTTACGTAATAATTCTACAGGCACAGCTCTTTTTTGTAAAGAGGATTTTAGAAGAAGTTGCGAATAAGTGTTATTCTGCAGGTTCTGCGGGAATATCCGATGCGCAGTTCGGGCATTTTACCGCTTCTATATCTATCTCACTCTTGCAGTACGGGCACTTCTTTGTTGTAGGGGCAGCTTCCTCCTTCTGCTTTCTGCTCAGCTTGTTGATGCCCTTTATAAGACAGAACAGCACAAACGCAAGTATAAAGAAATTGAGCACGGCCATAATGAACGCGCCGTATCTCAGCTCCGCTCCATTGATCGTGATAACAAGTGATGTGAAGTCCATTTTAAAGATAGAACCTATCAGCGGGTTTATGATGTCATCCACAAGAGAGTTGACAATAGCCGTAAACGCACCGCCGATGATGATGCCCACGGCCAGATCCATAACGTTGCCTCTGTTGATGAACTCCTTGAATTCTTTCATGAATGCTTTCATTTATATTTCCTCCCTTTTGCTTACAAGTACATTCTAACCCTTATTCCAGACCTTTTTCAAGCAGTTATTGCTTTTCAGGCGGCTGCTTTTTCCGCCTTTTCCGGATATTGATAACAAATTTTTCCGCCTCTATGGCTGCCGCCACCTCACCACCGGCGAAAAACTCCATCGCGTTGGTGTTTTCATCGCGTCTGAAGCCATCGCAGAGAAATCCGTCGGCACGGAGAGGCTTTTTAAGAAGAGTGGCGTTTTCAAGAGTATATTCCAGCTC
This sequence comes from Lachnospiraceae bacterium, assembly GCA_045601405.1. Classification (GTDB taxonomy): domain Bacteria; phylum Bacillota; class Clostridia; order Lachnospirales; family Lachnospiraceae; genus RGIG5612. The sequence goes on along the minus strand of JAZRZO010000092.1, from coordinate 20,290 downwards.
CGTCACAAGCTCTGTATAAGAAAGCTCCGGATATGTAACAAGTATCTTTCCCGCTGCAGATGCATATTCGTCCCACAGTCCTTCCGGTTCTTCCAGGTTGAGTTTAAACCCCGAAAGAATGTCTTTAAAGCTTACCAGTCTGAGCTTAAGCACAAAAGTATCTTTATTTTTCTGTGTTATCGTGACTTTTACCGGAAGCCTGTATTCAAACATATGGTTTATGTATAAAGGAAAGTCTGCTTTAAGCTCTGTTCTCTGAAAATCCAGTCCGGCCTCTTTTCTTATCTGCGCAAGCTTTGCCTCTATCCCCGTAAGCGTTTTTTTATCCCGGAAGCTTCCCGTACCGCGCTTTTTCATGGCGTATTCCGCCTCAAGATAAAACCGGTATGCATCCTTATTACCCATGCCGAAGATAAATCTGTTATACGCGCAGTCTCCCAGATACATCGCGTATTCCGCGAAACGTCCTTCTGTATCTCCATGACAGAAATCCTCAAGCGCCGCCTTGTATCCATCTATGAGTATGTTTATACCCATATCTATGTTTTTCACTGTTCCACGCCCGTATATCAGCATTTCCGCGCTCATATATACTGACTCGTCGATCCCCTCAAGCGCTCCGAAGGAATAATACTTAAATGCCTCATCATACTTGGGTATACTGTTATTATCCTTGCCGTAATAATATATGTACCCCAGAGCGTTTGCGGCGTAGGGATCCCCCGTCTTCCCGAAAAGCTCCTTCAAATACATTTTCGCGAGCTCGTAATTCTTTCTGTATGCCGTACTGCCATCCAGGTGATCAAACGCGAGTATCCTCAGCGCCTGGACGTCTCCGCTCATGTAGAGACGGCGGACAAATTCCCGGTAAAGCGCCAGCGCCTCGGGGCCGGCTTCTTTCAATTCCTCATCACTTCCATACGACGAGATCACATGTTTCATCTGCGAGCTGCTGTAGACCCACTGCCCTTCCGGCTTTCCCGCATTATAGAGGTAGGAGTCCACTCTGCCTGTTATATCCGCGCACACTGCGTAGTAAGCGGATAATTCAATCTCGTCGTCTGACGCGTCCGGCTTATCCCAGACCGGTTCGTCATCAAATCTGATCATCATCCGCTCATTATCTTCCATTGTCCCGAAGCGCTCCTCCAGCTTCCAGTACAGCCTTTCCGTCAGAGAAAAGACCGTGGAAAATATCTCCCTGTCATCCCGGGGAAAATCCGTGAATAGATCCTCGTCATAGCGTTTTTTTATGTTCAGGCTGTCGTAAAAGATGTTCAGGATGGCCCAGAACCACTGTTTAAACACACTAAGCGGCGACGGTTCTTTGTTTATGTTATGCAGAGCCTGTTTTATATCCTCTATCTTCAGAGTGTATCTTCTCGCCGCCATAAGATTGAACTGCGGACAGACCTTTTCCGCTATATCCTGATATGTCAGCTCGGCCCTGGCAAACTGTCTCAGCTCCTTTTGTGACATAATGTAGGGCTCCATCACTTTTATTGCTGCTTTCTCAAGCTCCACCAGCCTTCCGTGTCCCGATGCCGGTTCCAAAAGGTCTTTATAGATTATTGCCGTATACCGGCCGTTCTTTTTTCTTCCTATGACCTTTCCGTACCATCCGCGGAACTCTCCGTATTCAATTTTTACCCAGTCATTTCGTTTTATCCTGTCTGCCATATCCTGTATTCATCAATGTGCCGAGCGTTTTCTCATCCTTGAGTCAAGTATCTTCTTTCTTATCCTCAGATTCTCCGGCGTCACCTCTAAAAGCTCATCCGTATCTATGAATTCAAGCGCCTGCTCAAGACTTAACCTTCTGGGAGGCGTAAGCTTGAGCGCTTCATCCGCCCCACTGGACCTTGTGTTCGTAAGATGTTTGGTCTTGCATACATTCAGCTCTATGTCCTCTGCTTTACCGTTTTCCCCTATCACCATTCCGGAATATACCTTTTCTCCCGGACCAATGAACAATGTTCCTCTGTCCTGAGCGGAGAACAGGCCGTAAGGCACGGCTTCCCCGTTTTCAAACGCTATCAGCGACCCCTGGTTTCTGTATGCTATATCTCCTTTATATGGTTCATAGCCGTCGAATATGGTGTTTATTATCCCGGTGCCCTTTGTGGAGGTAAGAAATCTTCCGTGGAAACCTATCAGTCCTCTTGCCGGTATGGAAAACTCCAGTCTTACGCTGCCATCCGAAAGAGTTGACATATTTAAAAGGCTTCCCTTCCGCTCCGAGAGCATGCTTATCACCGTTCCCGAAAATTCCTCAGGAACGTCAACCACAGCCTGCTCCATCGGCTCAAGCTTCTTTCCGTTTTCATCTGTCTTATATATAACCTCCGCCTTACTCACGGAAAACTCATAGCCTTCCCTGCGCATATTCTCGATAAGAACAGAAAGGTGAAGCTCTCCGCGTCCCGAGACTTTAAAGGTATCAGTGTTTTCAGTGTCCTCGACCCGTAGAGATACATCTGTGTTCAGTTCTCTGTACAGTCTTTCCCTTATCTGCCTGGATGTGCACCACTTGCCCTCGGTTCCGGCAAGCGGGCTGTCGTTAACGATAAAATTCATGGATATGGTGGGCTCCGATATCTTCTGGAATTCTATCGCCTCCATACCTTCAGCGCAGATCGTATCTCCTATCTGAAGATCCGCGATCCCGGAAAGCGCCACTATGTGCCCTATCCCGGCCTCCTTCACATCCACCTTATCAAGTCCGGAAAACTCATAGAGCTTTGTTATCTTTACTTTTTCCCGGGTGTCGCCATTGTGTGCGTTAAGTCTTAAGAGCTCCTGTCCAACCCTGATCGAACCGTTATCAACTTTGCCTACGCCTATCCTGCCTACATACTCATTATAGTCTATAGTTGATATCATTACCTGAGTTCCCGCATCCGGATCGCCCTCCGGCGCGGGGATGCTCTTTATTATGGCATCAAAAAGCGGCTTAAGGTCTTTTTTCTCGTCAGACGGATCACAGATCGCGTATCCGTGCTTGGCCGAGGCAAATATTACGGGAGCGTCAAGCTGCTTATCCGATGCGTCAAGATCCATCATAAGCTCCAGCACCTCATCTATCACTTTTTCCGGTCTTGCCTCCGGCCTGTCTATCTTGTTGATGCATACTATGACATCAAGGTCCAGATCCAATGCCTTCCTCAGAACGAATTTGGTCTGCGGCATAGTGCCCTCAAAGGCATCCACCAGCAGGATGACTCCGTTAACCATCTTAAGTACGCGCTCCACTTCGCCTCCAAAGTCCGCGTGTCCCGGAGTATCCACTATATTTATCTTTATGCCTTTATATTCTATTGCAGTGTTTTTGGAAAGGATCGTTATTCCGCGCTCCCTTTCAAGATCGCCCGAATCCATTACTCTCTCCGCTACCTCCTGACCTTCCCTGAACACGCCGCTCTGTGCGAGCATCGCATCCACAAGAGTGGTCTTCCCATGGTCAACATGTGCTATGATAGCGATATTCCTTATATTTTCCTGACTAATATTCATATATGTTCCAGCCTTACCTCTAAATTTTTCTTTAAAATTCACACAGTGTGCTATTTTACATCTTAATCATAATGATGTAAATAGTACAGGGGACGGGACCCGCCGAAGCTGCATATATATCGACGGGCGACTAAACCGGCAATCGTCGTCCGGAGGTATATATGCTGCAAGGCGGGATGTGGATTTTACGTGCGGCATGCCCCTCATCCGTCGCCTTCCCCCGGAGGGGGGGGAGCCGGTGCAGGATAAAAAAAGGAGACAGGGAACCGCCCCTGTCTCCTGAGAACCGTTTCCCGTCTCATATTAATGACAGCAAGAATGAAATGAGCTGATCATTGCAGAAAGATATCTTTCATCTTCATCCGCAGTAAAAAACATCTTTTCAAAAAAAGCCCGTGCTCCGGATGAATTTATTTTTTCTTTTTCTATATAGACCTTTGAGGCTCCGCACTGACTAACCTTATCAACAAGCGCCCTCAGCGCAAATTCTCCGTAGCCGCGTCTTCTTGCTTCAGGGATGATGCCTACAAAGTCAACAAAAAACATGAAGCGGTCTATATCCAGGAGCAGCCTGCCCGTTCCCACGGCCTCTCCCGTATCACAGGCACCGTCCTTGAGACTTACAAGAAGATTCACCGCATCCTTATCCGCGTCATCCTCTCCGCAGCCGAATATCTCGCACCTTACCTTGATAACATCCGAAAGATCTTCGCCCTGCCCCGTATATTTTCCGTGAATGAGTTTTTCACCGCTCATACTGTGCTTATTTTATTCAGAGATCACCTTGGAAAGATATTCGATCGTAGAAACACTTCCGTCTGATAAAAGGAAAACCAGCTTCATGTTTCCATCCTCATAAACAAGGCTCTTGTCATCCTCTGATGCAGGCTCTCCATAGAAGCCTTTTATCGTATCAACCGTATCTCCGATATAAGCGCCCTCCGGCGTTTTAACCGTATCATCCATGAATACGATATCATATACATAGTCAACACCGTCAATCTGATAAGTATCTATCCTGAAGCCATTATAAGTATATACCTTGTCGAGGTCGCCGAAGGCGCAGCTCGGAGACTCAAAGTAAGACTTTGGCTCGCCAAGTTCCTTTTCTATATCTGCCATTTTAGCATCTATCTCGATCTTCGCGCCATTTGACTCAAAAATATATCCGCCTGCCGGAGCGCTTGGAGCGGAAACCTTTGCACCGCCGTCATCACCGCCGTCATTCTTAACTTCATTTTCGCCGCAGGCACAGAGCGCGAGTGCAGCTAATACGATCAAAACTGCCGCTAAAAACTTTTTCATAGTAAATACTCCTCAAATAATCTGTTCAAAATCTACCTTACAAGTTTTAACACAAGCCGGCTCTTATTTCAACCGCTAAAAGCTGTCATGGAATATGCGGATAAGCGTTCCTGTCATAATTCCATCTTCCATCGTCTCCGGCTATCAGTTCCTCATCAGTACACAGGAATATCGTGCGGGCATCCACTGTAGGCGTGGTATCAAAATGGTACCATCCGTGACCGTCACCGATATCAACGACATTCCAATAATGTTCATTCTCGTCTGTATGTACCTGAATATCGAAGTTCTTTATCCCGGCACGGTCAAGCATTACCTTCGCTACACTGAAAAACGCGTAGCAGTCTCCCTGCGCCTCACGCAGCGCCTGCGTTGCCGCCAGCACATAGTCTCCCTTGTCCGAATAGTTGATAAAGGTAACATGTCCTCTTACGTATTCATATATAGCCCATGCCTTTTGCTCGGTATTCATATCATCCGTCAGCAGCTCAGCCAGGACATTATCAACATAGTCAAACAGCTCCTGCTCCGATGCGGTCTTCCTTGTTACTGTTACCTTCACCGTAACGGACGCACTGTTTCCGCGACCGTCGGTCGCCGTATATTTTACATCATATACGCCCTCTTCATCCTGTCTTACCTTGGACGTATCGATATCAAGCTCATAATATCCGCTGTTGTCGGAAACACTCACATGATCCTTATATCGTATGCTTTCCCCGATATATGCGGTAAAATCCTCGGAATAGGTGAATTCCGGCGGAATGGTATCTTCTATCTCTATGATCGCCGGATATGTATTTCCGTAATACATCACCTCTACGTCGTATACTGCCCCGGCAATGTTATAGTCAAGGCTGTTCACATCGGTTATCACTCTGGTATCCTCTGTTTCCTCCGCCATACCCGGCACAAAGTTCCAGATCCCTGCCGGCGCGCTCCCGGTCTCAAGCTTTATATGGTAATTTATCGGGAGTATCCATAACCCGGCCTGCTTTTCGGTAACATTTCCGCCTTCGTCCTCTACTGCTATAGTCACGTTCTGCCTACTGTCCTTCCTGGAAAGATCAGGCTCAGTTTTAAAACGAGCAGTTGTCTCCGATGAATCCTTTACATCTGAAATGAACTCATCGGCATTGCATTTATCGTTCACGCCAATTATAAGGTCATGAACCTCTACATCCGGAGGCGTTGAATCCGTTATTATAAGCTTGCTCTTATGAGAAAAGATGCCGGCCTTTACCTTCACATCATATTCCCCGACCTTATTCACATCATAATCCGCGCTTCCATCTTCAAACGAGGAGTTGTTGTAATGAAATCTCAGGAAGTCATCAAGCCCGACTGACGTACCCACCTCTGCCTTCACCGTTGAATACACGGGGAATATCTCAAATAAAACAAATAAAGCAACAAGGATCACGGTCACCGCCACCGCCACCCTTGAAATAATGCGCTTAGTGCGTTTTCTCTTTAATCTTCTGGCTCTCATGACGGCGAGCCTGCGTCTTTCCTGTTCTATCCCCGCGCGTGAATATCTGCTCCTGTTAGAGTAGGCCCCCTCCGGTCTGGTCCTGACCGGCCTTTCTCCCGTGCGCGCAGTTCTTGTTGAATATTGCGCGGCAGCGGACCTCTCCCTGCCGGGCCTTTCTCCTGCATGAGCTGTTCTTGCGGAAGGCTGCGCGGAAGCAGCGGCTCTCCCTCTGTCGGATCTTTTTCCCGTATGAGCTGTTCTTGCGGAATAACGCGCAGAACCAGTCCTCTCCCTGTCGTGACTCTTCTCCTCATAACCGCTGCTTTGCTGTCTGCTATGATATTTATGGTATGTTCGGGCAGTTCTCTCTGTCATAATCGTATCGTCCGTCATTTATCTTCTGTACCTGCTTATCGGTCCAGAGAAATACTCTTTCATTATCCTCTCTTGTCATGCTGTCGAAATGATACCATCCGTGACCGTCACCGATATCAACGGCACTCCAGAAATGCATTTTATCAGGATAAACATAGTGATACATATCCGCATTCACTATTCCGGCCCTGGTCAGCATTGCCTTGGCTACTGCAAAATATACATAGCAATCGCCCTCCATGTTATCAAAACCATCACTTGCCGCTTTTATCCAATCTGATTTGTTCTCGTAGTTGGTATAATGAATATTGTCATATATCCAGGTGTGAATGGCCAGTGCCTTTTCGCGCTTGGTCATATTCTCTTTTATTATGGACTCAAGGACTTTGTCTGCCTTCTGGTACATCTCTCCCTCTTCCGGCGGAAGCGGTTCCTTCATTGTGACCCAGACCACAGCGAGCGAGGAGTTGCCGCTCGGGTCCGTTGCCGTGTAGACCACATTGTATCTTCCGGGATTGTTAATATCCACTTTTGACGCATCCACATCAAGCTCAAAGGATTCGCTGTTATCGGAAACTATCACATGTTCTCTGTATCTTATGCTGTCGCCTATATGCGCATCGAAGTCCTCAGTATAAAGAATCACGGGAGGTGTCTTATCTTCAATGGTGAGTATACACCTGTGAGGAAACAATCCCGCTCTCACCTCAAGGTCGTATATGCCCGGAGTATGTATGTCAAACGGTTTGCTGTTTTTGGTAAAATGCGCGTTATCCACCTTATACCGGAGAAGGGTATCCGCACTTATCTCCTCCCCCACATTCGAGGTGTAAGAGGGGAATACGCAAAAACATTGCTGTACGGCAAAAACAACAATGATGGCAAAAAGCAATATTCCCTCTATTATCCAGAGTGCGCTCAGTTTTTTCATAACTGTCCAAAAAAATTTTCTAAACAGAAAGCTTATATTTTTCACAGAGTATATTCGTTGTCATTGCGATCATGAGATAGTCTATCTCATACGCTCCCGCGAGGTCAAAATCCTCTCTGCAGTAGTTTTCCTTTAATTCTCTTATCTTTTCAAGGTCAAATATATCATACTTTTTGATAAGGTCATCCGAAAGATAATCCATATCCGCGGATTTCTTTATCAGTGAAGACATTCCCGGAGCCTGGAACGGAAACTTTCTTCTTTTAAGGATCTCGTCCGGCACTATGCCCTCCCCGGCTTTTTTCAGGATATACTTTTCATTGACACCATTGAGCTTATACTTATCCGGCATGTTAAATACAAACTGCAGAAGATCTTTGTCGAGGAACGGATGCCTCCCCTCCACTGAATGTGAGAAGAACATCCTGTCGCCATGCTCCCCTAAAAGATGGTCAGACAGTCTGAGTTTAGCGTCAATGTACGACCTTCTTTTCTGCGAACTGAGCCCTTTCAGCCTTTCAGTATTTACAGGGCTTTCCTTTATCGCTGAAAACTCCGGCATTGCTGCCTTCATCCTTGCGGAATATATCGAACCATGAAGCCCGTAAAGCGCGGCATGGTTTCTTTCAAATCTGAAGTACGGGTCTCCCCACAGTCTCTCGTTTATCTCACACTCTTCCACGGTCATCTTATCCTTTTGCATATTCCGGAAAAGATCCACCATATATCCAACATATCCGCAGAAGAACTCATCTGAGCCCTGTCCTGTAAGCACGGCTTTTGCCGGTGAGCCCTCGACCAGCTTTGAAAGCAGAAATGCCGCAACATCATAGCTTTCCTTTACAGCGCTTTCCGCATGATAGATAACATCTTCAAGGTTAGCCCATATCTCCTGCTCTGCAACAGGAACACTGTAATGTTCAGACTTGACGCAGTCCTTTATTATCTTTTGAAACCTGCTTTCATCAAGATCCCCGTCACCTATCTCTGCTGAAAACGAATAATAGCTGTTCAGCAGGAATTTGCCTATAAAGCAGGCAACTACGGAAGAGTCCAGACCTCCCGATATATAAAATCCTATCGGCACATCTGCTATAAGCCTTCTTGAGACCGCTGACTTTATCAGCTCTCTTAAGGTCTCAACATAATACTCCTCTCCCTTATCCTCTGTCTCGACCGGATATATTATATCCCAGTATTCAATATCCTCAACCCCTCCGGCCTCTGTTATCCTGAGCATATGTCCGGCTCTGAGGGAATATATATCCTTAAAAAATGTCTGAGGGGAAACCATGCCGGGATAATTCATCAGCTGGTCAAGCGCCATCATGTTAAGACGTCTTTCCACTCCGGGATATTCAAGTATGCCCTTTATCTCCGACGCAAAAATAACGCGCCCGTCCTTTTCGGCATAGAACAGCGGACATATTCCTATATGGTCTCTTATAAGCAGGACTTGCTTTTTTTCAGCGTCATATATGGCTATTGCAAACTGGCCGTTAAGCCTTTTCGCAAAGTCCTCACCCTCTTCCTCATAAAGGTGTACTATCACCTCAGTGTCTGTTTTTGTCCTGAAGATATGACCCTTTGCGATAAGCTCATCTTTAAGCTCCCGGTAGTTAAAGATCTCACCGTTGCAGACCATTACAATGCTTCCGTCCTCATTTTTGAACGGCTGCATTCCGCCCTCAAGATCGATAAAGCTGAGACGGTTAAATCCCAGCGCAACGCGCTCTGAAACAAAGAGGTCTTCTCCGTCCGGCCCCCTGTGGCGGATCTTCGCCAGCATGGCCTTTATCACTTCACTTTCCGGCGCCCGGTCATTTTTTATATTTATTATTCCGCAGATACCGCACATTTTATACTCCTACCTGAGTGGACTCTCATATACTATGTTATATTTTTCTTCCTGCTCTCTTATTTCCTCTGTATAACGCGCTTTATTCTCCGCCCACCTCGAGGCGATCTCTTTGTCACCGCGTCTGTCCGGCGCCCCCATATCGCGAAGCACCGGCCCTATGTAGTGCGCCAGCTTTTCAGCGCCTGAAAGGTTCATATGAAGGCCCCCGTCATATGTGTCTGTGGTATAGTCTATGCCCGTTTCGTTCTGTATCTCCAGGAAATTTATATACGGCAGTTCATGCTCAGCCATATATTCCTCAACCTGTTCTTCGTACTCCTGATACCACTCCGGATAAAGGCTGGGGGCTTTGATGCAGAGCAGTTTTATGTCGTTCTCTTCGCAGATCGTCCTTATCCTGTCAAGATAAAGCATCGCTTTATCTCCGAATGTGTAATCAGCCAGGGGTCTTCCCGGAGGCACATCTCCAGCAGGCATAGTATCTATTCGCATATAGTATCCGTTGTGCGTCACCTTCTTCGTCTTGAACATATATTCAAGATCAGTCGGCTTAAGCTCATTCCATCTTGAATGATATCTCAGCAGCGGGAATACATATTCAATGAAATGCTCTTCCTCCTTCATGGAAGCGTTTATCGCGCCCACCTTTGAGGCTGACCATTTCATCCCTTCTATGCTCATTCGGTTATAGGCTTCCGACTGTGACTCGTTAAACTGCAGTGACTGTATATTAAATACCACCACTTCGGGTTTATAATATCTAAGCGTATCCTCAAGAAGATAATAGGACTGCCAGATATACTGTTCCGCGCTGCCTCTGATATAGCTGTTTATTCCGTGCTCTTCCCAAAGTACCAATGGAGAAAAGTTCTCGTAAACTTCACAGTCGCCCAGGAATACGACATCAAACTCCTTGTTCGGCTCACGGTAATATTCCGCCACGAACGCGCCCTCAACAATATCATCAACATACTTGGGAACCAGAAGCCGCTGTAATAAATATAGTACCACACAAACAAGTATCACGGTACAGATAACGGCTATCCATATTCTGTTTTTTTTGTTTTTATTCTCCATTAACTAAAACCTGTTGTATATGAACTGGCTGGATTCATAGCCGATCCCGTATGTGCCGAATATCAGCACTACGATAAACAGAACCGACCACACCACGGCCTTGACGGGGAATTTCTGCTTTGTAAGAGCCTGCCGTACATCTCCTTTTTTATTTTTATAAAGGCTTACAAAGAGCAGCAGCAGGAGTCCGGCCGCAGCAACAATGTAATCAGACAGGTCTATTCCCAGATCTAAAAGTCCTCCGCTGAATACATTACCCCAATTTTTTGAAGAAAATATGGAGAAAAATGCCCTGAATATATCAGCCGCCGACTCAAGGCAGTCAAACATATTCAATACGCATATCAGCGCGAATGTCCTTATAACTCTGAATACGTGATAAGGCTTTTTATTTGAAAAAGCGAATTTCTTGTGAAATTTGTCATAAGCCCCTTCAAATTCCTCAGAGAGCATCAGTATCAGCCAGTTAGCAAGCCCCCACAGTATGAAGTTCCAGCTTGCCCCGTGCCAGATACCGGTAGCAAACCAAACCACAAATGAGGAGATATATACCGGAAGCCTTCTGGAAAGTCTCTTTCCGAAATGCTTCTTCGTGAATTTTGAAAACTTCTGCATACCCTTGCTGGACGAGAGCGGATAAAAGATATATTCCCTGAACCAGTTGCACATGGAAATATGCCATCTTCTCCAATATTCCTTGAGAGAAGTTGAAAGATACGGGAGATTGAAGTTTTCCATTACCCTTATGCCGAGCATCTGCGCTATTCCTATTGTTATATCTATACCCCCCGTAAAGTCAGCATAAAGCTGGAAGGTGTAGAACAGTATCCCGAAGAACATATATCCGCCGCCATAAGCGTTAACATCCGAGAATACCGTTGATACCACGGGCATTAGTCTGTCCGCGATCACCAGCTTCTTAAAGAAGCCCCAGAGAACTCTCTGCAGTCCGAAGAAGAACTGCTCTCTGTTAAACGGATGCGGCCCGTAAAGAGTTTTTGAGAGATCCGCAAATCGGCTGATAGGTCCCTGGATGACCTGCGGGAAGAAGCCGACAAAAAGAGCATATCTGAATATATTCTTTTCAGCCTTTACCGTTCCTCTGGATACGTCAAACAGATACGAAAGCGCCTGAAGGGTGTAAAATGAAATTCCCAGGGGCACTGCTATTTTAATAAAAAAATCATCTCCGGAATTGCCGAAGATAAAGCTGATATTGGAAACAAAGAAATTAAGATATTTTACGGTGGCAAGAATCGCCAGGCACAGCACCACTGCTGTTACCTGGAACCTCATGCGCACTTTCTTTCTTTGGGCCTTGTAACTCTTTTTTTCTTCTTTTGAAAGTGTTTCCTTATTACTTTTGATGAAGGCATCAGACTCTTCTATGTTCTTTCCGATGAACCTCGCCGCCCCGTAGGTGATAAGGGTCACCGCCGCAAGGTAGACCGGAAATACCGGCCCCGCCCATGCGTAAAAAACATAGCTTGCTATCAAAAGCAGAGGCCACTGCACCTTCTTCGGGAGAATGTAGTACAGCAGCACAAGCACTGCTAAAAACAGAAGAAAAATATATGATGTGAAAACCATCCCGGGATATTATTCCTCTTCTAATTTTGTGATAAGATCGTATATAGCTGCTGCGGAATTGAAGTTCTCGGGTACTATGTGTTCCGCAGATATAGTAACATCAAAGTTTTCACTTATTTCTGCGATAAGCGTAACAATATCAAAGGAGTCAAGTATTCCGCCGTCGATGAGTTCTGTCTCGTTTTCAAAATCAACGTCCGGATGCATATCCTTAAGTATCTCTAATAATTCTTCCATTTCAACTCCTCTCTTTATTATGCATTATCGTCCTGAGCCTCACCGGCATTACCTGCCTGAGCCTCATCGTCTATTACTTCGATGTATTCCTCAACTGCTTCCGTTCCGGCTTCTTCCTCATCAGCAGCCACTACTGCCTCTGCCTCTTCAGCCTCAGCGGCAAGAGCCTCTTCCTCCGCCTTTCTCTGAGCTTCAAGGATCATGTCATCGGTGTTAAGGTGTACGTTGTTGTAGCGTTTCATGCCTGTTCCCGCAGGGATGAGTTTACCGATGATAACGTTCTCCTTAAGGCCGATGAGCGGATCAACTTTTCCGTTGATAGCTGCTTCCGTAAGTATTTTTGTTGTCTCCTGGAAGGAAGCTGCTGAAAGGAAAGAGTTGGTCGCAAGCGAAGCCTTGGTGATACCCAGGATTATCTGCTTGCCCTGAGCCGGCTCTTTGCCTTCTGCGGCGAGCTCTTTGTTCACCCTGTTGAATTCCGCGATATTAACGGTAGTTCCCGCAAGGAATGAAGAATCGCCCGCGTTTTCTATGCTTATCTTCTTAAGCATCTGACGCACTATCACCTCGATATGCTTATCGTTGATCTCAACACCCTGAAGGCGGTAAACCCGCTGTACCTCTTTCATTATATAATCCTGAACATCCTTTACATCCTTGACTTTAAGAATGTCGTGAGGATTAATGTTACCTTCCGTAAGTCTTTCTCCTACATCAACCTTTACCTTTTCTCCCTCCTGCATCGTTGGCTTGGAGCCGTAAGGTATAAGGTATGCTTTCTCTTTTCCGTCCTCAGCGGTGACAACGATCTCACGTTTGTTTTTATTCATGCGTATCTCTGCTGTGCCCGCAAACTCGGAAATGATGGCCACACCCTTAGGCTTACGCGCTTCGAAAAGCTCTTCGACACGGGGAAGACCGGATGTGATATCGTCTCCGGCAACGCCGCCTGTATGGAAGGTTCTCATTGTAAGCTGTGTGCCCGGCTCGCCGATGGACTGTGCCGCGATTATACCTACGGCCTCGCCTATCTGAACAGCCTGACCTGTAGCCATGTTAGCGCCATAGCATTTTGAGCAGATGCCGCTCTCGCTCTGGCAGGTAAGGACTGTACGTATCTTCACCGATTCGATCTTGCTGTCGATTATCTTATCGGCGCGTGAGGGAGTTATCATCGTATTCTTCTTAACTATGACATTGCCCTTTTTATCTGTCACGTCTTCAGCTGCGAAACGGCCCAGGATACGCTCTCTTAAAACCTCGATCTCTTCCTTGCCATCCATAAATGCGGCAACTTCCATGAATGGGATCTCCTCATCACCCTCGCAGCAGTCCTGCTGGTTGATGATGAGCTCCTGTGCCACATCCACCAGTCTTCTGGTAAGGTATCCGGAGTCGGCTGTACGAAGAGCTGTATCGGAAAGACCCTTGCGGGCGCCATGCGCTGATATGAAGTATTCAAGAACATCAAGACCTTCCCTGAAGTTTGATTTGATTGGAAGCTCTATAGTACGTCCTGTTGTATCGTTCATAAGACCGCGCATTCCGGCGAGCTGCTTGATCTGCGTCTCGCTTCCTCTCGCTCCCGAGTCCGCCATCATATATATGTTGTTATACTTGTCAAGCGTGCTCATAAGAGCTTTTGTAACCTTTTCGTCGGCCTCCTCCCAGGTCTGGACCACGCTGCTGAATCTTTCCTCTTCAGTCATCATACCCATACGGTAGTCATTCTGAAGTTCTTCAACCGTGTTCTCCGCCTGACTGATTATCTCTTTCTTTTCCTCCGGCACTGTCATATCGGACACGGAAACGGTAAATGCCGCCTGAGTCGCGTATTTGTAGCCCATGCTCTTAATGCTGTCGAGCACCTCGGCCGTAACTGTCGCGCCGTGGATATTGATGACTCTTTCGAGTATCTTCTTAAGGGACTTCTTATCTACAAGCTTATCCACCTCAAGCTTCAGATAGTCCTCGTCCTTCTTTCTCTCTACAAAACCAAGGTCCTGGGGAATGATCTCGTTGAACAGCAGTCTTCCCATGGATGTGTCTATCATGCCGCGGACAGTCTTTCCTGCGGCATTCTTTGCCTCTACCCTCACCTTGATCTTGCTGTGGAGAGTAATGTCGTGGTTTTCGTATGCGAGTATCGCTTCGTCAATGCCCTTAAAGGCCTTGCCTTCACCCGGCTCGCCGTCCCTTTGCTGTGTAAGGTAGTAGATCCCGAGAACCATATCCTGGCTCGGTACAGCAACGGGCGCGCCGTCCGATGGCTTTAAGAGGTTGTTAGGCGAAAGCAGGAGGAACCTGCACTCTGCCTGTGCCTCTGCCGAAAGCGGAAGGTGAGCCGCCATCTGGTCACCGTCGAAGTCGGCATTATACGCGGTACAAACAAGCGGATGAAGCCTGATGGCGCGTCCCTCCACCAGGATAGGCTCAAATGCCTGAATTCCGAGCCTGTGCAGCGTTGGAGCCCTGTTCAGCATTACCGGATGCTCCTTGATAACCTCCTCAAGGACATCCCATACCTCAGGCTGGAGCTTCTCCACCATCTTCTTTGCCTGCTTGATATTGTTAGCTTTTTCATAGTCGCAGAGCTTTTTCATAACAAAAGGTTTGAAAAGCTCTACTGCCATTTCCTTTGGCAGACCGCACTGATATATCTTCAGCTCCGGACCTACCACGATAACTGAACGCCCTGAATAGTCAACACGCTTTCCAAGGAGGTTCTGGCGGAAGCGTCCCTGCTTACCCTTAAGCATATCCGAAAGGGATTTGAGTGAACGGTTTCCGGGACCTGTAACAGGACGGCCTCTTCTGCCGTTATCTATCAGCGCGTCAACTGCCTCCTGGAGCATTCTCTTTTCATTCCGGACGATTATCTCCGGTCCGCCCTGCTCCAGCAGCTTTTTCAAACGGTTGTTCCTGTTGATTATACGTCTGTAGAGGTCGTTAAGATCGCTTGTCGCGAAGCGGCCGCCGTCGAGCTGTACCATCGGGCGTATATCCGGAGGGATAACAGGGATAACCTTAAGTATCATCCATTCCGGCTTATTTCCGCTCTTTCTGAACGCCTCGACCACTTCAAGCCTCTTTAACGCCTTGGCCTTTTTCTGACCTGTGGATTCTTCCAATTCGAGTTTGAGTTCTTCCGCAAGCTTATCCAGGTCTATCTTAGAGAGGATCTCATCAATAGCCTCTGCTCCCATGCCTACTCTAAGGGTAGCGGCTGCATCGCCGTTACGTTCCAGCGCTTCGGCATATTCAGATTCATTAAGGATCTTCTTATATTCAAGATCTGTTTCTCCCGGATCAAGAACTATATAGTTGGCGAAATAAAGCACTCTCTCAAGCTCCTTTGGTGAGAGCTGGAGCATGAGTCCCATCCTTGACGGGATCCCCTTGAAATACCAGATATGCGATACCGGCGCGGCAAGCTCTATAGATCCCATTCTCTCACGCCTTACGGAAGCCTTTGTTACCTCAACTCCACAGCGGTCACATATTACTCCTTTATATCTTACTTTTTTGTATTTGCCGCAGTGGCATTCCCAGTCTTTGCTGGGTCCGAAGATCTTTTCACAGAACAGACCGTCCTTTTCCGGCTTGAGGGTCCTGTAGTTAATAGTCTCGGGTTTTGTAACCTCTCCGTGAGACCATTCCCTTATCTTCTCAGGTGATGCAAGACCTATACGTATTTTGTCGAATGTCATCGGCTCATAGGTCAGGTTTGGTGATTGCGCCATCTTTTTCCCTCCTGTTATTCTGCGTCAGATGCTTCGGTCCTGCCCGATGCATCATTGTCGTCAACTGTTACCAGACCCCCTGCATTGCTGAACTCCTGAATGGAAAATCCGTGCCTTGCAACATCTTCTTTTCCTCTCGGAAAGCTGTTCAGCATTGCGTTGAAGTTTGTCTCTCCGTAATCTACGGATTCAAGAAGCTTGATCTCCTCGTCATTATCGTTAAGGACCTTGATATCAAGCGCCAGGGACTGAAGCTCCTTAACAAGCACTTTGAAGGATTCCGGAGTCCCCGCCTTCGGGATATTATCTCCCTTGATTATAGCCTCATAAGTTTTAACACGGCCTACCAGGTCGTCAGACTTAACCGTAAGTATTTCCTGAAGCGTGTACGAAGCGCCGTATGCCTCAAGCGCCCACACCTCCATCTCTCCGAAACGCTGACCGCCGAACTGGGCCTTTCCACCCAGAGGCTGCTGCGTAACAAGTGAGTAGGGACCGGTGGAGCGGGCATGTATCTTGTCGTCAACAAGGTGGTGAAGCTTAAGGTAATGCATCTGGCCTATCGTTACGGGCGCGTCAAAAAATTCGCCTGTACGACCGTCCCTTAAGCGGACTTTGCCATCCCGGCTTATCGGGACGCCCTTCCACTCTGCTCTGTGATCCAGATTCTTTTCGAGATATTTCATGATCTCCGGATCAAGGATATCTTCATATTTCTTTTTAAAATCTTCCCATTCGCCGTTAACATAGTCATTGGCCATGTCAAGGGTGTCCATGATATCAAACTCGTTGGCCCCGTCAAACACCGGCGTAGCCACGTTAAAACCTAAAGCTCTTGCCGCCAGTGAAAGGTGGGTCTCAAGGACCTGTCCGATGTTCATACGGCTTGGAACGCCAAGCGGGTTGAGCACGATATCCAGAGGACGTCCGTTCGGAAGGAACGGCATGTCTTCTATAGGAAGTACGTGTGATACAACACCTTTGTTTCCGTGACGGCCTGCCATCTTATCACCTACGGATATCTTTCTTTTCTGGGCGATGTAAACTCTTACTGTCTGATTTACTCCGGGGCTGAGCTCGTCTCCCGCGTCTCTTGTAAACACCTTCGCGTCCACGACTATTCCATATGCGCCGTGCGGAACCTTAAGAGAATTATCTCTGAATTCCTTTGCCTTCTCTCCGAAGATAGCCCTTAACAGACGCTCTTCCGGAGTAAGCTCTGTCTCGCCCTTCGGTGTTACCTTTCCTACCAGGATGTCTCCCGCGTGAACCTCAGCGCCTATACGTATTATTCCGCGCTCGTCAAGATCCTTAAGAGCTTCCTCGCCAACGCCGGGAACGTCCCTTGTTATCTCCTCGGGTCCCAGTTTTGTATCGCGGGCTTCTGTTTCATATCTTTCTATATGGATTGATGTATAAACGTCATCCCTTACAAGTCTTTCGCTGATAAGTACGGCATCCTCGTAGTTGTAGCCCTCCCATGTCATAAAGCCTATGAGCGGGTTCTTTCCGAGCGCTATCTCGCCGTTCGATGTGCTTGCTCCGTCTGCTATGATCTGACCTGCCTTTACCTTCTCGCCTTTTTTTACGATAGGCCTCTGGTTGTAGCAGTTGCTCTGGTTGGATCTGACAAACTTGGCCACTTTATATACTCTGAATGAGCCGTCTTTTGCGCGAACACCTATCTCGTCAGCGCTGACATGCTCAACTGTTCCGTCAGTCTCTGCAACAACACACACTCCGGAGTCCTTAGCGGTCTTGGCTTCCATTCCGGTACCTACGACAGGAGCTTCTGTGGTAAGGAGCGGAACTGCCTGACGCTGCATGTTGGATCCCATCAGAGCACGGTTAGCATCGTCGTTTTCCAGGAACGGGATCATGGATGTTGCCGCGGAAAATACCATCTTCGGAGACACGTCCATAAGATCCACTTCTGTTTTATCGTATTCACTTGTTTCGTCGCGAAAACGGCCGGCAACATTGTTTCTTACAAAATGGCCGTTTTCATCAAGCTGCTCGTTAGCCTGCGCAACTTTGTATTTATCCTCCTCATCTGCCGTGAGGTAGATCACTTCGTTTGTTACAACCGGATTCTCCGGGTCTGATCTGTCGATAATCCTGTACGGCGCCTCGATAAAGCCGTATTTGTTTACCCTTGCATAGCTTGCAAGAGAGTTTATAAGACCAATATTAGGACCTTCCGGAGTCTCTATCGGACACATGCGGCCGTAATGGGTGTAATGAACGTCTCTGACCTCAAACCCGGCCCGGTCTCTTGAAAGACCGCCCGGTCCCAGAGCTGAAAGACGCCTTTTATGTGTAAGCTCACCCAGCGGGTTGCACTGATCCATAAACTGTGAAAGCTGTGACGAGCCGAAGAATTCCCTTACGGCTGCCGTAACAGGCTTGATGTTGATCAGTGACTGCGGTGTGATAGTGTCTATGTCCTGAGTCTGCATTCTTTCATGGATAACTCTTTCCATTCTTGAAAGACCCACTCTGTACTGATTCTGAAGAAGCTCACCAACGGAACGGATACGTCTGTTTCCAAGGTGGTCGATATCATCAAAGTTGCCAAGGCCCGAGTCAAGGTTAAGCCCGTATGATATGCTGGCGAATATATCCTCTTTAGTGATGTGCTTCGGGATGAGCAGATGAAGGCTCTTTTTGACAGCTTCTATCCTGTCCGCCTTTTTAGTGTATTCACTGAGGATCTGCTCAAGTGCAGGATAATAAACTCTTTCGGTTATACCGATCTCCGCCTTCTCCTTTTCCGAGATATTGATATATTCTTCTATATCAACAACGAGGTTTGAAAGCACCTTAACGCTTCTTCCCTCACCCTCTACAAGGACACTCGGAACTGCTCCGTTCTGTATCCTCTCCGCAAGGTCCCCGTCCACAACGGTGCCCATCTCCGCAATGACCTCACCTGTTCCTCTGTGGACAACATCCTCCGCGAGAGTTGCTCCTGCTATCCTGTTGCTGTATGCAAGCTTTTTATTGAACTTATAACGGCCTACCTTCGCGAGGTCGTATCTCTTGCTGTCAAAGAACATGGAGTTGATAAGACTCTCCGCGTTCTCCACCTGCAGCGGCTCACCCGGACGGAGCTTCTTGTAAAGCTCTAATATTCCTTCTTTGTAGTTTCTGGATGTATCCTTTTCAAAGCATGCAAGGAGCTTCGGCTCATCCCCGAACATTTCAAGGATCTCATCGTTAGTTCCAACACCCATAGCTCTGATGAGCACTGTTACAGGAACCTTTCTTGCCTTGTCCGCGTGCACATAATACACATCATTTGAATCTGTTTCGTATTCAAACCAGGCTCCCCTGTTCGGGATCACATTGCAGGCATAAAGCTTCTTTCCTAATTTATCGTGGCTGTATGTAAAGTAGATGCCGGGAGACCGCACAAGCTGTGATACTATGACACGCTCGGCGCCATTGATCACAAATGTGCCTGTTTCTGTCATCAGGGGCATATCACCCATGAATATCTCGTGCTCGCTTATCTCTCCGGTTTCCTTATTGTTGAGACGCACCTTTACTTTTAAAGGAGCTGCATATGTTGCATCCCGTTCCTTACATTCTTCAATGCCGTATTTGACATCCTCGCGTGTAATCTGAAAATCCACAAATTCAAGACTTAAGCTCTGATTGAAGTCTTCTATTGGAGATATATCTGAGAATATTTCCTTCAGCCCATCCGTGACGAACCACTGATAGGAAGACTTTTGAATCTCAATGAGATTTGGCATTTCCAGAACTTCTTCCTGCACGGAATATTTCATTCTGGTTCCCTTGCCGAATTTGCCGGGACGAATCCTGTTTTTCTCCATTAAAGCAATTCTCCTTTATATACTATTTAGTTGTGCTGCTGCTCTGAAAAACCTTTGTTTTAAAGGATTTATCAAGCGTTTCTTTTGAGTTTGCAGCGGGTTTTTGCGCACACAAAAAGCCACTACTCCATAATGGTGCAAATTGTAGTTTACAACAGATACTCTATATACGTCAATACCATATTATTGAAAATTTCAATTTGTATGAACCATTTTTGATAATGTCCTAATATACCACAAGGGAAAATGTCCCAAAGTGGTATTATACTTCCATCAAGAGATGGAGGTGACTATTATCAGAAAGGTAGAACTATCAATGGATGAACAAAAGAAATATGAAGT
>JAZRZO010000091.1:0-1088 GCA_045601405.1 Lachnospiraceae bacterium | reverse complement strand
CAGGCATCCTCATCCGGAGCTATTCAAACGGGCGAATCTGGAACTGAAACCGATCCCGTGGCAACGCAGAGAGCAGATAACAGTCTGTATATAGCTGCAGTTTGCGCAGCGCTGGCCTGCGTGATCATGGCAGTCAGCAGGCTTAAAGGCAAAAAAGCGGATTGATGTGAATACAGCGCGGATCAGGACGAATGATTCGTGCTTTTGTCATTCGCGTCAGAGGATGGACGCCCACCCCAGCGAAAAGCCCTCTAAGACACAGAATCTTGGCATTAAATAACGGGGCGCTTATGTTGAAGACTTTTCTTGACTGCTGCTGTATAAGCGGACAGCTAATGTCTAAATATCTATGGAAAAACGGACAATGTTGTTGTATTGCTATTGTAAAATCGGACATCATCGCATATAATACTATTGGATAAATGTTCAGGGAGGACACGCCCATGCTTTCACGAAAAATCGAAAAGCAACTTCAGCGCTTTCACGATTCTGACGAGAAAAAGGCTCTGCTGATTACAGGAGCTCGTCAGGTTGGGAAAACATTTATTATTCGAGAATTCGGAAAGCAATATAAGTCTTTTGTCGAGATCAACTTCTACGAAAACAAGGCTGCGCAGTCTTTATTTGAAAACGCAAAAAACAGCGAAGATCTTTTGCTGAGAATTTCAGCCGTTGCGAATGCGCCACTGATTCCCGGAAAGACGCTGATCTTTCTTGACGAAGTCCAGGAATGCAAAGATATTGTTACCGCAATCAAGTTTCTGGTAGATGAAGGCAGCTATCGATATATCCTGAGCGGTTCTCTCCTCGGGGTTGATCTTAAAGATGTCAAATCCGTTCCGGTCGGTTATATGGATGTTCTTGAAATGTATCCGCTGGATTTTGAGGAATTTGCCCTTGCTAATAAAGTATCACAGTCCGTTATAGACTCGCTGCGTAAGTCTTTTTTGAATAAGACTCCGGTAGACCCCGTTGTCCATGAAAAGATGATGGATCTGTTCCGGCTTTATCTGATTGTCGGAGGAATGCCCGCTGCAGTAATGCGTTATCTGGAAACGAATAATCTGCAGGAAGTCATACGGGAGCAG
>JAZRZO010000090.1:0-16706 GCA_045601405.1 Lachnospiraceae bacterium | reverse complement strand
AAAAGATAGCAGCATTAAAGAATCATATCTGGGGTTTGTAAAAAGCAATAAAAAGAATATAATGGTGGAGAAATCTTTGATTCTAAACAGGTTTAAGGGATGCTCTGTCTGTTAAATTCCTACAGTAAATTTACGCTATCTTAACTATAGTAGTTCTTGAAATATTAATATATAAGGAGTAATATGTTGTATAGTGCTTTTAAGGCAGTTCAGTTCAGAATAATGAAGAATTTGTTTCGTTCTAAACACAGAAAAATTCCTATCATGCTCCTGTCCGTGGTCACCATTGCAGCGGTGTCCGTTCTTGTTATATTTTTAGCGCTCGGCACATACAAGAGCAGCGCAGCGGTGGCAGCGGAAGACAATTCAGACACAGTAGCATCTGAATATATCAGACATATGGAATCACTCTCCGTTGCTGATATCGAAGAGGAAATATATGCTTCGGAACACATTGTTTTTACGGAAGAGGAGCTTGCCGATCCTGCAAGACTGTTCGGTCTGTTCATTGAGACTAATACTGCAGTGTCAGGAGATTCCCGCATGCTCGGCTTTAACTGGTATGATTATCTGGATGAAAACCATTCCTTCTGCGGTGTGGGCTGGAGTATTCTCGACCTCCCTTCATCCTACGATACCATTGCAACGCTTGCGCCTAAAAACATAGTCTTAGGCTTTGGAATAAATGAGATCCCTCCCCGGCCAGGGACAAATCCTCAGTTTGCCACGGCAGAGCTTTTTCTGGAGGAGTTATCATCTGTCATAGCTACCCTCAGAGAACTTGTCCCCGGCATAAATATTTATATAAACTCCATAATGGACTGCACAGATGCTTTCTATGCCGAGAACCCGGGCTACCTCGTAGTTCCCGAGTGGAACAACGCAATAGAAGAATTTTGCTGTCGGAACGATATCGGTTTTATAGATATGCGCAGACTTTGCAGCGAGCATCAGGAGCTGTATAGCGGCGACGGGCTGCATTTTCAAAGTGAGTTTTACCCGCTTTGGGGCGCGGAGATCATGAGAGGGATAGCAGAGTATGAACGATCGCACTTTAAGCATTAAAAATATGATGGCGGTCGTCATGACGGTGATCCTCATTTCGGCTTTTGTTTTTTTCGCCCTGAATGCCGCTAATATTTTTGCTCATGACGGTTCTGACGAAGCTGCGGAAACAGATGGCGCCGACTATATATTTCTGGAGGAGGCTGTTGACCCTCTTCCAATAGAAGCGCGCATCTTTGAAGAGGACCACCGGCGCTCATATGAAGAGCTCATCGCTGAATTTGAAAGCGACCCTGCTTCCATATGGAGAACCCTAAAGGAATACAATACCCTCATCATGGGGGATTCCAGAGCTGAGTGCTTTCTGGTGTACGGCTTCATGGATGACGCGCACTGCCTCGTGGAACACAGCACCACGATATATAAAATAAGTGAGCTCCTTGGAGACGTAGCTGCCAGATCCCCACGCGTCATCGTAATATCATACGGTATCAACGATGTCGGACTGTATCATGATTTCGGTGTTGAGAAATACATGTCAGACTTTGAAGGTCTGATAGGTGACCTCAGGGCTGCCGCTCCCGGGGCTTATATATTTGTTAATTCCATTATCCCCTCTCTGGAGTCTGAATATGACCGGGCTCCAAACTGGATGGCCATACCTGAATGGAATGCCTATATACAAGCCTATTGTGAAAGTCACGACATCGGATATATTGATGTAACCCCTGTCGCTGCCGCTCACCGGGATATGTATATTGACGACGGCGTGCATCTTGCCGAGGAATTTTACCCCTACTGGGGTTCGGCGATCGCGGCCAGGATCGTCAGCGAAGTGGATATAAATAAATAATATGACATCTGAAACCAAAAACACTATCTATGTATTGATACGCGCAGTGCTCGTGGCTGCTCTTTTAGCCGCGATCATTTATTTTGTTTTCATACAGAACAGCAGGACAAGCACTAAAAGCATAGATGAAGTTGCAGGCATGATCGAAACTCAGATAACAAACGAAAAAAGGGCGCTCACCTCCGACAGGTTTTTCAAAAAATATTTTGACCTCAATCCGGCGGACTATGACGGAGTCGTCTATTATACGCCTGTAACAAACATGGATGCCGAAGAGCTTCTTATCGTAAAATTGAAAGATCAATCCCAGGCGGACGCTCTTCTGGAAGCAATTGAAGAACGCGCGTCCACAAAGGAACAGACCTTTGATGGCTACGCGCCGGAGCAGTATGAGCTTTGTAAAAGCCATATCATAGACAGACAGGGGAACTTCATCCTGTTTGTTGTAGGAGAAGATGCCGCTGAGGTTGATACGGCATTTCAGGAAGCCCTATAGGAGGAGCAGTTAATTGATATTCAGCAGTCTGTTTTTTATATGTGTATTTCTTCCGTTCACGCTTCTGCTGTACTATCTGGTACCGCGCGCATTTAAGAATGCTGTCCTCCTTTTGATGAGCCTTGTGTTCTACGCATGGGGAGAACCTGTATATGTTTTCCTCATGATATTCAGCATAATATATAACTACTTCTCCGCACGGAGTATTTCATATTATCAGGAGAGCGGGCAAAAAAATCTGAAACGGATGTTTTTCATTTTCAATCTGATCGTGAACCTGGGCCTTCTGTGCTTCTTTAAATACTACGGTTTTGCCGTGGAAAACATCAATGCTCTCTTCCATGCTTCCATCCCGGTAAGAGAGCTTGCTCTTCCCATAGGAATCTCATTTTACACGTTCCAGACCCTTTCCTATGTGATAGACGTGTACAAAGGCAATGTGAAAGTTCAGAATAATATCATCAACTTCGGCGCATATATCTCCATGTTCCCTCAGCTTATAGCCGGTCCTATCGTAAGATACGCGGACATAGATGCGCAGCTGACAAAAAGAACGATCAGTTTTGAAAGACTCGCGGAAGGCTCCGCATGGTTTATCGTAGGGCTCGCGAAAAAGGTTCTCCTGGCAAACAATATCGGCATGCTCTACGACGCAGTTTTCAGCCAGCCCGGCCTTGAGAGGAGCGTGCTTGCAACATGGCTTGGAGTTATCGCGTTTACCTTCCAGATATACTTTGATTTTTCCGGTTATTCGGATATGGCCGTGGGACTTGGAAAAATGCTGGGCTTTGAATTTGTCCAGAACTTTAAATATCCTTACATCTCAAAAAGCGCAACTGAATTCTGGCGCAGATGGCATATTTCCCTGGGAACATGGTTCAGGGAATATGTATACATACCGCTTGGCGGAAACCGCACATCTACCTTAAAGCATATAAGAAACATCCTTGTTGTCTGGATCCTTACAGGATTCTGGCATGGTGCGTCATGGACCTTTGTTTTATGGGGTCTGTATTATGCCATCCTGCTCCTTCTCGAGAAATATGTCTACGGCAAGCGGCTCGAAAAAGCTCCTGCCGCCATCGGTCATATATACACCATACTCGCTTTTGTTCTGGGATGGCTTATATTCGCGTCCGCTGACCTTAATGCGCTTGCGGTTAACTTTGCCAGTATGTTCGGCATTTCTCACGATCCGTTCATCAATGACACCGCCTTATACTTCCTGCGGACAAACATCGTCCTTCTTATAGTATGCGGACTGTTCTCCACTCCGCTGCCGTTTAAGGGGATCAATAAGCTCGCGTCAGCCGGAAAGCCGGTATATAAGCTCTGCATCGCAGCCTGCTACGGGGTGATTCTTATAGCCTCAGTGGCATACCTTGTTAACGCAACATACAATCCATTCCTGTATTTCAGGTTTTAATATTGAAAGGTTAGTAATGGAAACGCAGAAAAGTATATTTAAATATGTTTTCCTGATCTTCGCGGCAGTTATCATTATTGCCGATGTCTGCCTTATTCTGATGCATGACAGAAAATTCTCTGAAAACGAGAACCGTATGCTTCAGACCTTTCCGGCTCCCACACACTCCACGTTTGTATCCGGCAGATACATGGATGAGGCTGAAGATTTCGTTGCGGATCAATTTTTCCTGCGTGACCAGTGGATAGAACTTAAGCTCGTGCTTGACAGAGCACAGGGAAAAAGCGAGTCCAACGATGTATATCTTGGAAAGAATGGTTTCCTTGTTGAAAAGGCCGTTGTTCCCAATATGGTCTCTATGGCAAAAAATCTTGACGCTATCAGGCAGTTTTCGTTAAGCCATGACTGCAATATTGTTATGTCTGTGATCCCTAACGCCGTGTGCACCTGCCCGCAGCTTCTTCCGGCAAATGCTCCAACACCGGATCAGCGGGTACAGATAAACTGCATTTCCGGCTATCTGAGTGATTCTCTTACATTTGCCGATGTCACTGATGATCTTGCCGCGCATTCAGACGAATACATCTACTACAAGAGCGACCATCACTGGACCAGCCTGGGAGCGAAGTACGCATTTGAATCCATGGCAGATGAGCTGCAGCTTGATCAGCCTCTTGCGGATTACATTGAAATGGAGGCGGCTTCAGGTTTTTCAGGGACCATGGCTTCAAAAAGCGGCGCCTTTAATGTGAGCGATACTGTTAATATTTATGTGCCGCTCACAGACGGACTTGAATACTATGTCGAATACCCTGACATCCAGAAAAAAAGCGCCACCATGTTCAATAGTGAAGCTCTTAATGAAAAAAATAAATACGAGGTCTTCCTGGGCGGGAACCACCCCTTTATCAGCATCAAGACCATCATGCCGAGCGATAAAAATCTCCTCATTTTCAAGGATTCCTACGCAAATGCCTTTATACAGTTCCTGCTTCCGTACTACCGCAACATAGTTATCATCGATCCCCGCTATTACAGCGACGACATCGAAAGGCTTATTGAAGAGCGCAATATAACCGATATTCTATTCCTGTACAATATGAATACCTTTGCGCTTGACAACTCTCTTGCAGGAGTGCTTGAAAACTAAAAGAATCTAACGTATATTTCCGTTACCGTATATCACATATTTGTAAGTGGTCATCTCACGCAGTCCCATGGGTCCGCGCGCGTGGAGTTTCTGCGTTGATATCCCTATCTCGCAGCCAAGACCGAACTGCCCGCCATCTGTGAAGCGCGTGGACGCATTGATGTATACAGCGGCGCTGTCTATACCTGCAACAAAGGCTTTTGCCGCTTCCTCATCCTCTGTAACTATCGCGTCACTGTGACCGGTTGAATGAGCTCTGATATGAGCGATGGCCCCTGCTGTATCATCCGCGCATTTCACCGCAAGTATATAGTCTAAAAACTCGGTATCAAAGTCTGCGTCGCCTGCTCTTACACCTTCAATTATGCCGGCCGCCGTTTCATCGAGGCGGAGTTCAACAGGAGTCTCCCCCCTATCCTTTCTGTCATCTGTAAGCGCCTTCTTTATCCTTGGAAGATACTCGCCCGCTATATCCTTATGCACCACCAGTACCTCCTCCGCATTGCACACACTCGGTCTCTGAGTCTTTGCGTTTACCACTATACTTACTGCCTTATCAATATCCGCAGCTTTGTCCACATAAACATGACATATACCTGTTCCCGTTTCAATGCACGGAACAGTAGCGTTTTCGACACATGCCCGTATAAGTCCTGCTCCGCCCCTCGGAATGAGCAGGTCGATATACTCCGGTGACGTCATGAGGACGTTGGCGCTTTCTCTGCTTGTGTCCTCTACAAGATTGACGGCATTTTCATTCACACCTGTGTTCCTCAGTGCCTGCTTCAGCGCTTCCACGATAGCCGAAGCAGACGCCTTGGCCTCTTTTCCGCCGCGGAGCACACATACATTTCCGCTCTTTAATGTGAGTGCCGCCGCGTCCGCTGTTACGTTCGGCCTGCTCTCATATATGATCGCTATCACACCTATAGGTACTGATACCTTTTTTACCTTTAGTCCCGGCTGCGGCTCGTTCTCTTCCAGCACACGTCCTGCCGGGTCCTCTAACCCTATGACATCTCTTATTCCTGCCGCCATATCCTTTATCCGGTCAGCATTCAGCATAAGCCTGTCCATCATCACCTCGCTCACACTGCCTCTGGCCCTTTCCATATCCTCTCTGTTTGCGCTCAGGATACTGTCCATGTTTAAAATAAGCGCATCGGCCATTGCCGCAAGCGCCTCGTTCTTCTTTTCCGTATCGAGTGATGCTATCTCAACTGCCGCATCCTTTGCCTTCGCCAGCATTTGAATAGTTTCCATAAATACACCTCTTATTTCCTTGCTTTAAACCGCGTTCCGCATTCCTTTCCATCTATTACATCATAAAGGTTCTCCGGTCTTGTGCCGTTTGCTATGACCATATCGCAGCCTGCCGCCATGCATATATCCGCAGCATCCAGCTTTGTTATCATTCCTCCTGTTGCAAACTCCGTTCCTCTGCCGCTGGCTTTTGCCCTTATCTCTTCTGTTATCTCCTCTACCTCAGTTATAAGGCTTGCCTCTTTATCAGTATGCGGATCCGCCGTGTAAAGGCCGTTTATATCTGAAAGAAGGATGAGCAGCTCTGCGTTAACAGACCTGGAAACAATCGCGGCAAGTGTATCGTTGTCTCCTATGCCTATCTCCTCTGTAGCTATAGTGTCGTTTTCGTTTATAACAGGAAGCGCGCCGTACTCCAACAGTCTGTTTATAGTGTTGGTGAAATTTCTGTTTCTGTTTTCATCAGACACATCATCACCGGCTATAAGAAGCTGGGCTACGGTGTGGTGATACTGGTCAAACAGCTTATCATACACATACATCAGCTCGCACTGCCCCACTGCTGCCATTGCCTGCTTGGACGGGATATCCTCCGGCCTCTTTTCGGCTTTCAGCTTTCCTACGCCCATTGCGATAGCCCCCGAGGAAACAAGTATCACCTGATGACCGGCATTTTTTATATCGCTTATAACCTTGCACAACTTCTCCACCCGTCTTATATTCAGGTTTCCCGTCTTGTGTGTGAGCGTGCTTGTGCCTATCTTTATAACTATGCGCATATTAATATTCCACTTCCTCTTTCATAGGCAGATCCAGAAGCTCCGGCTCTTCAAGGAGTTTTTTTATCAGTCTTACTGATTTAGCATAATAATATCCGTCCGCAAGTCTTTCGTCTATTGTTATTCCAAGATCTACTGTTTCCTTTACGACCGGCTGGTCATTTTCATCCAATGATATGGTTTTCTTGATCTCTCCGATTATGCAGAAAAGCGAGCAGGTTCCCCAGTTCGTAAGGTGGTGATATCCGCTCTTGAGTCTGATCGAACCAAGATTGGAAAGAACGACTGATGTATAGTACGGGTCAGTGCCTACAAGCACATCCGGACACTTTCCTATCCTGTCCAGAAAGCCGCACAGCTCACAGAAAAGCCTTGTCAACCGTCGCGGCATACGGCTTACTATCTCCATGCTCTCTGAGGATCGATCCAGCTCATCGCTCCTTGATGAACTTATCTGTTTAAAAAGCTTTTCATGTATGGTTTTTCTTGTATCGTCCTCTTCTGCGTGTATTATCGCCAGAGCTTCCGCTCCGTCATCGGTAAAGAGCTTCTTTACAACAAATGATGCCGACACCTCATTTCTCTGATACATCAGCTTGTTTGCAACAAAGCGGTTAAGCTTTGGCCGCAGGGTTATCGTCTTGATAACAGCTGTTACAAGAATATGGAACATGGTATAAGGAAAAATATCTTCCTCCTTATTTATCTTTTCAAGATATGCTTTGATCGGCGCCGTATCAACCCTTACTGAGATATATGCTTCGTTGTCACATCTGTTCGGATAGATCACGGGCGTGATCACATGCATGGGATCCAGATCCCTTATCAATGTTCCGTCTTTTCTGTCGCCAAAACGACGGCGTTTCTTCTTTTCTGCCATATTTTCTCCCTTATCATTCATTAACATTATCAGGGTTTTGCTCTGCTGCATCCGCAATCTTCCGGAGCTCTTCCTCCTCGAGCTCTCTGTAGGCCACCTTCCCTATAAGTGTGACCGGAAGCGCGTCCCTGAACTCAATATCATATGGCATGGCATATTTGGCAAAATTCTTTTTACAATATGCCATGAGTTTAAACCATGTATCCTCGTTTGCGCTTACTCCCTCCTCAAGGGCCACAAATGCTTTTACCTTATGCATCTTATAATCATCCGGCACGCCTATCACGCAGCTTCTTCTTATCATTTTGTTAGCGTCGAGCACACTCTCCATCTGCGCCGGGTATATATTGTATCCTGAACTGATGATGATACGTTTTGAGCGGCCTTTGAAATATACAAAGCCCTCTTCATCCATTACTCCCAGATCGCCCGTGTCAAGCCATTTTCTTCCATCGTCATGCTCCCTCAGGACCTGCTTTGTCTCCTCGGGATTGTTAAGATAAGCTTTCATGACCGTAGGTCCGGATATCACTATCTCGCCCTCCTGTCCGTAAGGTATCTCCTCTTCGGTTCCGGGGCGGACTATTTTAATATATGTGTCCGGGAAAGGTATTCCTATGCTTCCCTCTTTATGCATTGACGGTGGTGTAAGACAGCATGCTCCTACCGTTTCTGTAGCGCCGTAGCCTTCCCTTACCTGTACTCTGCAGTTTCTGTCCTCCAGGAAGCCGTCTATCTTTTTCTTAAGGCTTACAGAAAGCGAATCCCCTCCCGAATAAATGCCCTTAAGGCAGCTGAGATCCGCACGCTGAAGTGTTTCCAGCCTTGTAAGGGCCTCGAACAATGTGGGGACTCCGGCAATAAAATTGCACCGGTGTTTTATTATAAGCTTTGCGTAGCTTTCCGCAGTGAATCTGGGTACAAGTATGCTGCACCCTCCGTTTATCAGCATGGCGTGAATGCATACGCTGAGCCCGAAGCCGTGGAATATAGGCATAGCCGCCAGCATCTTATCTCCCGGCCGGAACATCGGGTTTGTGCCAGTGAGCTGCGCACCTGATGCGTTAAAGTTTAAGTTTGTCAGTTCTATCCCCTTGGTCGTTCCTGTAGTGCCGCCCGAATAAAGGATAGCTGCTGTATCGTGCTTGCCTTTTTTAACGGAATAATCCCAGTTGCTGGGGCGGCCTCTCCTTACCAGATCTTTCCATTTGATCACGATATCGCCCTTAGGCACTCTCTTTATCTTACGTCCTTCAGTAACCTTATAAGCTGCCTGGAAGTAGGCCGGCAGTTCGTCCGTAATACCTGAGACTATAAGGTGTCTCAGGCCGGTATTATCCATGATCGCCTCAAATTTTCCGTAAAACTGATCTAACGTCAGCGCAGCTATGCTGCCGGAACAGTTAAGGTAGAATTCCAGCTCCTTCTCGGCGGAAAGCGGGTGAACCATATTTGATACCGCGCCGATACAGTTTATCGCGTAAAAGGCATAGATAGCCTGAAGACAGTTGGGCATAGCGATGGTTATCACATCATCTTTCCTTATCCCAAGTGAGCGCAGAGCTTTCGCGCACCGCCTTATCTCCTCCATAAGTTTTCTGTATGTCACTGATCTTCCCATGAAGTTCAGCGCCGTATATTCCGGGTACTTTTCCGCCACTTCCTTAACAGCCTCATACATCGTCCCCTGAAAATATTCCAGATGATACGGAAGCTCTGTTACGCGTTCTCTCCATGGTGCCTTAACGCTTGTAGTCATTTTTCAATCCTCGTCATCCAATGCCCTGACCGCTTCCTCTATCTTTTCCTTCATGATATCAGCATGGTCAGGCGCGTTTTTTTCTTCCTCTGTCGCGTTTGCCTGTTTTTCCAGTTCCTCCTCTTCCAGCACGCGGTACGCAACCTTTCCGACGAGCGTAGTGGGAAGACTGTCTCTGAATTCTATATCATACGGCATAGCATATTTAGCCACATGCTTCTTACAATATGCCATAAGTCTGAGCCAGGTTTCCTCTGTCGGCTCATACTCCGGCTTAAGCACAACAAATGCCTTTACCTTCTGCATTTTATAGTCATCCGGAACTCCTATGACGCAGCTCATGTGGACCATCTTATTTGCATCAAGGATATTCTCCATCTGTGCCGGATAAACATTGTAGCCTGAGCTGACTATCATTCGCTTAGAACGGCCGCGGAAATATACAAAGCCCTCTTCGTCCATTATCCCGAGATCTCCCGTATAAACCCATGTAAGGCCATCGCTGTGTTTTCTCAGGGTCTTTGCCGTTTCCTCCGGCTGATCCATATAGCACTTCATCACTGTAGGTCCGGCAAGCAGGATCTCTCCTTCCTCTCCATACGGAAGCTCCTCTTCCGTATCCGGAACAACTATTTTTATATATGTATCCGGAAACGGAACGCCGATGCTCCCCTCCTTCGCAAGTGTGGGCGGAGTGAGACAGCACGCAGTAACCGTTTCTGTAGTTCCGTAGCCTTCGCGGACCTGGATATTTGCTTTATGATCATAAAGGAACTGGTCGAATTTCTTTTTCAGCTCTATGCTGAGAGAGTCCCCGCCGGAGAACACGCCCTTAAGACAGCTGAGGTCTGCCTTTTCCATTGAAGGAAGCCTGAGCAGCGCTTCATAAAGCGTAGGAACTCCCGCTATAAAGTTGCAGCGGTATTTCACGATGAGCTTTGCATAGCTTTGCGCGGTGAACCTCGGCACCAGTATGCATCTTCCTCCGCCGTATAACATGGAGTGTATGCACACGCCAAGACCGAAACCATGGAAAATAGGCATGGCCGCCAGCATCTTATCCCCCTGTCTGTACATGGGGTTGACGCCTATTATCTGCGCACCCAGAGCATTGAAATTCTTATTTGTAAGCTCTATTCCCTTGGTCGTTCCGGTTGTTCCCCCGGAATAAAGGATAACAGCGGTTTCATCACAATCCTTCTTAACCGCATAGTTCCAGAAGCATGCCTTGCCGATGTTCATGAATTCCTTCCATCTTATAACAGGCGCGTCCTTTGGTATCCTGGCTATCTTTCGGCCTTCGGTAAGCATATATCCTGCCTTTAAAGGTCTTGAAAGCTCATCCTTTATACTTGCCAGCACCACATTTACCAGTTTTGTATTATGGCGGATAGCTTCAAATTTACCGTAGAACTGATCAAGCGTGATAACGGTGACGCTGTTTGATGTATTGATATAAAACTCCAGCTCCTTTTCCGCTGAGAGCGGATGCACCATGTTTGCCACTGCTCCGATACAGTTAAGCGCATAAAATGAGTATATTGCCTGCGGACAGTTAGGGAGTGCTATGGTCACCCTGTCCCCTTCTCTTACGCCAAGCGTCCTTAAGGATCTGGCACATCTCTGGATCTCTGTCAGCATCTTCCTGTATGTTGTGGATGAACCCATAAAATCAAAAGCTATGCTGTTAGGATATTCCTGTGCCGTTTCTTTGATCTTTTCGTACATCGTTCCTTCGAAATATTCCAAATGAAAAGGCAACTCTCCCAGATGTTCCTTCCATGGTGTTTTTGCTGTTATCGTGTCCATAAAAAATTCCTCCATGTACTCGCTTCTGCCCTTATTATCTTTTTGCCGATACGACCTATGTATTCTATCTTATACCATGGTATTTGGCAACGATAACATATACTCCTGTTTATACCGAAAATGCAGCAAAAGAGCCTGCATTCGCATCATCCCTCATGGCCGTGAGCCCAAGCCCTGTTTTTGTCCTTAAAAGGGCATAAACGACTATCATCGCCGCAACACAGAGCGTAAGCGCCATAAGATATACCTCCAGGGTTTTGGGGTATGGTCTTGCCGTTATCGACATTCCGCTTCCCTTTCAGGAACATCCATTGTGGCCGATTCCACAGCAATGAAGTCACCGTATTTAGCCTGAACATTTTCCACTTTTAAAATAGGTTCACTCATCTTCTTCCTCCACTCCTAAATACACTTCCTCAACCACCTTTGAATTCATTACCATTAAAGGATCGCCTGTCAGGAGCTGGTGTCCCTCAGCCTCCATAATCCCTGCCGCTACCTCGTCCAGAAGCAGAAGCTTAGACTGTGTCCCTAAGGCACGCGCTATCTCCATACATTTGCGGTCAAGCAGTGTGAGTTCTCCGGCACGCACTTCTCTTTTTTCATAAAGCTCTGTAAGCTTCAATGCTTCAAGAGCCCATTCACGCCCTTCCTTTTCGCTTTTAAATAAAGAATATCAAAAACGTAATATGAAAAAAACGAATAAATGGAAAGCACTGCTTTTTGACATGGACCATTCCATAGAGGAAAGCCGGGCACTTCAGGGAGGCTACATCCATATGATCATGATAGGCATACTGGATTCTCATGATCCTGAAAAGTTTGCCATGCAGTCGGTAAGGGAATTAAAGAAAAAAAGCCCGAGACCGCTGTTGTCATTCAGACCAGCTCGTCCCAGGAAGCCCGTCAGCTGGTTCTTGCAGGAAGCCTTGATATTGCATTTAC
Organism: Lachnospiraceae bacterium; assembly: GCA_045601405.1. Lineage (GTDB taxonomy): Bacteria > Bacillota > Clostridia > Lachnospirales > Lachnospiraceae > RGIG5612. Next base: position 4,341 of record JAZRZO010000090.1, on the reverse strand, counting down.
GGTTTTATATGATATCGAACAGATTTCTTTTGATGAGCTTGACATGATGGAGATCGCCACCTGTCCTCACAATGTCTGTATGCTGAAGACTAACCCTCTTGCGAAAAAGGAATATCTGGAGATCTCAGATCTAAAGGATAGCGGATTCGTATCTGTATCCCCTCTTTACACGCCCAGTTATAACGGAATGATAGTTGACCTGTGCGCCGGAGAAGGCTTTCGCCCTGAGGGAATATATAAATATTCTTAGATCGGAACGTCAGCCTTTATAACCAGCCATGTTTCTTTTCTTTCCGAAGAAAAATACCGCCATAAGTCCCGGGCCGCAGTTTGAGCCTATAGTCGGCCCTATATAAGTGTATTTCATCTCCTTAAATCCGAACTTCTCCTTTATTTCCTCGCCAAACTTTTCAGCCTGTTCCGGAATATCGGAGTGACAGATCCACGCAACCTTTTCCTCCGGATCTTCCACAATTTCACCCATTATCTCGTGAATGCGTCTTACAGTCTTTTTCAGTCCTCTTACCTTCTCCTGTACTATAAGGTGTCCTTCAAGATCCAGATTTAATATAGGACAGATGTTAAGCGCCTCCCCGAGTATGGCGCCAAGCTTGCTCACGCGTCCGCTTCTGTAAAGATATTTAAGCTCATCTGTTGTATACCAGGTGTTTACATTTCCCTTATTTTCCTCCAGCCAGTTTATGCACTCATCTATCGTCCTGCCCTCATCGCGCATCTTTGCGGCCTCCAGCGCCAGCATTCCGTAGCCTGTTGAACAGAGTGTTGAGTCCACCATCCGGATATCCGCCTCCGGCAGCTCTTCCCTTATGTCCTCTGCCGCTATGCACCCGTTATGGAATGTGCCCGAAACGCCGCTCCCAAGTGATATATGAACTATCGGAAGTCCATGCTCTTTTACTATCGGAGTCCAGAAGTCGATGAACTGTACGGGATTGAGCTGACTTGTCTTTGGACATGCGCCTGCTCTCATGTTCTCGTAGAATATATGGCAGTCCTCATGCCTCATAGTATCGCTTATGATCCTGCCATCCAGCTCATACTGAAGCGGTATCGGGTAGATATCATTCTCATTCAGGATCTCAATCGGCAGATCACACCCCGAGTCGGTACATACAATAAATTTCGTCTCCATATTTCTTACTTCCTTTCCTTGGATCTTTTGTTTTCTTTTTCTCTTATCAGCCTCATTTTGTCTGTTCCTGCACGGGTCGCCTGTCCCTCAAACCAGTTGTCATCGTAATCCTTCTCAGGCGGATTCCCCATTTTTGTCTGAATACGTCTTTTCCAGTATCTGATGCTTGATAACGCATGCTCATGCGTTGATTCTGCCTCATTCTTTTTTACCGCTTTTTCGGATGCTTCTATAGGCTGTATCGTTCCGGCGCCTCCCACACATCCGTGCGGACATGCCATCCCCTCAAGAAGGTATCCGTCATATTTTCCGGCCTTTGCGAGCGCGAGCATTTTTTTGCAGTTTTCAAGACCCTCCGCCCATTCTGTTTTTATCTCACGTTTCAAATATCTCTCTGCTAATATGTTTTTCACAGCATCAATAACCCCTCCGCTTATTGCAAAGCCCCGGCCGTCGCCGCTTGCTTCATGCATGGCAGCATCACCTGTCATCTGCGTAGGATCTATCTCCTTTGCTTCAAACATTCCGCGCACTTCCTCGAATGTCAGGACAAAATCCACCTCGCTTCTTACGCCCTTTCTCTGTGCCTCAACCTTTTTTGCCGCACATGGTCCGATAAAAGCCACTTTGCATCCCGGGTGCTGTTCTTTAATAAGCCGGGCCGTCAGCACCATAGGTGTAAGAGCCATAGAGATGCAGTTTTCCTGTCCGGGAAGCATCTTTTTTGCCATGCTGCTCCATGACGGACAGCATGAGGTTCCCATAAACGGGATCTTATCCGGAACATTTTCAATAAAATCCTCCGCTTCCTGTATCGTACACAGATCCGCACCTATGGCGACCTCTATGGAATCCTTAAACCCCAAGTCTTTGATGGCTGCTCTTATACCCCGCCTGCTCGCCTCGCTCCCGAACTGACCTACGAACGCAGGCGCCACTGCGGCATATACCGGAACCTCACTCCGTATCGCCTGAATCACCTGAAATATCTGGGATTTATCGGCAATAGCTCCGAACGGACAATTTGCAAGGCGCATGCCGCACTTTACACACTTCTTCTGATCGATCGTTGCTCTGCCATGAAGGTCGCTTCCTATTGCGTTAGTCCCGCACGCTTTTGAGCAGGGACGCTCAAGCCGCAGTATTGCATTATACGGACATGTTCTGATACATTTTCCGCATTTTATGCACAGTTCCTGATCTATCCGCGCCCTTCCTTTTTCCTGCTTATCGCCTTTTTCGGGCATACCTCAACACACGGGTGTGCCAGACATCCCTGACATTGATCTGATACCCTCACCACATTATCCTCACAGGCATTACATGCAAAGGATATGACATTGATCAGCGGAGGCTCATAATATTTTCCGGCTTCACACACTCCTCCGCTCCGGCGGAAACCGGCGCATGCTCATCCACCCTCTTTTCTCAGCTCCTCGAACCTGGCTCTCATAGTCGGATTATCTTTAGTAAGCTTCTTGACGTTGATATCTTCAACTTTATTGTTTGCTATCCTGAGTTGTTTATCTGAACCAAGCAGCTCTTTTTTCACCTTCTCCAGGTGTGATATAGTCTTGTCTATCTCATCTATCGCCTTTTCGAAATGTGAATGTGCAAGCTCATAATTTCTTCCGAAGTCATTCTTGAACTTCATCAGACTGTCTTCAAAATTAGCGATATCAATATTCTGGCTGCGCACCAGCGCAAGTTCCTGCTTATATTCCAGCGCGTTCCGGGCAGCGTTCCTGAGCACAGTTATTATTGGAATAAAAAACTGAGGCCTGACCACATACATTTTTTCATATCTGTGAGATACGTCCACTATCCCCGCATTATATAATTCGCTGTCACTTTCCAGAAGCGAAACGAGCACCGCATATTCACAGTTCTTTTCCCGGCGGTCCTTATCCAGCTTTTTAAAAAAATCTTCATTCTTATGCTTTGTTGCGGTCTCGTCCATTTCATTTTTCATCTCGAACATTATGGAGATCAGCTCTATGCCGTTGTCATCAAGTTCCCTGAATATATAATCTCCCTTCGTTCCGCTGCTCGCATCATTGTCTTTTTCAAAATCTGCATTTTGAAAAGCAGTAGCCCTGAGCATATTAAACTGGTTTTCGCAATGCTGCTCCAGCGTTTCTCCAACCATTTTGGTTGACATACGCGTCTTAAGATCTTTGTAGTAGTCGATCAGTTCGTCCTTCTGTTCAAGAAGGAGCTTGCCCTTGTCTTTTTCCTTTACGAGCTCATTTTCAAGGTCGTGCTTTTCTTCCTCAACTTTTTTCACCGCTTCCATAACAGCTATGGTTTTCTTATCTTCCGCTGAATCCAGCGCTGCCCTAAGCTCGCGCGCCTTATCCTCTTCTTTCTTCAGCCTGTTTCTGAGCTGCTCCAGCTCATCTTCGTGCTCTTCCATAGCCTGAAGCTTTATTTCCTTTTCCCGCGCGTCCAGCTCTGCCTCATGACGCGAACGCATATGCTCTTCAAGCTCACTTATCCTCGCGTCAAGGTCTTTCCTGAATTCCTTATCCCTGATCTGCTGAACGATCGAGCTCAATTCCGTATCATCTACAGTAAAAACCTGTCCGCAGTGTGGACATTTCAGCTCCGCCATATTATATTCCTTCCCGTTTTACCTTTATCTGTATATGAGTCTATACACAGTCATCATGACACGCATATCAACCAGCGTGTTCATGCGTGATCACTTATTTATTATATATTTCAGAATGAGTGAGTCAAGAAATCAAGTACTTTTTCTGTAGTTATTCAGTGATAATTTCACCCTGTAGATCATTCAACGAAAATTTCACCCCGCCTGAGTCGCATATATACCTCCGGGCGAATAACCCGTCATGTGTCGCCCGGAGGTATATATGCTGCAAGGCGGGGGGGAACAGATGTGGAAGTTCATGTACCCGCCGATGATGCATATATATCGAAGTGTGACTAAACCGGCAAGTGTCACACGGAGATATATATGCATCAAGGCGGGATAGTAAGTGAAACAGCACCCATGCCGGCTCGCTTCATATATATTTCCGGGCGCGTACTTCCTTCGCCTGTGGTTCTAATACCTTTCTCCGGCTTTTTGACGCGGCCGGCAACACCCAAAAAATGCTCCTGATGAGCATTTTTTTCTGATGCCTAAGTGCTTTCCGGACTTGTGGACCGAAGCACTTGCCGCT
>JAZRZO010000089.1:0-21212 GCA_045601405.1 Lachnospiraceae bacterium | reverse complement strand
GATTGAATTGGTTTGTCATAGGATTATACCTCCGTGAAAAATATTTGGGATGATTTCCCAAGGTAAATTCTACGGCAAAAAATTTCCCAGAGTAAATCCAACTTTAATTCCTACTGTGGGATTTACTTTGGGAATTTACTAAACCTGATATTTAATTAACAGACTCTTTTAATTTCTTGTATTGATATTAGCAAAATGTTATAATACGATACTGTTGTACAGATAAAAAAACAATAATTCAGGAGGAATGTTTGTTATGTCCAGAAAAATGAAAACTATGGATGGAAACACTGCTGCGGCTCATGTGTCCTACGCATATTCAGATGTTGCGGCAATCTATCCTATAACACCGTCATCGGTTATGGCAGAGCTTGCTGACAAGTGGGCTACAGACGGCGTTAAGAACATCTTCGGAAGGGAAGTGGCTGTTACGGAAATGCAGTCTGAGGCAGGCGCGGCAGGCGCGGTTCACGGTTCCCTTACGGCCGGAGCACTCACCACCACCTTTACGGCGTCACAGGGTCTGCTCCTTATGATCCCTAACATGTACAAGATAGCGGGCGAAAGACTCCCGGCAGTCATTGATGTTTCTGCCCGCGCTATAGCGTCACACGCGCTTTCCATATTCGGTGATCATTCAGATGTTTACGCATGTCGTCAGACAGGTTTCGCAATGCTTTGCTCAAGCAGCGTTCAGGAGGTAATGGACCTCACGCCTGTTTCGCACTGCAGTGCGATAAAGGGACGTGTGCCGTTCATCAACTTCTTTGACGGCTTCCGTACATCCCACGAGATACAGAAGATCGAAGTATGGGATTATGAGGATCTCAAAGATATGGTAGATATGGATGCGGTAGATAAGTATAAGGCGGAGGCATTAAATCCGGAAAGAGGATGTCAGCTCGGCTCTGCTCAGAACCCGGATATCTTCTTCCAGGCAAGAGAATCATGCAACGCTGCTTACGACGCTCTTCCTGAAGTAGTTGAAGAATACATGAATAAAGTAAATGAAAAGATCGGCACAAACTACGGACTTTTCAATTATTACGGCGCAGAGGATGCAGAGCATGTGATAGTTGCGATGGGTTCAGTATGTGAAACAGCAGAAGAAGCTATCGACTTCCTTAATTCCCAGGGCGGAAAGTTCGGTATAGTAAAGGTTCGTCTTTACAGACCGTTCTCAGCTAAGCACCTCATTGATGTAATTCCTGATTCAGTTAAAAAGATCAGTGTTCTGGACAGAACAAAAGAGCCCGGCTCATTAGGCGAGCCGTTATATCTGGACGTTGTTGCTGCACTCAAGGGATCAAAGTTCCATGATGTGCCTGTATTTACAGGACGCTACGGTCTGGGCTCAAAGAACACCAACTCAGCCCATATCATCGCTGTATTCAATAACGAAGATAAGCCGAGATTCACAGTAGGCATCGAAGATGATGTAACAAACCTTTCACTTGACACATCATATCAGCCGGTCACTGTTCCGGATTCTATTATCTGCTGCAAGTTCTGGGGCCTTGGCGCGGACGGAACGGTAGGTGCCAACAAGAACTCCATCAAGATCATTGGTGATAATACAGATCAATACGCCCAGGCATATTTTGATTATGACTCAAAGAAATCCGGCGGTGTTACGATATCACACTTAAGATTCGGAAAGACGCCTATCAAATCAACCTATCTCATAGACCAGGCTGATTTTGTCGCATGTCATAACCCGTCCTATGTCCGCAAATACAACATGGTTCAGGATATCAAAGACGGAGGAACATTCCTCCTTAACTGCGCGTGGGATCCAGCAGAACTGGAGGAGCACCTTCCCGGACAGGCAAAGAGACACATTGCAGAGCATAACATCAACCTTTATACAATAGACGGCATAAAGATAGGCAAGGAGATAGGACTTGGCGGAAGGATAAACACCGTACTTCAGTCCGCGTTCTTCAAGCTTTCAAACATCATTCCTGAAGAAGAGGCTATAACCCTTATGAAGGAAGCTGCCAAAAAGACATATGGCAGAAAGGGCGATGAGATAGTAAACATGAACTACGCTGCCATCGAAGCCGGAGCTCAGCAGGTTGTTAAGGTGGAGGTACCTGAAAGCTGGAAGAATGCAGAGGACGAGGTTCTCGGAACTGTTCACACAGAGGGCCGTCCGGAGGTGGTTGATTTCGTCAACAACATTCAGAATAAGGTCAACGCACAGCTTGGAAACACACTTCCTGTTTCAGCATTCGTAAAATATTCAAACGGATATACACCTTCAGGTGCTGCTGCATATGAAAAGAGAGGTATCGCAGTTGATGTTCCGTGCTGGAACGCTGAAAACTGCATTCAGTGCAATCAGTGCGCGTATGTATGTCCGCATGCCGCTATCAGACCGGTAGTAATGAACGATGATGAGGTTAAGGCCGCTCCCGGGGGCATGAAGATGAAAGATGCCATGGGGCTTGAGGGGCTTAAGTTCTCAATGATAATCTCTCCTCTCGACTGCACAGGCTGCGGCTCATGCGTAAACGTATGCCCGGGCAATAACAAGGCGGAAACACTTGTTATGCAGCCTCTGGAAGAGCAGATGAAGGAGCAGGAGGTATTCGCATACGGACTTAAGGTTACGGAGAAACCGGAGGTATTTGCGAAGTTTAAGGATTCATCAGTTAAGGGAAGCCAGTTCAAACAGCCGCTGCTTGAGTTCTCAGGCGCATGCGCCGGATGCGGTGAAACCCCTTACGCGAAGCTCGTAACACAGCTTTACGGTGACAGGGCTTATATAGCAAACGTTACCGGTTGTTCATCGATCTGGGGCAACTCATCACCGTCAACACCGTATACCGTAAATGCTAAAGGACATGGGCCCGCATGGAGCAACTCCCTCTTCGAGGATGGAGCAGAGTTCGGATATGGCATGGTGCTTGCAAGTAATGCTATACGCGGCGCGCTCAGAGAAAAGGTTGAGAACCTGATAGAAGCAGGCAAAAACGAAGATGTTGTTGCCGCAGGAAAAGAATTCATTGAAACCTTCAATGACGGAGCGCTTAACGGCCCTGCTGCCGAAAAACTTGTTGCGGCGCTTGAGGCATGCGGCTGCGAGGAAGGAAAAGACATCCTTAAACAGAAAGAATATCTCTCCAAGAAGTCACAGTGGATCTTCGGCGGCGACGGCTGGGCATATGACATTGGCTTCGGCGGACTTGACCACGTTATCGCCAGCGGAAAAGATATCAATATCCTGGTATTCGATACCGAGGTGTACTCGAATACAGGCGGGCAGGCCTCCAAGGCAACACCGACAGGCGCTACAGCTCAGTTTGCTGCAGGCGGCAAGGAGGTTAAAAAGAAAGACCTTGCTCAGATCGCAATGAGCTATGGATACGTATATGTCGCTCAGATAGCTATGGGCGCAGATATGAACCAGTGCATCAAGGCGATAACAGAAGCTGAAAGTTATCCGGGTCCGTCTATCGTCATTGCATATGCTCCCTGTATCAACCATGGTATCAAGGGCGGCATGAAGGTTGCCCAGAGCGAAGAAAAACAGGCTGTCACAAGCGGATACTGGAATCTCCTGAGATATGACCCGCGCCTTAGCGCAGAGGGCAAGAATCCTTTCATTCTCGATTCCAAGGAGCCTACGACAAACTTCGAAGACTTCCTTCACAATGAGGTAAGATATACGGCTCTTGAAAGACAGGATCCTGAAAAGGCTAAGGAACTCTTTGCAAGATCAGAAAAAGAAGCAAAGGGCAGATACGAATATCTTAAGAAGCTCGCCGAAATGGAGTGATCTGTTAATTGCGTCACAGTTTCTACAAAGATATTAAATAAAATGATCTGGTTGTAATCAAACCTGTGATGTCCGCATTTAAGGATGCGGACATCACGGGCAGTATCGGAGTATGTTGCCCTTATGAAAGAAAAAACGGTTTCTTTTTTTAAAAAAATATGGTCAGGGATCAAAAAGGCCTATTCGAAATTTGAAAATTACTTCGGGGAAGAAAATACACTTTATACATGTATAACCCTTGTTGTTCTTCCCATTGCTATCACTCTTGTTATAGAGATGCTTGCCAGAACTTCATTCCTGGCAGGTTTTTCTTTTGCCTTTAAAAGCCCTGTTCCGTTTTTGGTAAATGCATGCATTATAGCTTCAACTGTGTTCGCAGCGCTTCTGTTCAAAAGAAGATTTTTCGTATATCTTCTTGTCACGGCGTTCTGGATGGTGGTCGGAGTGATCAACATGAACATACTTGTGCAGAGGGTAACTCCGCTTAATGCCACCGATATATTCATGGTAAAGACGGGGATGAAGGTAATGGGAAAATATTATTCCCCGCTTTCCATTGTAATGTACATAGCTCTTGCTGTGGCGCTCATTGCCGTGCTGGTTTTAGTATGGATCAAGGGGCCAAGGGTAAAAAGAAAGGTAAGAAGAGTAAGGAATGCTATAATATGGGGGGCCATGATAGCTCTTACCTTTATCATAACAAGCATTTCAATAGATACAGGGAAGATAGCGAGCACCTTCAATAATCTCCCGAATGCTTATAAAGCATATGGATTTACATACTGTTTCACAAATTCGGTTTTTGACAACGGAGTGAGAAAACCGTCGGACTACTCAAGCGAAAATATTGTTGAGCTGGTGGACAGTCTCAACACTGAGAATAAGAAAAATACCCAGGTGACAGATAAGACTCCAAATATAATAATGATACAGCTGGAATCGTTTTTCGATATAACAAGAATGGGGAACCTCACGTTTTCCGAGGATCCTATTCCTTATTTCAGAGCCCTGGGTCAGTATTTTAACGGCGGAATGGTCAGCGTTCCATCAATAGGAGCGGGAACTTCCAACACTGAGTTCGAGGTTCTTACCGGAATGAATCTTGAAGATTTCGGGGCAGGCGAGATCCCGTATAAAGGAGTTTTACTGAAGGAAACCTGTGAAAGCATAGCGTATGATCTCTCTGAAAATGGATATACGGCTCATGCTATACATAACAACGACGCAACCTTCTATCAGAGGCATACGGTATATCCGAACCTTGGTTTTGATACTTTCACATCAATGGAATATATGTATCTTACCCAGGAGGATTATACCTACAAAAAATGGGTGAAGGATGCGGTACTTACAGATCATATTAAAAATTCGATGGATCATACTCCGAATGGGGCGGATTTTATCTTCGCAGTATCTGTGGAGGGGCATGGAAGCTATCCCAATGTACATATTCCGGGAATGAACAATATAAGGGTCGGTGAAAAGAACGGGGAGAGCATTCAGTTCGCGATCCAGTATTATACCAACCTTATCAATGACATGGATAAATTCATTGAGGAGCTGGTAACCATGCTTTCGGAGCGTGGAGAAGAGACCGTATTGATATTATACGGAGATCATCTGCCCAGCCTTGGACTTGAGCAGGAAAACATGACATACGGAGACCTTCTTCAGACAGAATACGTAATATGGAACAACATGGGGCTTGACTTTGACTTCGGAGACATACAGGCATATCAGTTCATGCCGAAGATCCTTGGAGCGCTCGGAATAAAAACAGGCGTGGTAAACAATTATCATCAGACCCATATGTATGATGATGAGCGGGAATACCTGAGCGGGCTGCAGAATCTTGAATATGACCTGCTGTACGGAGCCAGGGCGGCGCTCAAGGATCATGGTCCTTATCAACCGAAGAACATGAGGTTCGGAGTGTTAGATGTGGTATTGACAGATGTTTATACCCGGTCTGTGGGAGAAGACAATTATGTTTATGCTGCGGGAGATAACTTTACAAAATGGAGCATGGTGAACATAAACGGAAAATATTACAAGACAGAGCTTTTGGGACCGAATCTGATCCGGGCAAGATATGACGAGCTGCTGCCTCAGGATGAGGTGTTTGTGGCACAGGTTGGTGACGATAAATATCAGCTGTCGCAAACGAACTCTATTATATATACAGGATCCTGAAACTGAATGATATGATCGTTGCTATTATAGGGATATGCGCAGCTGCTGCACTCATCGCGGCACTGATCCTGAGAAATAACTATGAGCTCAGGCATCCCGAAAAATCATTTTACGATATATCAAGCGAAAAGGCAGATGCTGAAAACACAAGAATAGTCATGCTTTCGGACCTGCACGGACGCTGCTATGGAGAGGAAAACGCCGACCTGCTGCAGATGATAAGGGAGGAGGCTCCTGACTATATCTTCCTGGCGGGAGACATTATCACATCATCACAGACCCCTGATCTTGACAGCTTTGTAAAAACTCTCAAGGCGCTCCGGGGCATAGCTCCGGTATTTTATTCCCCCGGAAATCATGAAAAGGCCTTGAAAAGACAGTCTGAAGAATTTGCGGCGCTTATCCTTAAGCTCAAAGAGGCTCAGATATGCTATCTTGAAAATGAGAAGGTCGATTTGAGCGGAAACATAACCGTTACGGGTCTGGATATAGATTTCTCATTTTATAAAAAGATAAACGGCAGATATTATACGCCGGATGATATGTCAAAGGACATGCCGGAGCTTAACGGGACCCGCTATAATATAGTACTTGTGCATACCCCGCGTTTTTTTGATACTTACGCGGTATCCGGAGCGGATCTTTTTCTTGCTGGACATTACCACGGTGCTGCTATTAGAATAGGAAAAAGAATAGGGGTGATATCCCCTCAGTTCGTTCCGTTTCCGAAATACAGCAAAGGTCTGTATAAAAAGAAAGAGACGAGCATGATAGTTTCCGCCGGATGCGGATCACATAAGATAAATATAAGGATAGGAAATAAACCGGAGGTTGTTATAATCAATATTCATGGACGTATCATTTAAACTGCAAACATTCGAAGGCCCTCTGGACCTGCTTCTTCATCTGATAGAGAAAAACAAGGTGGATATATACGACATCCCTATCTCGCTGATAACAGACCAGTATCTTGAGCACCTCAGCGAGATGGAAAAGCATGATGCCGAGGTCACAAGCGAATTTCTGGTAATGGCGGCCACGCTGCTCGATATCAAGGCCAGGATGCTTCTGCCGAAGATAGAAGAACCGAACGAATCAGAGGAAGACCCGCGTCTGGAGCTGGTTGAACAACTTCTTGAGTATAAGATGTATAAATATATGTCACTGGAGCTCAAGGACAAGGCTATTACCGCATCCAGAATGCTGTATAAGGAGCAGTCGATTCCGGATGAGGTGAAGGAGTATGAGGTTCCGATAGACCTTGACAAGTTTATAGGCGATGTTACGATATCAAAGCTTAAAGCAATATTTGATGATGTTATACAAAGGAGCAACGAGAAGGTCAATGCCGAAGCGTTAAGATACGGAAGGATACACAGAGAGCCCATAAGCATCCCGGACAAGATAAAAGAGATACGCGGGTACATCACATCGGATAAAAGCTTCAGCTTCAGGCAGATGATAGAAAAACAGAAAACAAGACTCAATGTTATAGCCACGTTTCTTGCTGTGCTTGAGCTTATGAAGACAGGCGAGATAACAGCAAGTCAGGATGGAAATGACTCTGACATAATATTTACGGCAGGAGATTGCAAGGAGAGCGAATTTGGAAATAACGAATATGAAGATGAAAGCTATAATTGAAGCTATACTTTTCTCTATGGGAGAAGAGGTTGGCATAGATAGGCTCTGTACAGCTCTGGACAGTGATAAAAAAACCGTAAAGGTCTGTCTTGAGGAAATGCAGGCTGGATATGAAAATGAGGACAGAGGGCTCAAACTCATAGAGATAGACGGCGCGTATCAGCTGTGTACCAAGGAGGATGCGTATGAATATCTCATAAAGATAGTCTCAATCCCCAGATCCTACAGGTTGACAGATATCCAGCTTGAGACCCTGTCGATAATCGCATACAAGCAGCCGATAACGAAGATCGAGATAGAAAAGATCAGAGGCGTCCAGTCAGACCACGCTATCAACAGGCTGATAGATGTGGGGCTGGTAGAGGAAAAAGGAAGGCTTGCCACTCCGGGCAGACCGATAATCCTCGGAACGACAGATGAGTTTCTGAGGAGATTCGGCCTCTCCAGTAAGGACGATCTTCCTGATATAGAAGCAGATCAGAAGGAAACTTTTAAGCTTGAAGCGGAAGAAGAGCTGGGCTATATCAGAGAAGAGGTTCATGATGAAAACGAAGACGTTGAGGGTCAGATCGCTCTGGAGATGAGTGACGGGAATGATGAATACGAAGAGTTTACCGGCAGCGGGCCGGAGGATGAAGATATCATAGATGTCGGCGTATAGGGAACGATGAGAAAAGTAGCAGTGATAGGTGCCGGACCTTCAGGTATGATGGCAGCAATAGCGGCGGCAGAGGAAGGTGCTGAGGTAACCCTGTATGAAAAGAATGAAAAATGCGGAAAAAAGCTTTATATAACGGGGAAGGGCAGATGTAACCTTACAAATGCATGTGGGCTCCCCGCTTTTTTCGACAATATCGTGAGGGGGCGCAAATTTTTATACAGTGCGGTATATTCATTCACAAATGAGGATACCCGCATTTTTTTTGAAGAAGAAGGGATTCCTCTTAAAGAGGAAAGAGGCGGAAGAGTTTTCCCGGCTTCTGATAAGTCATCGGATATAATAAGGGCTCTTGTAAAAAGGCTTGAAAAAACAGGGGTTAAGCTCATACTTAACAGCGAGATAAAAAAACTGTCGGACATAGACGCGGACGCTGTGATCATTGCCACCGGCGGCTTAAGCTATCAGAGCACAGGCTCGACAGGCGACGGCTATATATTTGCGGGATCAGCCGGGCACAGTGTAAACAAGCCGGCGCCATCACTCGTTCCGCTGGTCTGCAGCGAGGAGGATATTTCGGAGCTGGAAGGACTTTCACTCAGAAATGTTAAGGCAGTTCTTGAAAAAGATAAAAAAAGACTGTACGAAGGCTTTGGAGAAATGCTGTTCACGGCAGATGGCGTAAGCGGACCGTTGATTCTTACCGCGTCATCGATAGTGTCAAGAGATATCGATGCTGACGCATCAGGCTACAGCCTTCATATCGACCTGAAACCGGCGCTGGATGAAAAACAGCTTGATACACGGGTTCTGAGGGATTTTTCCGATATGCAGAACAAGTACTTTAAAAATTCTCTTGTAAAGCTCCTGCCGTCAAAAATGATACCGTATATAGTTAAAAGAAGCGGGATAGATCCTGATAAAAAAGTTAATGATATAAGAAAAGAGGAAAGGAAAAGACTTGTGGGACTCCTGAAAGACGTTTCGTTCACCCCTGTGGGAACGGCAGGCTTTAACGCCGCGGTCATTACATCGGGAGGTGTGGAGCTTAAAGAGATAAACTCCAAAACGATGAGGTCAAAGATTGATGAAAGGATCTATTTTGCGGGAGAGGTAATAGACGCGGACGCTTTTACGGGAGGCTTTAACCTTCAGATAGCATTTTCGACAGGTATGGCGGCAGGAAGGGCCGCGGCGAAAGGAGAATGATGAGACAGATAGCAATAGACGGACCGGCAGGGGCGGGAAAGAGCACGATAGCGAAAGAGGTGGCAAGGAAAACAGGCTTTCAGTATGTGGATACAGGAGCTATGTACAGGACCCTTGCTTACCACTGCAAAAAAAACGGCATTGCCCCGGCATGTGAAAATGAGGTGGTGCGGCTCTGCGAGAATGCGGAAATAGAGGTTCGATATGAAGGCGGACACCAGATCATGATGCTGGAAGGTGAAAATGTCTCGGAAAAAATACGCACAGAGGAGATAAGCACTGCCGCGTCATCCATCTCAAAATATATTGCTGTGAGGGAAAGGCTTGTAAGTCTGCAGCAGAAGATAGCCGGGGAATATGATGTCGTGATGGATGGACGGGATATAGGTACGAAGGTGCTTCCGGACGCAGACCTAAAGATATATCTTACAGCCTCCGTAGATGTAAGGGCGGAGCGCAGACACAAGGAATATATTGAAAAGGGAATGAAATGCGACATTGAAAAAGTAAAAAAAGACATAGCAAAAAGAGATGCGAGCGACATGACCAGAGAGCATTCCCCGCTTGTTAAAGCGGACGACGCGGTGGAAATAGACACATCTCATATGACGATAGAAGAAGTGGCGGAAAAGGTTTTTTCCTTACAGGAGGAAAAGAAATGAAAGAAGAATACGAAAGAAAGGTGATACTGGCAGAGACCGCAGGCTTTTGTTTTGGCGTTGAAAGAGCAATAGAGCTTGTAAACAGACAGATAGATGAAAAGGCCGGCAATAAAAAAATATACACCTACGGACCTATTATCCATAACGCGGAGGTCGTTAAGGAGCTGGAGGAAAAGGGTGTTGGAGTGATATATGAAAAGGACGATATCAGGAGCATATCGGGCTCCGTCCTTGTCATCCGCTCGCACGGGGCGCCGGAAGAGATTTACGGGGAAGCGAAAAAAGCCGGTGTGGAGATAGCGGATGCGACCTGTCCTTTTGTTAAAAAAATACACAAAATAGTAAGCAGGGAAAGCGAAAAGGGAAACTATATAGTGATCATAGGCGATAAGGACCATCCCGAGGTAAAAGGTATAACGGGTTGGGTAAACGGAGATGTCTGTGTGATAAAAACAGTCGAAGAGGCCTATGCCTTTGATGTGCCGCCAAAAACACGGCTCTGCGTAGTGGCTCAGACCACCTTTAACCTGTCCAAGTTTCAATATATAGTTGAAATAATAGCAAAAAAAGGGTATTATATGAACAATATAAATACTGTTTGCAATGCCACACAGGCTCGGCAAAAGGAAGCTGAGTCTGTTTCGGAGCAAGTTGATACGATGCTTGTTATCGGTGACAAAATGAGTTCGAATACACAGAAGCTGTACGAGATCTGCAGACAGTATTGTAAAGATACTTACTATATACAAACAGTCAGTGATTTATCAAACACTCATCTGCAGTCCGGTATTAGCGTAGGTATTACTGCAGGGGCATCGACCCCGAATAATATTATTCAGGAGGTTTTTCTTAATGTCAGAGGAAAAAAGCTTTGAACAGATGATCGACGAATCGATCAAAACAATACGTGCGGGGGAGATTGTGGATGGCACTGTCATATCGGTAAAGCCTGACGAGATAGTTCTCAACATAGGCTACAAGTCAGACGGGATAATCACCCGAGACGAATATTCAAATGACCCATCCCTGGACCTTACAACAGTTGTTTCGGTCGGAGACCCGATGGAAGCAAAAATATTAAAGGTCAATGACGGCGACGGTCAGGTTGCGCTTTCCTTCAAACGTATCAGCGAGGAAAAGGCGAACAAGCGTGTTGAGGAAGCATATGAAAACAAAGAGGTGCTTACGGTTACAGTCGAAAAGGTAACCAGCGGCGGCCTTATCACAGGATATGAAGGAGCAAAGATATTTGTTCCCGCAAGTCTGGTATCAGATATCTACGAAAAGGATCTGAGCAAATATGTCGATCAGGATATCCAGGTGATAGTTACCGAGTTCAACCTTGCAAAGAGAAGGATAATCGGTAACAGAAAGAAACTCATCCTCGAGGAAAAGATGGAAAGAGCCAAGGAACTGCTTGAGACGCTTCAGGTAAACGACATCGTCGAAGGTGATGTTAAATCAGTTACGGCATTCGGAGCGTTCATCGACCTTGGCGGCATAGATGGTCTTCTTCACATTTCAGAGATGAGCTGGGGACGTGTTGATACGCCTAAGTCGATCGTGAACATCGGTGACCGTATCCGCGTGTTCATCAAGAACATTGAGGACGGAAAGATTGCTCTGAGCAGCAAGTTCCCGGATCAGAACCCGTGGGTTCTCGCAAAAGACAAATACCAGCCCGGAACTGTCGTAACGGGAAAGGTTGCGAGAATGGCTGATTTCGGTGCGTTCATAGAGCTTGAACCGGGAATAGATGCGCTGCTTCATGTTTCACAGATTTCAAAGAAGCATGTAAAGAAGCCTTCAGACGTTTTAACGGTTGGCCAGGTTATAGACGCGAAAATCGTTGATTTTAAGGAAGACGCGAAAAAAATAAGCCTCAGCAGAAGAGATTTTGAAGATGACCTGGTTCCGGATGAAATACCGGAAGAGGAGGCAGCAGCAGAAGAAACTGCGGAAGAAGCAGTTGAGGCAGCAGAGGCAGCAGCAAAAGAAACTGCGGAAGAAGCAGTTGAGACAGCAGAGGCAGCAGCAGAAGAAACTGCGGAAGAAGCAGTTGAGGCAGCAGAGGCAGCAGCAGAAGAAACTGCGGAAGAAGTTGTTGAAGCAGCGGAACAGGCAGCGGAAGAGACTGCTGAATAAATAATATATTGAGAGTTATTGCGGGCGAAGCCAGGAGACTGAATCTAAAGTCAGCTCCTGGCTTAGATACAAGACCGACAACGGATAGGATTAAAGAGACCCTCTTCAATATCATCGGCCCGGATATACCAGGCTGTCGTTTTCTGGATCTGTTCAGCGGGTCAGGCGGAATAGGGATCGAGGCATTGAGCAGAGGGGCTTTGATTTCTTTTTTTGTGGAAAAAGACCCTAAAGCGCTTAAGTGTATAAGGGGAAATCTTGAATTCACCAGACTGGCCGGAAACGCGAGAGTAATGCCTGTCGATGCCATCAGAGCCATCAGCATGCTTTCGGCAGAAAAACAAAGGATAGATATTGTCTACATGGATCCGCCCTATAGCTTGGGCATAGAAGAGAGGGTTTTAAGTGAACTGAAAGTATCAGGGATAATAGATGATGATTCTCTTATAATTATAGAAGCCGGCAGGGATACTAAACCGGAGTTTATAGCGGAAACAGGCTTTTCGCTGATCAGGGAAAAGGTATATAAAACAAATAAACATTTCTTTTTAAAGCTTGGGGATTAGCTGATGAAAAAAAGAGCCATATATCCGGGTACATTTGACCCGGTAACATACGGGCATATAGATATAATCAGGCGCGCTGCCAAGATGGTGGATGAACTGATAGTCGGGGTTTTGATCAATAATTCAAAGGTGCCTTTGTTCACGCCACAGGAAAGAGTGGATATGATCAGGGACGCTCTTTCGGACCTGAATAATGTAAAGGTTATGGCCTTTGACGGGCTTCTTATAGATTTTGCGAAAAAACAAAAGGCGAATTTTATCGTCAGAGGGCTCAGGGCTGTAACGGATTTTGATTACGAGCTCCAGATGGCTCAGACAAACCGGATCATTGATCCCGAGATAGATACGATATTTCTTGCGACTTCTCTTAAATTTGCCTACCTCAGCTCAAGCGGTGTAAAGGAAGTGGCGGCTTTTGGAGGCGATATATCCAAGTTTGTGCCGAAAAAAGTAATGAGAAAAGTAGAAAAGAAATACTCAGATAGAAATAAAACAGATTCCGGAGAAAAGTAAAATGAGCAAAATTGAACAAATCATCGAAGAGATCGAAGAATTCATTGACGAGTGCAAGTATCAGACCCTGTCCAACACAAAGATTATAGTAAACAGGGATGAGCTTGAGGAGCTTATAGCTGAGCTTAAGCACTGCATCCCGGATGAGATCAAAAAGTATCAGCGGATCATCGCGAACAGGGATGCCATTCTTAAGGATGCCCAGGATAAGTCTGATGAAATGGTGCGCAAGGCCAACGAGATGACATCAACACTGGTTTCAGAACATGAGATAATGCAGCAGGCATTCAAAGAAGCAAATAATGTTATTGAAGATGCCACTCAGAAGGCAGGGGATATCCTTGACAGAGCAACCCTGGAGGCAAACGAAGTAAGAAAGGCCGCAATGAAATATACTGATGACTCTCTTGCAAGCATACAGGAGATCCTCTCAGGCTCGATCGAGGGAATGACCGTTAAATATGACAGCCTTATCCGCTCCCTTGAGGCTAATCTTGACATTACGACACAGAACAGGAAGGCGCTTCACTCTTCGCCGACGGCAGAACCGGTTGAAGTTGCAGCCAATGCCATCAGCGATGAAGAGACATTCTATGATCCCTATTCCGACATTGCCACTGAACCGGAATTTCAGGAGCCTGTATATGGACAGCACAGCCCAAAGAAGAGCATTTTCGCATCCTCGGCTGAGGCGGAATTAGAGCAATTTCTTGCTCAGGAGGAAGAACCGCCAAGCAGCGATGTTGAAGAGATAACAAATATCAATCCTCTTTAAAACAGTTTTTAATAGCGTCAGGCAAAATGCCTGACGTTTCCTTTAGAGAAATAATTATGAGATTATTGAACATTGCAAGCGGTTCGGCAGGGAACGCCACTTATATAGGAACAGATAACACGCATATACTGATAGATACCGGGGTAACCCGAAAAAGGATGGTCGAGGGACTGAAGAAAGCCTCGCTCTCGCTGGACGATATAGACGCCATACTGATAACTCATGAGCATTCAGACCATATCGCGTCACTGGGAGTGCTTGAACGCACGCGAGAGATACCGGTTTATGCCACCCCCGGGACAATAGAGGCGGTAAAAAACTATTCCCCGCACGGGAAATATGATCATGAGGTGCTTAACGCCATAGAGGCGGACAAGGAGTTCCGGATAAAGGATATCAATATCAGGGCTATGCGCATAGACCATGACGCGGCAGAGCCGGTATGCTTCAGGTTAGATGGCGGAGGAAAGAGCGCGGCAGTTGTCACAGACCTCGGAGAGTATAACGAATATCTTATTGACGGGCTTAAAGGGCTGGATATGCTGATGCTTGAGGCAAATCACGATATCAGGATGCTGCAGACAGGACCGTATCCGTATCCGGTAAAAATGCGCATACTCGGAAGCGGAGGTCACCTCAGCAATGAAGCATCGGGGATGATGCTTTCGAGGCTGCTTCATGATGAGATAAAGCATATAATGCTGGCGCACATAAGCAGAGAGAACAATACAAGAGATATAGCAAAAATGGCGGTTGAGAATGAGATCGAACTGTCAGATAATAAATACAGAGTTGGGGATTTTGAGATAGTTACACTGGCACAGAATGACACATCGCGGTTGTTTGAGATCTAAGGAGACGCAATATGAAGGTTACAGGCATTATAGCGGAATACAATCCGTTCCATAACGGACACGAATATCATATCAATACAGCCAGAAAACGTTTAAAAAGCGACTATATCATAGTTGTGATGAGCGGGAACTATGTTCAGAGAGGCGCGCCCACGATACTGGATAAGTATTCAAGAGCAAGAATGGCGCTTGACGCGGGAGCAGATCTTGTGCTGGAGCTGCCGTCGTGCTTTGCCACGGCAAGCGCTGAATATTTTGCTTATGGCGGCGTGGCTATACTGGACAAGCTGGGGATAGTGGATGATCTTTGCTTTGGCACGGAAAGTCTGGACAACATGGATCCTGAAGGCACCAAAGAGGAAGTCAATGAGGCGGTAAAAGGCATAACAGACCAGTTCGGGAAGATAGCCGACCTGCTCGTGGATGAGCCGGAAGAGTTTAAGGAAATATTAAAAGAAGGCCTCAGAGAAGGTCTTTCGCATGCTGCCGCAAGATCAAAAGCAGTGGGGCAGATATTAGGCGGAGAATATGTAACGGTAATGGAAACCTCAAACAACATCCTGGGCGTTGAATACATGAAAGCGCTCAGAAAGCTTGGCAGCAGCATCAAGCCGGATCCAGTGGCAAGACTTCTTTCCGAGCATAATGACACAGCAATAAATGAGGGCTTTTCTTCAGCGACAGCGATCAGGAACGCGATATATAACCAATACGATATGAACGCGCTGGCATCTACCGTTCCTGAATACGCGCTTGATATACTCATGGACAGATATCTGGAATACTTCCCGATATTCAGAGATGACTTTTCGCTGATAGTAGGCGCAAAGCTGCTGGAAGCAAAAGAGGCGGCGGACCTTACAAAATACTTCGGAGTATCCGAAGATCTTGCGAACCGCATGCTCAATCTGAAGGACGACTTCAAGTCATTCGTTCAGTTCAAAGACCTGCTCGCGACCAAAAATATAAACAAGGCTACAACAAGCAGAGCACTGATGCATATCGCACTTGGGATAACGGATGCCGATATGCAGGATATGTATAGTGCTGACAGCATAAGATATGTTAAAGTACTGGGGTTCAGGAAAAACTCAGAGGCACTTCTTTCAGAGATAAAGAAAAATACAGAGCTTAAGCTTGTGACAAAGCTTGCCGATGCCGTAAAAGAAGGCGCTGACAAGATGCTGCTTCAAAATATAGCTGCCGATGAGATGTACCGGATGGTTGCTATGAATAAATTTGACTCAGAGCTTAAAAATCCCTTCACGGAAGAGATGGTCATCATCTGACAAGACATTTTCCCTCGTGGTATATTGGGACATTATCAAAAATGGTTCATATATATCAGCGCCCGTTACACAGATGGCTCTTGACATGGGTAATGACAGAGCGCTTAATATCATAATGCTTGGTGTATATGTTGGGTATACGGACGCGGTCCCGGAGGATGTTATCATCAAGGGGATAGAGCATAAATTCGCTAATAAAGAAAAACTCATTGCGCCCAATGTTGAGGCATTCAAAAAAGGATTGGAGATAGGAAAGAGCCAAAGATAACAGCTCATGTTAATAACGGTCAACAGGGCGCGGACATAGTGAATATGTCCGCGCCCTTACTTTAACAAATTGTTTTTTTGTTCAGACGGGTGAGCGGAATACTACAGGTAAAATTTACAACCCCGCCGAGGCTGCATATGTATCTCGGAGCGACACTTGCCGGTTTAGTCGCCCGTCGATATATATGCGGCCCCGACGGGATAATAGCCTTTCCACTCCATATATTCCGTGTTCATACATATTGACAGAGAACGATTATTTGTGTTCAATAAGTAGGATGTCCGGCGGACCATGAAGAGGGCTGCAGGAAGATGAGAAGGCGCGATATATAAGCGCTCAGCAGAGGCGGAAATTTGCGGAAAGGGGAGTTCTTGGATAAAAAGAAAAAGGTGATATTTTCGGTCATCACGCTGATAGTGGTTGCTGCCATAGTTTTTATGACGGTATATCTGCTTGGCTGCCGAAAAAAGGAAGAGATCCCGCCGGCCACAGAGAACACTACCGTGCAGACGCAGCCGGAAACGGAAGCACCTTATACATCACCTGTGGATTTTGCGGTATTTTGGCAGAGAAATCCGGATGTTTACGCATACATAAAGATACCGGGAACAATAATAGATTATCCCGTTCTTCAGGGGGGTCCGTATGATGACTACTATCTCGACAATACAATAGATCATTATAACGGCTTCCCCGGCTCTATCTACACCCAGGCTTCAATGAATTCGAAGACATTTGAAGAATTTAATACTGTGATATACGGACATGAGCTCGCGGACGGAAGTATGTTTACTTCGCTGCAGCATTATATGGATCCGGACTTTTTCTATTCCCACCGTGAGGTAAAGATATACCTCCCGGACAGAGAGCTTACCTACAGGGTATTTGCGGAAGTAACCTACAGTGACAGGCTGATCCTGTACTATTTTAATAACGACAACTGGGAAGACCGTAATGCTTTTTTAGCCAGTATATACAACAACGGATACCCAAATGATGTGATAGCGGGGGACATACAGGTAACGGCAGACGATCACATAATAACGCTGAGTACATGTATCTATGACCTTCCGTCAAACAGATGTCTGGTGCTTGCTGTAAAGACGGATGAGAAGGGAATAGACGGAGCAGGTAACAATTACCAGTATCATATTGATAAGTAGACCATGAAAAGACAACTTACAAAAGAGCAGATAGCAGAACAGAGCATATCAAAGAAATACCGCAAGGAAATATGGAGCCCTTTTGTCGCCGCGATAAAGAGATATGAGCTCATACAGGCGAAAGACAGAATAGCAGTCTGCATTTCGGGAGGAAAGGACAGCATGCTGATGGCGAAGCTGCTTCAGATGCTCCGGCGTTTTTCGGAGGTGCCGTATGAACTGGAGTTTCTTGTGATGGATCCCGGTTACAGCGCTGAAAACCTCGAAAGAATAAAAGCAAATGCTTTGCTGCTTGGCATTCCTATAACGATCTTTTCAACCGGAATCTTTAGCGTGGCTGATAATACGGAAAAGAATCCGTGCTATCTGTGCGCAAGGATGAGGCGGGGGCATCTGTATGCCAAGGCTAAAGAGCTGGGCTGTAATAAGATCGCGCTTGGGCATCATATGAGCGATGTGATAGAGACCACAGTGATGGCCATGTTTTACGGGGCGCAGCTTCAGGCTATGATGCCCAAGCTTCACAGCACAAATTTTGAAGGAATGGAGCTTATAAGGCCGCTGTATTGTGTGAACGAAGAGGCCATCTTGGCATGGACGCGCTATAACAGTCTTGAATTCATACAGTGTGCCTGCAGACTTACGGAAAGGATATATAAGTCTGAAGACGGAACCGGGGATTCCAAAAGACAGGAGATCAAGCTTCTGATAAAAGAATTGAAAAAGGTCAATCCAAATATAGAAAAGAATATTTTTAACAGTCTGCATACGGTACATCTTGACACTTTTCCGGGATACAAGAATAAAGGTGCAGAACATTTTTTTACTGAGGAATACTGACTTTGAATGAATGTTTTTTAAATAATACAAATAAATGGTCAATTCCATGTTGAAAAAAAACCTTAAAGATATACAATACTGTGTGGTGGATTTTTCCAAAATTATATATATTTTTATAAAAAGTGAGGTGCACAAGTGGGATTTCTTGAAAAGATCATAGAGAGGGCAAGGGCTGATAAGAAAACAATAGTACTGCCGGAACCTATGGATAAAAGAACATTTGACGCGGCAGAAAAGATTCTTGCACTTGATGTGGCAGATCTTATTATCATCGGCAATGATGAAGAGATTGAGAAATACGGGGCCGGATATGATATTTCCGGCGCCAGGATAGTAAATCCGTTCAATGATCCCAATAAACAGAAATATATTGACAAATTTGTTGAACTCAGAGGAGACAGAGGCATAACGTCGGAGATAGCCAAAGAACAGATAGAAAATGACTATATGTACTACGCGTGTCTTATGTGTAAGTGTCAGGACGCGGATGGGGCGGTATCCGGAGCCTGCCATTCAACAGGGAATACGATAAGGCCGGCACTGCAGCTTTTAAAGACCAAGAAAGGCATAAACTCGGTGTCAGGTTTTTTTATTATGGAGGTTCCTCACTGCAATATGGGTGACCACGGACTATTCCTTTTCGCGGACTGTGTGGTGAACACTGAGATGGATTCCGAAAAAATGGCTGAGATAGCAAAACTTTCCGCCGAGAGTTTTGCGCACCTTGCGGATGAGGAGCCAAAGGTCGCGCTGCTCTCGTTCTCAAGCTATGGAAGCGCGGAGCATGAGCGTGTGACCATGGTACAGGAGGCTGCAAGGATAGCGAGGGAAAAATATCCGGAATACCTGATAGACGGTGAGCTGCAGCTTGATGCGGCACTGATCCCTGAAGTGGCGGAAATGAAGGCGCCTTCATCACCTCTTAAGGGTGACGCTAATGTATTGGTGTTCCCTGATCTTGAATCAGGAAACATCGGATATAAGCTTGTTCAGCGTCTTGCGGGCGCTAATGCATACGGGCCTATACTTCAAGGGCTTTCAATGCCGGTAAATGATCTCAGCAGGGGCTGCTTTGCCTATGAGATAGTGGGAACGGTTGCGATGACTGCTATTCAGGCACAGGAAATGAAAGCTGCAGAGAGCACAAATATATAAAAAGAGGAAAGAAATGAAGATATTAGTAATCAATTGCGGAAGCTCATCACTTAAATACCAGCTTATCGATTCGGACACGGAACAGGTTCTTGCAAAGGGCCTGTGTGAAAGGATAGGAATAGATGGAGGTAAATTCACTTACCAGATCCCGGGAAAAGAAAAAATAGTTAAGGATGTGGACCAGCCGGATCATAAGAAAAGTATCTCTTTGGTACTGGAGGCTCTGACGGATAGGGAAAACGGAGTTATTTCTGATCTTTCGGAGATCGGAGCCGTGGGACACAGGATGGTGCACGGAGGAGAGAAGTTTGCCGGTTCGGCGCTCATAACAGATGAAATGCTGAAAGAGGTGGAGAAGTGTAATGATCTTGCGCCACTGCACAATCCGGCAAATGTGATAGGCGTGAATGCCTGCAGGGAACTTATGCCTGACACGCCGATGGTGGGTGTGTTTGACACTGCTTTTCATCAGACAATGCCGCCGGAGGCATATATCTACGGTATACCGTATGAATACTACAAGAAATACGGTGTGAGAAAATACGGGTTTCACGGCACATCGCATTCTTATGTATCAAAGAGAACGGCAGAGATCCTGGGGATAGATTATAATAGTTCAAAGATAATAGTATGCCATCTTGGAAACGGCGCCTCGATCTGCGCTGTCGAAAACGGAAAGTCAGTGGAAACCTCAATGGGTCTTACCCCTCTTATGGGTCTTGTGATGGGAACGCGCTCAGGCTCGATAGATCCGGGCGTGCTGGAATTTATAGCGGCCAAGGAAGGTCTTAAGATGGGAGAGGTGCTGGACATCCTTAATAAAAAATCAGGTATTCTTGGAATATCGGGTCTTTCATCGGACTTCAGAGATATTGATGCCGCTATTGAAAAGGGTGATGAAATGGCATTGCTTGCTAAAAATGCCTTTGCCCGCAAGGTTACAGGCTACATCGGCGGATATATAGCCGTGATGGACGGCGTTGATGCCATTGCCTTTACGGCAGGAGTAGGGGAAAACGACCCGGATGTCAGAGCGCAGATAATGAGTCACTTCGGATATCTCGGAGTAGAGATAGATGAGAAAAAGAATAAGGTAAGGGGAAAAGAGCAGGTCATCAGCACTGATGATTCTAAGATAAAGGTGCTTGTTGTCCCGACGAATGAAGAGCTGATGATCGCCAGGGAAACCCGCCAGATCGTGGAAAAGTAGAATTTATTCCGGATATGTGAAATCAACTATCCCGCCTCGAAGCATATATACCTCCGGACGACAGGTGCCGGCTTAGTCATCCGTCGATATATATGCTGCTTCGCCGGGTTTTATCATACACACTATAAATTGCAGAAGAAAAATGTGTCAAGCATTTTGGAAAATGTCCCGAAAAAATTGAAACATTAGCCCCGGCTATTTTGCTGGGGCCAGTTTTATTTTGTGGGCTCTGCCCACACCCGTCCCTCGTCGGGAAGGCAGGGAAAGAAGTTGTTTACTTCTTT
>JAZRZO010000088.1:0-51712 GCA_045601405.1 Lachnospiraceae bacterium | reverse complement strand
AACCCGGCACTCGTCACACAGAGATATATATGCATTGAGGCGGGATTGTAGAAGTATCAGCATCAATACCGGCTCGCTTCATATATATTTTCGGGCGCGTGCTTCCTTCGCCTGTGGTTCTAATACCTTTCTCCGGCTTTTGACGCGATCCGGCATGATATGAATCCCCGCCGAAGCTGCATATATGCGACGGGTGATTAAACCGACACCTGTCGTCCGGAGGTATATATGCTACAAGGTGGGGATAGTGGATTTCACATACACTATCCCCCTCATCCGTCGCCTCCGTCGCCACCTTCCCCCGGAGGGGGAAGGCAGATTTCACACGCGGTTTACGGTGCAATAATTTACTCTTGAAATTTAATTAGCCTTATCATATACTGTTAAGGCACGTCAGTTCATGACACAAGGCTCGTTGGTCAAGTGGTTAAGACGCCGCCCTCTCAAGGCGGAATCACGAGTTCAATTCTCGTACGAGCTGCGCAAAAAAAAAGAGACCGGAAAGGCTTCCGGTCTCTTTTTTACAGCTTTACGACTCCGTTATATAGAATTCTTATCTTGTATTCCGGAAATTCACGATCAATATGAATATGACCGGAGAACCATTTGTCATAGTAAATATTTTCGATTATAAGATTAAGGAATTTTTCAACACCACTGTCATAATTCAGGAAATCGCTGTATACAGAAAACACCTTGTTCCTTACCTTTTCCGGAAGAGTGTGCGTTATTATATAATCCACTTTATTCTGGACCTTAGCCAGATTGTCAAATGCTTCCCTGAATTCATCTTCAGACGGCTCCTCCTGAGGCCACCAGCTGACCCCTTCTTCCCTCCAGATCTTATCCACGCTTGTTGCGCCGCCCATAACAAAGAATTTGCGGCCTTCAAGCGTAAAAACCTGCCCGTTCATCAGATGTATCACATTATCTCTTATCCTGTGTATTTTACCGCCGTTCCACATCTCCACCGGATATTTATATATGGCGTCATAGTTTTCGTGGTTTCCGCCGACAAAAAGTGTTGTATAGGTACGGTTATCATGCATTGAAAGGACCTCATCATCGCCATCATCGCCTGTCCATACCCCGCCAAAATCGCCCGCAATGATAAGCATATCATCGCGGGTCAGAAGCTTTTGCTCCGGAAAGTTTTCCTCGTCTATTTTTTTTATATCAAGCGTTCTGTGTGTATCGCCGGTTACAAATATCATTTTCTCTCCGTATTATCATAAAAGAGGCAGATCCTTTCTCGGTACAGAGCAAAAATATTCAGTTTTGCCTGTGCCTACAGCAAGCGCTATCACGCAGTGCCGGTCTTCAGGGATATTGTATTTAGCACGAAGTTCCTCAGTGTTCATGGGATCGGCAGCAAGACGCACATAGCAAAAGCCAAGCCCAAGCGAACCTATTACCTGACCCATGGTGGCGGCGCATATCGCCCCGTCAATGTCAGTGTCCGAAAATACAAAGACCATCAATGGCGCGTCATAAAAAAGTCCGTCGCTGCCATCCTCTTTATATTTTTCATATTTATTCAGATATATAGCTGAGCGCTGCAGGTCTGTATGTTTGAGTTCTTCGCCGATCTTCATTGACTGCTCCATGAGATCCTCAAGCACCGCTGCTCTTTCTTCAGCATCAGTCACTATCTTAAGCATATTATTCTGACGATTCCTTGCTGTGGGGGCATATTTGGCAGCTTCTATTATCCTCTCCAGTTCATCATCTGAAACAGGAGTATCATCAAAGCTCCTTACACTCCTTCTCATCATGATATCTCTTCTTATCATATCCGGGGTGGATTTCTTAAAAAACTGAAATTCCTCCACATCTTCAACATTATATCCGTCGCCGTCTATCATAATGGCATCCCGCGGACAGACACTCAGGCAGTGTCCGCACCACATACACCTTGAAGCATCATGCTTGATGGTATTATCCTCCAGCTTAAGGCAGGAACAGGGACATTCATTGATACATGCCGAACACTGAATGCACAACTCTCTTTCATGTATAAACATAGTAATTCTCCAATCTTTTCTTTATTATCGTAGATTATATATTTTTTTATCCCTTCTGTAAAAAGGATTTTATTTCACGGACAGAAAATCCATTATGGACATCTGGCTTGACTCCGGAAGACTGCCTAAGAGTCCGAGCTCATAAAGGTATTCAGTAAGGGTCGAAGACAATTTGGCTCTTATCCTTATATCCTCTCTGGAGGTGAACTTACCCTTTGAGGCCTCCTCCTCAAGCGCCTGAGCGGCTTTTGACCCCATTCCGTCAATGGATTCAAACGACGGCATCAGCTTTCCGTCAATTATCCTGAATCTTGACGCCCCGGCGCTGTAAATATCTATAGGCGTGAATTCAAATCCACGTTCATACATTTCGAGCACATTATACATATATTTAAGCAGGTCTTCATCTTTGGGACTTGCCTCATCTCTTGTGATACGTCCCTTTATAAGCTCCATTTCCTGAAGAAGGTGTTCCTTGCCCATGCACATTTTCTCATAGTCAAACGAAGATGCTCTGATACTGAAAAATGCGGCATAGTATTCCAGCGGAAAGAAGATTTTATAATATGCTATCCTGTAAGCCATCATGACATAGGCAACAGCATGTGCCTTTGGGAACATATATTGTATTCTTGTACATGACCAAAGATACCAGTCCGGGACTCCGCATTCCTTCATCGCCTTTTCCCATTCCGGCCACTTTTTAGCGCTTCCGGCGGCAACCTTGCCCTTTCTTACAGCCTCCATTATGTCAAAAGCAATTGATGGCTCCACCCCCTTGTGTATAAGGTATGTCATAATATCATCCCTTGTGCATATACAGGTGGAGAGGCTTGCCTTCCCGTCCTTGATAAGAGTTTCCGCATTATCGAGCCACACATCCGTTCCGTGCGAAAGACCGGCGATCCTTACAAGATCAGAGAAATTCCTGGGCTTGGTCTCCGCAAGCATCTGCATAACAAAATCTGTGCCGAATTCCGGTACGCCAAGCGTCCCGAGCGGATGTTCGATGCTTTCCGGCGTTATATTCAGTATGGCAGTATCCTCAAAAAGCTTCATCACATTTTTATCATCAAGCTTGATGTTTTTCGCGCTGAAGCCTGTAAGATCCTCAAGAACCTTGATCATTGTCGGATCGTCATGGCCCAGTATATCCAGCTTTAGAAGGTTGTGCTCAATGCTGTGATATTCAAAATGCGTGGTCACGGTCTGCTTTCCGGGATCATTTGCCGGAAACTGTACCGGAGTGAAGGAATATATCTCTTCGTTGTGCGGCAGTACGATTATACCTCCGGGATGCTGGCCTGTACTGCGTTTCACACCGGTGCAACCCTTTAAAAGCCTGTCTGTTTCACACTTTCTTATCGATTCATTATGCCGCTCGAAATAGCCTTTAACAAATCCGAATGCGGTCTTCTCCTGAAGCTTTGTTATCGTTCCTGCCCTGAAGGTATGCCCCTTTCCGAATATAACCTCAGTATAGTCATGTGCTTTTGACTGGTATTCACCGGAAAAATTAAGGTCGATATCAGGCTCTTTATCGCCTTTAAAACCAAGGAATGTCTCAAATGGAATATCAAACCCGTCTTTTTCAAGCATGGCGCCGCAAACAGGACATTCCTTATCAGGCATATCACAGCCTGCACCACCGGCATATTTTTCCACTTCATCTGAATCAAAATCAGAGTATCTGCAGGACGGACACCTGTAATGCGGTTTAAGGGGATTCACCTCCGTGATCCCCGCAAAAGTGGCGGCCAGGGATGAACCTACACTGCCTCTTGACCCGACCAGATAACCGTCTGAAATACTTTTCTGAACAAGTTCTCTGGCTATTATATACATCACTGAATATCCGTTGGAGATGATCGAATTCAGCTCCTTTTCAAGCCTTTCAACAACTATCTCCGGCAGCTCGCTGCCATAAAGCTCACGAGCGGTGGAATAGCAGATCTTTCTGAGATTCTCATCCGAATCAGCTATTACCGGCGGACACTTGTCAGGTCTTACAGGCTCAATCCGTTCTATCATATCCGCGATCTCATTAGTATTATCTATAACTATTTCTCTTGCTTTCTCCTTACCAAGGTAGTCGAATTCCGCGAGCATCTCTTCCGTTGTTCGGTAATACAGCGGCGGCTGCTCATCGGCGTCAGCAAACTTCTGACTGTCCATGATTATACGCCTGTACACCTCATCCTCGGGATCTAAAAAGTGCACATCACAGGTTGCCACTACCTTCTTGCCGTACCTGTCCCCCAGATTGCAGATCTTTTTATTGAGCAATTGGATATCTTCTATGCTTTTTACATATTTTCCGGATGTTATGCCCTTTTCAAAATTCCGCACAAGGTAGTAATTGTTGCCTACCGGCTGTATCTCAAGGTAATCGTAATAGTCCACAAGCTCTTTTATGCGTTCGTTGCTTTCCCCCGAAAGCAGCGCGTCATATAGCTCTCCCGCAACGCAGGCACTGCCCAATATAAGACCTTCCCTGTACTTGTTTAGCACACTCTTTGGTATCCTCGGTCTCTTTTTGAAATAATTAACATGAGAATATGAAACAAGACGGTAAAGATTCTTCCTTCCGGTCTCGTTTTTGGCAAGGAGGATGATATGATGATATTTCTTTTTTTTGACCCTGGCTATCGCCTCTTCCTCATCCGGATCAGGAAGCTGCGGGTGCTCATCGCAAATGGCGCTCTGCCTTCTCAAAACAATATCTTCTTCAGATCCGGGATCCCGCACTACCGGAAAATCCATATCATCAACAATATAGCCTTCCATGCCGTATATTATTTTAAGATCGTTATCTCCTGTTGCATTCAGTTTATGAAAAGCGTCAGTAAAGCCGTGTACGACGCCATGGTCTGTAATAGCAACAGCTTTATGTCCCCAGCTGATAGCTCTGTCTATCAGCTTGTCTATAGATGTTGTTGCATCCATGTCTGAGTACTGAGTGTGAAGGTGAAGCTCTACTCTTTTTTTGCCGGAAGCATCCATGCGCACATTCTTCTCTTCACGGATCTGACGGATCCCGTTTACGCGGGTCATCATCACTTCACCCTCAAAGTTGTCATATTCCATCCTGCCGTATGCCTCGATCATCGTTCCGACAGAGAGTTTCTCTTTGAGGTCTTCCTCCCCCTCCTTTATGAATATCTTCATAGATACACTGTTTTTCCTGTCCGTAACGCCAATCTTTAATATCTGGAATCCGTTTTTTGTTATATTTGTATCGCTTGAAAATATCTCACCTCTGATAACAACATTCTCATTTTCAGCTATTATATCTCCCATATCGACTGACTTTCCTTCGAAGGTCCTGCCATATATCATTCCGGGATCTGTTTTTTTCTTTTTTGAAGTATATTTTCTTTTGCCTGAACCGTTTCCACCGCCTCCCGGAGAATATGACGAAGAAGCAGGTTTTCCGGCGCTATATGAAACAAATTCATACTCCTCTGACGGGTCATAACCCGCGGAGCTGCTTCTGATGCCTGCAGATGCAGGTGTTTTTACAAAAGCTGTATCAAGTGTCTCATTGCTGTCGGGTACAGGAGCGTCCTCAGTCTTTACAAAAGTCTCAGCGGTATAGATCATATCAACCTTCCGGCTGTACTTAAGGACCTGTTCATTAATGGCAGCTTTAATCGTATTCAGAGCTTCTTCTGAAATATATTCTATGCCGGTAAGGCGAACTCTTAAAAAGCCGCCCTGCCGCACCAGGTTCACGGACTCCACCTTGACGGTTTCCATTGTTCTGGTCAGTTCATTATTCAGCTTAAGTGTGGGAAATACATCAAAAAAAGGCTTCACCTGCAAACTTCCTTTCGATCAGATCATAATATTTTTTTAACACCGGGTATCAGTTTTAGAATATATGTTATTCCGAAGGATACTAAAAATATTGCGATGGTAACACCTATAAAAATGAGGATGGTAGGCTCTGTTGCGTAAGGATTAAGCTTCCAGTAACGGAAAACCAGTCTCACAAAGATCATGTGTATAAGGTAAATACCAAATGAACACCTATCTGCCTCCAGTATGAATCTTTTTATAAAACCCGGACCAGCCTCTTTCACATCTCTTCCATCTTCCTTTAATACGTATCCTGCGCCGGCATCACCTGATGCAGTTATCTGCTTTCGTCCTCTGTCTTTAAGATGGCTGAAAGCCGCAAAGACAGCCATGGACAGAAGGATGACAAAAACCGATGAATATCCAAGAAGGTTTCCTTTTGAAATAACCGGAGATCCTGAATCTAATATGGTTGACCCTATAAGCCCGCCAACACCGGCAAATGCCAGTATGATACACAGTGCGGGGGACAGCCGGAGCTTACCGCTGTTTATGGCATGACCTGCGAAAAGATAGAAAGGATATATCGTTGAAATATGTATATAAAAACCTATCTTCAGATCAAGCATACCTGTAAGCGGCAATACGGACAGAAAAATGAAATATATAAGCAACAGATATCTGTACTGTTTATCTTTCGCGTGGTCTGCAATAAGCTTATAAAATATCATCAACAGATACAGTCCGATGAGAAGATACAGGTACCACATATGCGCCCAGCCCTCTCCCGTCACGGCATTTTTCAGGGCAGTCAAAAGAAATCCCGCGCCAAACGGTTCCCGGTTCATAAGCATATCAAAAAGAGCGAAAATAACGGAAAAGGCAACAAGCGCGATCACTATCCTTAATATATATTTTGAAAATGTTTTTTTGATAGTGATATCTCTATTTTTGTCAAGAAGAAGAGCTCCTGTTACCATGACAAAACAAGGCACAGCCCACATCATACAGTAAACTATGCCAAGTGATGCATTGATCGCGCCTGTTGTAAGCTTGTCTTTATAAAGCATTACGGCTACATCCACAGTATGCAGCAATACTATAGCAAAACATGCTGCTACGCGAATATAAGATAAGTAAGCTATCCTCTTCATTTATATGGCCTTAATTGAATAAAGCGTCATCACCCACACATCCGGCGTCATTTCCGCCGTATGATTGTGAATTACCCGAACCGTTGTCAATATTTGATCTGTATTCCTGTTCCTGCTGCCACATCTGCTCCTGATAAGCCTCCCATGCCGCCTGCTGTTTGGCCTCTTCTTCTGCAGCAGCTGCGGCTGCCGCCTCAGCTGCAGCTTTAGCCTTTTCTTCCGCCTCTTTCTTTTTTTTCTCTTCTTCCTTTTTTTGTGCTGCCTCAACCTTTTCGGAAGAAGTGCCTGACTCGGGTGTCTTATCCTCCTTCATGCCGCATGAGCACGCAAAAACACTTATTATCACAACTAATAATGTTATAAATACTGTTCTGATTATCTTACCCAATTTCCAAACTCCTTCTTTCTGTAAAACTAAAAAACTTTTATCGCATCAGCTTCCCATTCTGTAATACTCTGCGTATTGCCATGTGCCGGGCTGACCATAGTATAGCTGCCACCCACTCCTGCCTGTTTCCCATGCAAAGTCCGGGTCAAAGATATAAAAGGCTCCGTCAATGTATATCTCAGCCCATGAATGAGGAGAAAGGCCGCCGTATCTGTTCCTTACCCCTCCTGATATCTGATACGCTTCATATCCCAGAGTCCTTGCAAGCGCAACAAGGGTACCGGCCATAACATAACAGTTACCCTTATGATATGTCAGACCATAATTTGCATAAACATCAACACGGATATTGGAATCAGCTGCATTCGTTTCATATTGCATCTGTGCCCATTGGTAGGCTCCCCAAAGATGATTGCCAACAGCATTAAGCACATTTCGTGCTTTCTGTTCCACCTCCGGACTAAGCCCGCCTTTTCCGAGTATTGCCCTGCTGTTCTCCACATCGATCTCTCTGTCTTCAAAAGGATGCTTTACTTTTCCGTAATAACCCCATTTCAGGATGCTGTCCTGAACATACCACCAGTCAGAACCATACCTTACAAGCCCGGTATAGTTCCATTTAATATATCCGCCGCTTACATAGTACCAGACGTTATCCCATCCAAGAACAAGGTTGTCATTCCAGTTTACCTGCCCATTTGTAATATTAAACCAGGTGTTTGAATAGAAGAAAAGACCGTTATAATCCCAGTCGATCATTCCGTTAGTGACTTTGTACCACTGTCCGTTTCCGTTCACCTGTGCCAACGTGCATGTATTCCAGTTTATCGCTCCATGATCAATATAAAACCACATTCCGTAATTCTGCACAAGATTACAATATGACCAGTCGATCTTTCCGCCATTAATATACCACCAGCTGCTAAAATAATAAAAAAGTCCGCGATAGTTCCAGTCGATCATGCCTTTCTTCACATACCACCAGTTATCGTTGATAAATGACAGTCCTGTGAAGCTCCAATCGATGACACCATTTTTGATATAATACCAGTTATTCGTAACCTGGAAATATGTAAGGCCGGTATAGTCCCAGTCTATCGTACCGTTTTTCACCTTATACCAGTCCCCTCTGCCGTCAAGACGGGTAAGAGTATCTGCATCCCAGTCCAGTATTCCGTTTTCCACATAGAACCATTTCCCGTTATAAAGAACCAGGTTTGTGTAGTATAGTGCAGGACTTCCGTTTTCAAGATAGTACCAGGTTCCATCCTCTTCCAGTGCCAGACCTGTGTAGCCTTCCGGAACAGGTGTGACCCAATGATATTCATCCGTATCGGTCTCATCAGGAGTGATACTTTCATTTTCGGTGATAGTAAAGTCGGCATTTTCCTTTTTATTATCAAATACAGTCTCGTCCTTACGATCTATGATATCCAACCCGGAGGTTTGAGTGTCCTCATCTGCCTTGGCAATATTAACCGAGATCAGGAAAACAGCAAACACGAATACAGATAATAATAAAAGCACTCCCTGCCAATTTGCGAATATCTTCTCTTTTAACATATCCCTCATTTCTTCTTCCATTATCTTCCTTTAATAAACTAATACTCTTGTTCCGTCCGGTATGTTTTCATATATCCATCTTGCGTTTTCCGCACGCATCCTTACACATCCGTGCGAAAGCTCCTCTCCAAGGGCATTCCCATATACGCTTTCGTTATATGTGTCCCTGTCATAGAGGATGGAATGGAATAAAAAGCTGTCGCAGAATCTTGTCCAGAAATAAAGGGTGTGGCCTTCACTGTCCTCAAATGAAAATCCTCTTTTTACGGGATTATTCCAGGAGGAATAGCCAATGTAGAAGTCGCCTTTAACAGTGCCCCATCCCCTTGATGTATTGCCAACCGTGCACAGATAAGCCTGCACGGGAACCCAGCTGTTTCCGTTTCTCTGATATATCTTTGTTACTCTATCACTTAAGCTTACGAGTATCAGATATTGTGTGTAACTGTTGTAATACGCAGCCGCCTGGTCCATCCCCCAGGTGTTTATATATCTTCCGTCAGTTGTAAAGACCTCAAGTCTTCCGCCGATATCATGTGTCTCCGTTGCGGCTTTTCCGTCGAGAGAATAATAGAAAGTGCCGTAATACGGAACCCAGCCTTTTACTATGCGTCCGTTCTTAACTTCGTATGTATAGCCCCAGTATTCTATATTTTTGCTGAAGCCCCAGTCCAGGAGGGCGTTATTTACATGAAAAAGGCTCCCCTGATAATATGCCGGACCGCTGTATGACCAGTCTATCCATCCGCCCGATACATAAAACCACATTCCATAGTTGGGGCAAAGTCCGTTAT
Source organism: Lachnospiraceae bacterium (assembly GCA_045601405.1). GTDB lineage: Bacteria > Bacillota > Clostridia > Lachnospirales > Lachnospiraceae > RGIG5612. Next base: position 41,988 of record JAZRZO010000088.1, on the reverse strand, counting down.
ATCCCCAGTTGATCTGTCCGTTTTCAAGATAGAACCAGTTTTCGCCATATTGTGTGAGTCCCTTAAAGCCCCAGTCTATCATGCTGTCAGTTACCTTATACCATTGCCCCTGACCATTCACCTGTGCAAGGGTATCGGTGGTCCAGCTGATCTTGCCGTGGTCTACATAAAACCACATGCCGTAATTCTGCACCAGGTTGCAGTATGACCAGTCAATATAGCCGTCATTTACATAAAACCATGTTCCCCAGTAATTTATCAGACCGCAGAACCCCCAGTCTATCCTTCCATTCTTAACATAGAACCATGTTCCGTCCTCTTCCTGAGCAAGGCCGGTATATGAACCGTCAACCGGTGTTTTCCACTTGTATGTGTTTTCATCAGCCTTTGCAGGTATGAACAAGACTAACAGGGCAAGCATGAGAATCATACCCGCCGTTATAAAAAATCTCTTTTTACCGTAAGTACTATATTTCATGACCGGAAAACAAACCCACAATATATATTAGTGTATCTTGGACATTCTACAATATATGGTGGCTATTATCAATAAATATGACTCTTCCAATTATTAAATTTTTATAAACATTTTGCTGTCAATATGTCGGGATATCATTTAAAAAGCCTGAACTTTCCATTCAGCACAGGCGCCCATCTGTCTATTATCAGACAAGGGATCATAGTGAATGCCGCGCAGATGATAACAGTTAAAGGATTTATGAAGTAGTGATCTGCGAGCAGCGGCGAACCTGTTTTATCAGCCAGCCAGTAGAATACTTTCAGAACAGTTCCCGTATAAAGACTTCCGAGAGCAAAATATATCAGGGAATGGCTGCCGATATAATTAATAAAACCTATTTTTTCTATCCTTCTTGCCCATAGTATAAGCATGCCGTTTGCCGTTATGAAACCGATGACTGTCATCAGTTTATTGTGATATGTGTTAAGTGCCATATCTATAGATATTTTTCCAACCAGTACCGTTCCGAGTACCATCGTTAAGATATACGCCAATGTAAACAGATATCTGAGCAGCTTCTCGTTTTTCAGATAAAACTCACTCTGAAAAACATTTTTCTGATTAAGCACATAGCCTGTAACAAAAAACAACTGCCCTACCAGTGCCGTATCAGCGCTCCAGTAAAACATCTCTCCCTCACGGGCAAAGATCAATCCCACACAGAAAATAATAAGGCTCAATATCCCCATCACAATTAGATTGTTTCTTGATATAAGATACAATATGCCAAATATCAGCATAACAATAATGAGGCATGCCACAAACCACAAAGATGATCCCTTTATTATTTCTATCACGCAGTTTTTAAGTATTCTCAATATATTTACCGGATCGGCAATGATGTTCCTCCAGTTACCTGCTGTGAGGAACGGAGGAATAAATGTCCATATGACATACAGGATAAACAGCTTTAAAATCCTGTTGCCAAAAAACTTTCCTATGTGCGCCCTGTCTATTCTGCATACATAGCCTGAAACAATAAAAAATCCCGGCAGCAGCATGAAGGAATCCAGAACATGATATAACTCCGGTGTGCCGTTGGTATGGGAAAGAATAACGCACATGGCTAAAAAACCCTTGATCAGATCCAGCCACTCTATTCTGTTTTCGGTGTAACCAAGCTTCATCTGCGCACTCCGTACTTAGTCTGGCACTATATTTCTTACTACCGGTATCTTCCGCATCAAAAAGGTTAGCCCCATACTCAAAGCTATTGCAAAAACAGGCGAAATAAGCCTGTATGCCAGCAGAGTCTCATCAATATGCAAGATTCCTTCAAATGCCTTGAGAAAATACCAGTGCAGCATATATATCGCCATAGTATATTTACTCATTCTGCCCACAAGTCTATCCAGCAGATTTTCCCGGCCGTTTTTATGTGTTCTTACGAAAATGTTTTTTATAAAAATAAAAACAGAAGCTGAATATAAAACGCAGGTGAGATTTGTATACCCTTTGAAGGTTTCATTTATCCAGCCCGTGCTGTAAGACAAAAGCTGTGTGCCTACCACCTGTGTGATAAGCCCGCCTATCCCCAGAACATATATGATCGCCCTGAATGCCGGCCGGAAGGTGAGCTCTCTGAACAGATATCCGACAATAGTATAAAAAAGATATCCGCTTCCTATGCTCATGAACAACGGAAATGTGTAGTACGAACCGCTGACAGCAAGAATAAATGGAATTCCTATGTTAAGTACCAGGCACAATATCGCGATATATGTGAATATCTTTATCTTTTTCTCTTTAGGTATTGCTGCCAGCGGAGGTATTGCCAGATAAACGCAGAAAAGTGCCGGGAAGAACCAGTAAAGACTGGCTACGGATGTCCCTTCAAGCAGCGCCTCTACGACATATCCTGCCGAAAGGTCTGAAATGGATATTACTTTGGCTAAAAACACACTGAACAAAAGACCTATAATACTCCATACAAGGTAGGGGATCAGCGTCTTTTTAGCTCTTTTTATAAAAAAAGTTTTTGTGCTGTATCTTTCATTATAGTCAAGCAGAGTGGCTCCGGATATCATAAAAAAAACCGGGACCGCAAAATAAAAAACGCTTTCTATTATATTAGCGCTGATCCAGGTGCTGCTTTTTTCAAAATTCCAGAAGCAGCTGTTTGCGTGCAGATATACCACAGCTATAGCTGATATTACAGATAAATAGGAAATATAGTTCGTTTTTGTCTGTGTCATGCCCCTATCCTTTTTCCTGAACAATAGCTTTTTCGTTTTTATATAAAATGCAGGCTGTGAATATCAGGAACGGATTCATTCCTATGTTTATCATCCACTGTTCCACCGTGCAATACAAAGCTATGAAGAACAATGCCCACACAAGATATCTTTTTCCCTGCTTATATGCTTTAAGGCTTGCCATAGTCCATCCTGCCATGATGGCGAGCCAGACGATAATGCCGTTTTCCAGCAGCAGCTTTACATATGAAATGTCAACAAAATTATATTCCGCATTGAGCTTGGTAAAAACGTGGCCTATCCCGCCCCATCCGGCCCATTCTATCTTCTGGCCGAAGAGGTGTACGCCGTAGTCAGCAAGGCCGGTCTGTGCGTATGAAAGCCTTCTTGAAAGAGTGAGGTTCAGCTTCTCTAAGAATCCGGAGCCGTCATATAAAAAGACAATAGCAAATACCAGTACGGCAAAGATAGGGAAAGCCCATTTTGCCACCTGTTCCGCTTTTCCGCAGATCATATTGTTTTTCTTGAGCTTGAGCAGATAGAAAACTATTGGGACTAAGGCGGCAAGCGCCATTCCCGCACGCGAATCTGTATATGTAAAGAGCCAGAAATTGAAGAGCTCCAGAACTGCCACCCATATCAGGTTGAGTCTGTCCTTCTTCAGATAACAGAATATGAGTATTGCCATAAACAGAACGCTGGAGGTGTATGTGGGCCAGGTATAGCCTACCGCCCACCTCGGCCTTATTGCCTCCTGCATGAAATCCCAGTTCTCTATTATGCCGGTAAGTGCAGCAAAGATTGTCAGCAGGAAGTATATGATGTATATACTTCCCGTTATCCTGAATATCTTTTCAAGATCAAGGTCCTTTGCCCCGTAAATGAAAATGAGGGTCAAAAATACCTCATTGCCGGAAAAATAGCTTCCTATCGCGGTAATGCCAAGGAGGATAAATATCCTTGCAATCTCGGAAACTGTGAGCCTCGGAACTAAAAAAAGCGTAAGAACAGCAATGAGATACGATGTATATGAAAAAATCTTAAATACTATAGATATCAGATCTTCTCCTATCATATAAGGTATCACTGTAAAGGTTGTCAGCTCAACGAGCATTTTAAGATTGACGGCGATCAAAAATATGACTTCCCTTCCGGTAAGTCCTGACATGATGGTGTATGTATCATTCCGTCTTAAGATAAGTTCGTTCAATGCTTTTCGTCCAAATACTCCACTGCTTTCTTCAGCGCGCTATCCGCGTAGTAGCCGGCGGTAAGCTTTGCTTTAACAGCGTCAACATTTTTCTTTATTTCCGAATGCTCCTCTTCGCCTAAAAGCTCAAGGCGCTCCTTAAGTTCATTTAAGCTGTCCACACACAGACCAACTTTATTTGTTCTTACAAATTCCGCCTCGGCTGCTTCATTCCAGATGATCACCGGAATGCCGGAAGCAAGATAAAGAGAAAGCTTGTGCGGATTATTGTATCTTAAATATTGTCCTGAAAGACCTCTGCAGCCATCAATGCTCTCTCCGTCCCATACAAGACCAAAGCCCTTATTCAATCTGTACGGAACTTCATCTGACGGAAACGAGCCGTGATAGCATATGTTGTCACATGCGTTCAGTCTTTCATCATAATTGGGACCATACAGATCTATCCGCACTCTTTTAAGCTCATCAAGATGCCCGATATAACCGCATTTCTCAGTATCAAGATTACCCGCAATAGTGATGCTGGCTGTCTTTTCATATTCCATGTTAGCGGATGTATCGTAAAGATAGTCGAATATCTCAAGCGGGATAAGCTTTTCGTCCGGTATTCCTTTTTCAGCAAACCATATTTTCATTGAATCGTTATGCACGATGAAGACATCTGCCAGTTCTACCATTGTTTCGAACTCTGCTGCGTAATAATCGTTATATCTGAAGGCCCTCAGCTCTTCCACGTCATGTATAAGCGCTATTATCCTGACATGTTTTTCGTTCTTAAGGCGCCTTAGTGTTTTATCCCTTGTAAGCTGCTTATGATGAAACGGATGCTGAAGGAGAAGGACCGAGTTATCCTTTATTACTTTATATGCCTTTTTCCAGTCTCTAAGATACCCCGCCTGGCGTCTTGCCTTTCCGAATGCGTTATCAACCGCTGTATCCATTGAAACAGGGACACGGACAAACCCGAGACCATCAGCTATCCGCGCAATGTCCGCCGTTGCCTTGGTTCCCGCATGATTTTGCTCCTGTGTTATTTCCACTATCTGAAACTTTTCCATTTATTCGCTTAGCAGCCTTTCAAGTCTTTTAGCCTCAGTGCTTATCTCATACCCTTTTTCGGTAAAATTTTTATATATAATCTCCGGCTCTGTACGCCTTAGGCCCTTCATCTTTTTGATCATCTCGGACCATTCCTCCGGACTCTTATCAAGAGAGAAGAATTTAAAATTGTCATTCATCCTTAGTTCTTCCGGAACAACTCCCTCCGAGGCAAGGAATGTCACACCATTGGCCTGGGCTTCAAGTGCTGCTATTGAGAGTCCTTCAAAAACTGACGGAAAGAGAAAAAGATCAAATGCACTGAGCCAGGCCTGGATATCCTGCTGAAGTCCCGCGAAGATAACCTTATCATCCAAACCAGCTCTTTGGCTTTTTTCCTTCAGCGCTTTCTCATCTTCCCCCGCACCTACCATCACGAGCCTTGAATCAGGCTCATCTTTTATAAAACACCCGAAGATATCCAGCATAAATTTCTGGTTTTTCTGGAAATGCAGTCTGCCCACATTCCCTATCACAAATTCATCAGGAGCGATTCCGAGTCCACTTCTGACTGCATTTCTTTTTTCCTCATCAAACGCCACACTTTTAACATCTATGGCATTATGTATGATCACCGCTTTTTGAATAAGACTGTCATTATAAAACCATTTAGCAGCAGCATCCGAACACGCCCAGAAATCCGTGGCATATTTAGCAACCTGCGACCTGTTCCACTTATGAAGCAACCCTCTTAAGCGGTTGTCCATGTTCTGAGAGTTATGACTGTGGATGATACGTTTTTTTATGCCGTGTTTTTTTGCGATCTTAAGATAATCTATATTGGCAAGGCTTGAAACATTAACCCAGATAGCGTCCCATTCCGTGCTGTGTTTTTCAAAGACCTCCTTCAGCTCTTTATTATAAAGTGCCCTATCTTTGCTTCTTGCTGTGATATGAAATGTTCTGCCGCCCAGTGATATAAGCTCGTCTTCATAGGCCACCGGCTCATAGGAATTACAGAGAAAATCAAACTGTATCCTGCTTCTGTCTATATTCCTGTAATATCCGAGGATAAAGCTTTCAACGCCTCCCGGATTTTCAGTCATTCCAAAAACCAATACTCTCTTCATCACCGGGTTTCTCTTCTCGCGTTCTGCTTTGCCCTCGCGTTATATACGAGATATGCCAGTCTGTACAAATGCTTTTTCAGGAAGAATACCGGAAGCATCCTCAGACTGAAGCATTCGGAAGCTTTTGTTGATTTTATGGCTGTTGCAAAAATGTCTTCAGCGGCTGTTGCCTTCATCCGTTCTATCCTGTCTTTATCCGTAGCGCTATCATCAGAATATGATAATGCTCCCCTTACTATCGCAATGTTCATATGCATAAGGATATATTTCCGGAACGCGCCCCTGATCGCAGGTGACTCGCCATCCATCCCTTTTCCGGTCTCTTCCATTGCATGAACATATTTTTTTATCTTTTCGCCGTCATTTTTTCTTATTGTGGAACCGGGGTCGATCGAATAGCTGTATATGATATGCGGAGATAAACATATTGATCTGCAATATCCGGTATATCTCAATGTGAAATCACTGTCCTCTGACAGTGCCATCGCCTCATTGAAAAAGAGGCCGTTGTCTTTGACCACATCGGCTTTAAAAAGCTTACCCCATACCTGCATGTAACGGGTAGGATTTTCGATCATCTTAACCCTTATCTGCTCTGTCTGAAATCCCGAATACCGCTTGTCAGCATTCGTTTTATTTACTCCCCGTTTTTCTTTACCTGCCATATGTCCGAAAAGCCAAAAATCAGTTTCTTTATCGTTCACACATGCAGATATGATCTTTTTCGCTCCGGGAAGGAAGCAGTCATCCGCGTCAAGGAACATTATCCAATCCCCTGATGCTGCTTTCAGTCCCGCGTTTCTTGCCGCAGACACTCCTTTTTCGGAATGTATCAGCTTTATCCGTTCATCGTTCAGGGCCGCAGCTTTAACTATCTCCTCTGTATTGTCCGTACATCCGTTTTCCACCACAATAATCTCGCCGTCAGGAATATTTCCCGTGGCACTTAAAATGGCTCTATGGATTGTCGCTTCGGCATTATTAGCCGGTATTATAACAGAGATCATATTTACAAAAAAATCATTCCGGTTTATATGCATATAAACATAAAACCGACAATATTATAGCATAAAAACGCGCATTTCTTAAATTATATTTTTGTTTAACCGCATGGTGTTCTTTTGAAAGCAGAGTAAAAACTTTATATTTGTTACGGCGTCACATTTAAGCGTTCTTGCCCGTAAAAGCTTTTATCCTTTCATAATCTTCTATATAATCCACCTCTGCCCAGAACATTCCCGCAATGTCATGAGCATGAAGCGCGATCTTTTCCGTCATTGAATAAAGGATATTTTCCCACCAGACATCATGCTGCTGAGAGCTTATCATCTCATTCATTCTCTCCTTGAATAAAGGGATGAATTCCCGGCTTATCTTGCCCAGCCCGACATACTCCCCCGTGGTTTCTTCATCGGAAAGGTCTTTGCCATATTTTTTTACTTTTCCGTTTTCGCAGTAAAACCTGTAGTCTGCTTCCTTTATGCGGGTGGTATCCATCAGCATCACAGGGGTCTTATTTATCTTGAGCATATCGTCATATACCGATTCCTCACAGAATACATCCGCGTTCATTATAAGCACATCATCACCGCATATGAAATCACCTGCAAACCACGCGGACGCTATGCTGTTCGTAACATCAAAAAACGGATTGTACGCATAGCTTACATCACCTTTTAAAACCTCTTCTATGTCTGTATGATGATAACCTGTGACAACCATTATTTCGTTTACGCCCTTATTTCTGAGCATATCCACTGTATAGCGTATAAGAGGAAGACCATCCCTGATCATCACTGTGCACTTGGGGCTTCCGTTTAAGTAACGGCTGATCCTTGTCCCTTTTCCCGCAGCCATTAGCAATGCTTTCATAATATCCCCCTGTCTTTAAGCCCGTTAAGCGCTTCAAACAAAGTGTCATAGTCTGATAAAGAAAGTTCCCCTATATGTCCCACTCTGAAAACTCTGTCTTTAAGCTCTCCTCCGTTAGGACATATCCATATTCCATAATCATCCTTGAGCGTATTAAATATCTCCGGAGCATTGTTTTTTTCGGTTACCAGCGTGGTTACCGCGTTAGAACAAGCCTCGGGAAGTATTGTGAACGGATAGTCCCTGATCTTTTCTCTGAAGTACTCAGCCCTTTTCTTCGTTTTTTTTACTTCAGCTTCAGCACCGCCTTCCGACATTATCTGCTTCATCCTTGCATGCAGCTGGATGAGAGTTGCAACCGCCGGAGTAAATGGAGTCTGTCCCCGCTCCATGTCCTTGAGCGCAGTTTTTAGATCCAGATACATTGTTCTACATTTCGATCCGGAAACTCTGGACAAGGCTTTTTTCGAAAGAACAAGTACAGATACGCCTGGAGGACAGGCCAGCGCTTTCTGTGAACCGACGAGCATAACATCCGCGCCGGCTTCTCTCATACTGAACTCATCCGCCAGAAACGAGCTTATCGCGTCAATGATAAGAAAAAGTCCGTTACGTTCACAAAAGCTGCTGATAAGCTCTATATCATACAATATTCCTGTAGATGTCTCATCGATATTCACAAGAAATGCTGTAAAGCCTTTCCTGTCATATGGATCGAGCGCCTTCTGAGTTATCTGTTTTCCCGGCTCCAGTCTAATGGCTTCATATGGAACTTCATGGATATCAAGAAGCTGTGTGAATCTGTGACCGAAGCTTCCGCCGTCTATGACAAGAGCCTTATCTTCAACGGAAAGCGTATTGATAACGGCAGCCTCCATCGACGCGGTCCCTGAGCCGGTCAAAAAGACGCATCTTGCGCCTTCCGGTGCGTCTGCGAGATTGAGCATCATCTTTTCGTTTTCCAGCATCAGTTTCGAAAACTCTGCTGTTCTGAAATAGGGAACATTTTCAGCGCCTATCTCTCTTACCACGCTGTTTGACTGCACAGGGCCTATGGTGAAATTTATCATTTCATTTTTTTGCATTATATGCGTTCGTCCTTTTTTATTTATCATCAGTGATATAAGATCCGGCGCTAAAAGCTCCCCTCATATCTTTTTCCGGTGAATTTAGCCTTAAGAAATGCGGTCCCTTTTTTCCACCAGTTTATATCATCCATATGGATTACGGGGATTTCCTTTCTTTCATTGTTTTTTATTTCCCCGGTTTCTGTTTTTTTATCCAGCCAGACATTAAATATTATCTCGCTCACTCTGCCGTAAAACCTGCTCTGAAATGCTGAAAGCTCCTGCATTTCTTTATTTCCCGCCATGCGGTCCTTAAGTTCAAACAAAATATCAAAAAGCCACTTGCAATAATCATCAAGAAGATCCTTTCTCATTATCATCATGTTGAACATATACCCGTATGTTTGTTTTACCACACTGTCAAAGTTCGCAATGTATTCCGGATAGATATCCCCGATTATCCTGCGTGTCTCATCAAGCTGTTCTATATAATGCGTATGTTTATAATGGTCGTAAAGGGTTTCAATGTAATATTTCCTTTTATTCGGAGTGAATACTTTGATCTTTCCCAGGTATGGTTTTATCTGATCGTATGTCAGAACCGAATCAAAAAGGTCTTTTCCTTTTTTATATCCAAAATGACGTCTGTAATGCGCCAGACCGATATATTCTGCATCCAGATTTTTCCACGCCCAGTATAGACCTGTCAGCTCACAGAAACTCGGATTAAGTTCCGAAATATTATCACCCGAATTATCCTTTAAATAACCAAGATCAAGAGGGGCGCCGTTTTCATCCAGCTTCCCTTCAGCGCCTACATGAACCGGCAGATACATATCGTCTTCAGGCATCTGATATGGTCTGTGAGTAGCGATTATGATAGTAATGTCTTTATTCACCTCTGGTCATTCCTTTTCTTTGATATCATTATTTTTTATTGTATGTATCCCAGCTGTCAAGCTCGTCCTTCAAGGCATCAATCAGCTTATCCTCATCCAGCTTTTTGATGATCTCACCCTTTTTTATGAGGAGTCCGCAGCCTTTTCCGCCTGCTATACCAAGATCGGCCTCTTTTGCCTCTCCCGGCCCGTTAACAACGCAGCCCATAACTGCAACCTTGATCGAAAGGTCATATCCCGAGGTTAGTCTTTCAACCTTTTCCGCAAGGTCTATCAGGTTTATCTCTGTACGGCCGCATGTAGGACATGATATTACCGAGATCCCCTCTTTTCTCAGGCCAAGGTCCCTGAGTATGGCTTTAGCGCTTCTTATCTCTTCCACAGGATCACCTGTAAGAGAAACGCGGATAGTATCGCCTATTCCCTGGTAAAGTATTATTCCAAGACCTACTGCGCTCTTTATATTTCCCGAAAACACAGTCCCTGATTCCGTAATTCCGACATGCAGAGGATATTTGCATTTTTGCGCAATAAGCTCATAGGCCTTTGCGCACATTATAACATCGCTGCTCTTTATGCTGACCACCAGGTTGTCATATCCGATATCCTCTATCAGTTTTACCTTACCCAAGGCGCTTTCAACAAGGCCTTCAGCACATACGCCGCCGTACTTTTCGATCAGTTCATTTTCAAGCGAACCGGAGTTTACTCCTACGCGTATAGGGATCCCGCGTTCCCTGGCACAGTCTGTAACTGCTTTTATATTTTCCTTTCCTCCAATGTTCCCGGGATTTATCCTTATCTTGTCCGCTCCGTTTTCCATTGCGAGGATTGCAAGCTTATGATCAAAATGAATGTCCGCTACAAGAGAGATCGATATCTCTTTTTTTATCGATCTGAATGCGCATGCAGCTTCTTTAGTGTTGGCTGTGCATCTTACTATCTCGCATCCGGCCTTTTCCAGCGCATGTATCTGATTGACTGTAGCTTTTACATCCCATGTTTTGGTGTTGGTCATTGACTGTATCGCTATCGGGGCGCCCCCGCCTATCACAATATTTCCTATTTTTATTTTTTTTGTTTCTTCTCTATATAACATGATTTACGTCAAAAGAATTTCAACACGTCATTAACCAGTACCACAACCGCAAGGAGCATGATGAGTACGGCCCCTGCCATTGTTATTATCCCCTCATATTTTTTCTTTATTAGTTTTCCGCGTATTGCTTCAATTATTAAAAGTATGAACTTTCCTCCGTCCAAAGCAGGGAGTGGCAGCAGGTTTATCACGCCCAGGTTTGTGCTGAGGAGGATGATTATGCTCAGCATATTAATCATTACTGTCGAAAAACCTGATGGGGCCGACGCGTCATAGGTTGTGCCTATGATCTCCACTATCCCGACAGGACCAGAGAGCATATCAAGCGAGCCCTTGCCAGAGAACAGTATGCCAAGGCTCTTAAACACTGAAACGATCTGATATTTCAGTTCAGCGAAGCTGTACCTGATGGTCTGTCCCGCACTTGCTTTTTCATTATTCATATTGTAGGCAAAGCCTGCCCTAAAGGCAATTGCTTTTGCCGGTTTTATCTTTGTCTCGAGCTCAACACCTTTATGTATATATGAGACATCAAGCTCTTTTTCCGCAAGCTCATGTGTATCAAAATATTCGCTGAGTTCCAAACCGGTTTCTATTTTTGTTCCGTCTATCGATGTTATCACATCGCCCTCTTTAAGCCCGGCTTCATACAGCGGGCTGTTCTCACCCACCTCTGATATTTCCGCCGGAGCCTCATTCGCATAATATGAAAGGCCTATGGCATAGTATTCGATCTCTTCCGGAAGCACTTCTATCTTATGTTTTTTACCATCCCTCCTATAGGTGATCTTAACAGACTTATCTTTTTCCATGGGGTGGATATAGTTTTCAAGATATATCTCTCTTCCAAAGTCTATACCGCTCCCATTATAATTTGTTATTATGTCGCCTTCTCTCAGTCCTGCCTCATATGCCGGAGAACCTTCCGTAACAGCTGTAACTCTTGCAGGGTCGTATCCGGCGGTGCCTATCACTATTACGGCAAGAACAAATGCAAGCATAAAGTTAAATACCGGGCCAGCAAGGGTTATGCTCATCCTTGCCCAGACACTTTTTTTGTCATACGATCTTTCGTCATCCGTGCCGTCATCTTCATCTTCAAATGCGCCGAGCATCTGACAGGAGCCACCAAACGGTATCGCTTTCCAAGAGAATCTGGTTCCGCTCTTTTTACTTACATGCGAAACTATCCTCGGACCAAAGCCTATAGAAAATTCTTTTACAAAAACTCCGTTCTTCCTCGCAACGATAAAATGTCCGAATTCATGGACAAGGACTATTACCCCCAGTATGACTATTGCTATTATTATGCTTATAACACTCATTACTGTTTATTTATTATCCTTTCACCTGTTTCGATGATCTCATCTAATGTCGGTTCCATAACAGGCTCGTGGCTGTTCATTTCATCCTCTATCCTGTCCGCTATATCGATATAGGCTATCCTGCCGGATATAAAATCCGCGACAGCCCTTTCATTCGCCGCATTGAATACCGTCGGCATAGTACCACCGGTTTTGATTGCCCTGAATGCCAGGGCCAGCGCTTTAAAGGTATCTGTATCCGGTTTTTCAAGATCAAGATGAGCCAGCTCAAACAAATCAACACGTTCACCTTTGATATATCTCCTTTCAGGATACATAAGCGCATACTGTATGGGAATCTTCATATCCGGGGTTCCCATCTGTGCCATTATCGCTCCGTCTTCAAATTGAACTGCGGAATGTATCATGCTCTGCGGCTGAATGACAACTTCTATCCTGTCAGGTTCCACATCAAAAAGCCACTTTGCCTCTATCACCTCAAGTCCTTTGTTAGCCAAGGTCGATGAATCAATAGTTACTTTCATTCCCATTGACCAGTTAGGATGTTTCAAGGCATCTTCCAGGGTAACCTTCGCAAGATATTCCCTCTTTTTGCCTCTGAATGGCCCTCCCGAGGCTGTGAGTATGATCTTTTCAATATTATTGCCACGCTCCCCGTTAAGGCATTGAAATATTGCGCTATGTTCCGAATCCACCGGAATTATCCTGACTCCCTGCGTCTGCGCTTCTCTCATTATGATGCTGCCAGCGCATACCAGGGTTTCCTTATTTGCAAGGGCAAGGTCTTTGCCGGCTTTTATTGCCGCCATTGCCGGCCGGATGCCTATCATCCCGACAACCGCGCATACCGTTATATCTGACTCCCCAAACGACGCAGCGCTGCAAAGCCCATCCATTCCTCCAACTATCGTTGTCTGGTCTGCCGCATGACCTGTGCCATCCTTTTCCTTTAATGTTTTCACTAAAAGAGGGATGTTATCTTCGTTATAAACACAGACAAGTTTCGGAGAAAACTCCAGAATCTGATCACTCAGCAGGTCTATATTATTATTTGCACTAAGGGCATTTACCTTAAGATCGGGGTTTTTTCTGACTATCTCCAAGGTCTGCGTTCCGATAGAGCCGGTTGAGCCCAGTATAGATAGATTCTTCATATCAGTTAACTATATTCAAATAGATCGTTATCAGATAGATTATCGGGGCAACGATTATTACGCTGTCAAATCTGTCGAGTATCCCTCCATGCCCCGGCAATATCTTTCCGTAATCCTTTATACCAACTTTTCTTTTAATTGCTGACGCAGCAAGATCGCCTATCTGGCTTGCCGCGGCACCCAGCAGACAGATGATCGGGAAGATCAGCGGCGCCAGCTTAACATCAGGGATAAACCTCTGCACTATAAATCCATACGCAACTGCTATCGCTATCGAACCTATGACTCCGCCTATCGCGCCCTCCACGCTTTTTTTAGGACTCAGGCGCGGGACAAGCTGATGCTTTCCAAAGAGCAGCCCGAAGAGGTACGCAAATATATCGCATCCCCAGGAGGATATTATACAGAGCCATACAAGGTACGCTCCTGACGGGGGATGTATCCTGACAATGTACATAAATGAAAGCGCTACCGCCACATAAAAAACATTGAAAAAGCCTGCAAATGTCTGCTGCAGGGAGTATCTCGGGTAAGTAAAGACGAACACTGCCAGATCCAATACAAGCAATATCGCAAATACCAGAAGCGTATATTCAATTGAGCCGGACAGCAGGATAAGCAGATAATAAGCTATTGCCGCTATATATCCTACCCACGCAAAGACGCCCCAGTGAAGCTTCAAAGCCCTGTTGAACTCAAACATGCCGACAAGCGAAAGAGCAAGCAGAAATCCCCACATCACATAACCGCCTAAAACAAAAACGGCTATAAGAACAGCTATCAAGACTATGCCGCTGATAAGCCTGGTCCAGAATTTTTTTGTTTTTAAAAGATTCCCCGAGCTTTCATCGCCTACATCTCTTTTGTTTCTTCTGTCATTATCTGCCACGATCCGTATTCCTCTTTTATTTCAGTTTTCCATACCTTCTGTCACGGGATGAATATTTTTCAATTGCTTTTATCAATTCGTTTTTATCAAAATCTGGCCAAGGCACATCAGTAAAATAGAATTCTGAATACGCCAGCTGCCAGAGCAGAAAATTAGAAAGCCTCTCTTCCCCGCTGGTTCTTATAAGAAGATCCGGGTCAGGCACATCTGCTGTATCAAGAAACTGCCCGATGGTTTTTTCATTTATGCTTTTTATCTTTCCGGCTTTTTCCGCCTTGACCAGCTTCTTTACGGCTCTTGTCATCTCGTCGCGCGAGCCGTAATTGATAGCTATGAGAAAAGTTATACCCGTGTTGTTCTTTGTTGTCTCTTCAAGATTTTTAACGGCTTCTCTAATGTCTGAATCAAGTCTTGTCTTATCTCCGATCACTCTGCATCTGACGTTGTTTTTCATGCACTTTTCAACCGAGTCTGTCAGGTACTTTCTGAAAAGATTCATTATCACACTTATCTCTTCATACGGTCTTGCCCAGTTTTCCGTTGAAAATGCGTAGACGGTAAGATATTTAACACCGAGATCGTCAGCGTCCTCAAGTATCTGTTCAAGGACTCTGGCGCCTTTCGCGTGCCCGTATGTCCTAGGCCGGTGCTTCGCCTTTGCCCACCTGCCGTTTCCATCCATTATAATAGCAATATGCTGAGGTACTTTAATATTCATTATACTGTCATTATCTCATCAGACTTGGCAGATATCTCTTTGTCTATTTCTGCTATGAACCTGTCAGTGATCTTCTGCATTTCATCTTCAAGATCTTTTCCTTCGTCCTCAGACACTTCTTTTGCTTTTACGATCTTCTTAAAGTGTTCTATGCCATCCCTTCTTATATTACGGATGGCAACCTTGGCGTCCTCGCCTTTTTTCTTTACATCCTTTGCCAGATCTTTCCTTCGCTCCTCCGTAAGCTCGGGAAACACCAGCCTGATATTCTTTCCGTCTGTAACAGGATTAATCCCTATATCGGAGGCATTTAATGCTTTTTCTATTTCTTTTACCATATTTGCTTCCCATGGGGAGATGACTATGCATTTCGGTTCGGGCACAGATATGTTCCCTACCTGCTGAAGAGGGGTCTGTGTGCCGTAATAATCAACTGTTATCTTATCAAGAATATGCGGATTTGCCCTGCCTGCTCTTATCCCGTCATATTCCTGACGAAGGTTGCTCAGGGTTTTTCCCATTTTTTCATCATATTTAGCGATTCTTTCATCCATGGCTTCTACCTCTCTTATGATCAATTATTTTTTATCTATCACTACATCAGTTCCGCTAAAGCTGTTGGAAAGCGCCTTTACTATCGAATCTTTCTCCTTAAGTGCAAAGACCCTCATAGGTATCTGGTGTTCATCTAAAAGCGCGGATGCTGCAAGATCGATAACACCGAGTTTTTTTTCAACAACATCATGTATTGAGATCTTTTTGAACTTTTTAGCATCAGGATCCTTTTCCGGGTCTGAGTCATAAACCCCATCAACATTTTTTGCGGCCAGTATCATATCCGCATTCATCTCCATTGCCCTCAGGACTACTCCGGTATCTGTTGAAAAATAAGGGTGTCCCGTTCCACCGGCAAAGAATACAGCCCTGCCCTCCTTAAAGTATTCGTTTACCTTATCCTTGCTGAATACTTCTGTGAAGGTGCTGACCGGCCACGGAGTAAATATTGCTGTTTTTATCTTTGCTGCACGGAAGTGTTCTGAAACATAAATACAGTTCATTACTGTTGCCAGCATTCCTATGGAATCAGACTTAGGCCTGTCTATCTGCAGGTTGCTCTTTCCTCTCCATATATTTCCGCCGCCGATAACGATCCCTACATCTGTACCGCTGCGGATAACCTTTTTTACCTGCGCGGCGATGCGGACAATCTCCTGTTCATTATAGCCCCCGTCATCAGCCTTAAGAGCTTCACCGCTCAGTTTTAAAAGTATTCTTGCGTATTTTTTTGTTTTTTTAGTGTCTGCCATATCCCTCTCCTATATATCATCACGGCTTTTTTCGGGTATTTTATCATAAAACAGCTTTGCTTTAAACCTATAGCTGCTCTTTGAAAACCTTGAAAAGGCCCTCCCTCATCATATCATCAAACATTTTATAAAATTCATTTTTATCTATGATATAATCATTGGCCATCCACCATCTTACACTTACAAGATGATTGTATGCAAATATATTAGCGAAGAGTGACGCTTTAAAGAATTTTTCCTGATCTGTTCCTATTTCCGGATTCTGTCTGATGTTTCTTTTTAGTATGCTTTCCGCAACTGTTTCCACCATTTCGCCGAAGATATCCCTGTCTATATGGGCTGTCCATAATATCTCGTAAATGTCCTTTTTGGAGGTTACAAAATCAACGGTCTTTCTGAAGGGCAGTTTAAATCTGTCCTCATTTATAGTCTCCGGATCCGCGTCTATAAAAACCACTACATTCTCCCTCCGGAAATCATCCATCACTCTTGATATATAATTGTCCAGAAGGTCATATTTATCCCTGTAGTGCTTGTAAAATGTCGTTCTGTTTATCCTTGCTTTTTCGCAGAGCATCCCCACGGTTATCTTATTAAACGGTTTTTTCTTCAGACACTCAAGCAGCGCCTTATCAATGCTTTCAAGGGTTTTTACTATTCTGAGATCTTCCTTCGCCATTTCGACTTCCTCTGTACATGATGTTGTATAAACAACAAGTTATTAATAAGTATAATAACATCTTTTTTTTTAATGTGATAGTATAATAAACAACATTTTTAAATTGATTCGTTTATTTTCATAATATCGTTCAATACTTTTTCGGAGGTAAGATTTGGGAACAAAGTCATCTTTTTTCACCAAAGATAAACTGTTTTACAGATCCACTTTTTCCATGCTGGCATTTGTGGCTCTTCAGAATATAATCGCGTATTCGGTCAATATGGCTGACAATATCATGCTTGGAACATACAGTCAGTCAGCGCTGTCAGGAGCGGCAACCGTTAATCAGGTTTTCTTTATCATTCAGCAGTTTGCCATATCCTTCGGCAATGCCCTGGTTGTTCTTGCTTCACAATACTGGGGCAAAGGCCTTGTAAAGCCAATCAGAACAATAACAGGCATAACCCTTAAGGTAGGCACCGCGGTAAGTATCGCAATCATCATAGTCTGCACCGTTATCCCTTCGGGGATCATACGCATCTTTACAGCAGAGCCGGATATCATTGCGGAGGGCACCTCATACCTTCATCTGATAATGTGGACCTTTCTCCTTTTCATCATCACCAATATCCTTATAGCGGCGTTGAGAGCTGTGGGTACGGTTAATATTGCCTTTTACATCTCCATAGTATCCCTTGTTGTAAATGTCGGCATTAATTACTGCCTGATCTTCGGAAGATTCGGACTGCCTGAACTTGGCATCAAGGGTGCTGCAGTAGGAACTCTTATAGCCCGGATGATCGAGCTTATTATAGTTCTGGTCTTCCTGATCAAATTTGATAAGAAACTGAACCTTTTCAAAAAGCCCAATCCCGGCACAGGTCAGCGCGACAGGTTCTGGCTGTTTGAAAATAACAGGGATCTTCGAAAAGATTTTATAAAGGTATACATCCCTATAATGTGCGCCACTGTTCTCTGGGGAATATCGGTTCCAATGCAGACTGCGATCTTAGGTCACTTGTCCGCAGACGCCATTGCCGCCAACTCAGTGGCAACCACCTTCTATCAATATCTGAAGGTTATAGTTCTTGCCATGAGCTCTACAAGCGCGGTTATGATAGGTCAAAGCATAGGCCGGGGCAATATGGACAGAATAAGGAGCGACGCGCGCGCACTTTCGGCACTGGATGTGGTGATAGGACTGATACTTGCGGTGCTTCTTGTCGTTCTTAAAGATCCGCTCTTGTCTCTGTACGACCTCAATCCCAACGCAACAGTCCTGGCCGACCACCTTATCCTTATCATGGCCGTGATCATGGTTGGCATGAGCTATCAGATGCCAGTAAGCTTCGGTATAATCCAGGGAGCAGGTGATGCGAAATTCACAATGGCCATGAATCTGATCTCTACCTGGGGGATTGTTATGCCGCTTTCCTTTATGGCCGCATTCTGGTGGAAGTGGCCTGTGGAATGGGTTGTAGTTGTGGTACAATCAGACCAGATATTTAAATGCCTTCCCACATATCTTCATTTCAGAAAATACGGTTGGATAAAAAAACTAACAAGGGAGGACGCGGCCTGAATGGCAACAAGAGCATTTGAAACTGAAAAGGCTCTATATAATAACATTCCAAAGGTACTCATGGTAATATTCGCCACCTTTGCTCTTTCCCTTGGCGCTTTCATTTTTATATCTCTTCAATCATCATACAGCAGGCATGGTTTAAACAAGCTTCTTCCTGTTGATGATGTGATGATCTCCGCAGGATATACCAATACAGACGGCAAGTGGCTGACTGCGCACAGCGGCGTACCCGTCACGATCGAATTTGACTATAAAGATAATATCTGTAAAAAAAATGATTACTGCTTTTATATTGAACCGGTAATGAGGTCCAACACCCCCTATATTGACAGAGGCACTCTTGAAACGATACTGACATCCGATATAATACCCGACGGAAGCGGCGGATATCGTACAGAACCCCGCAGCTGCAGTTCTTTTCAATGGGAAAGATATCCGGTTATAGCGCATGCGGGAGGTGCCTACAGAACCGGAGATGAAATATATTACTATTCAAATTCCTATGAAGCTCTTGTACAGAATTATTCTCTTGGATGCAGAGTATTTGAATTTGATATCTTTCCCACAAGTGATGACAAACTCGCGCTTGTTCACGACTGGCGTGTAGTCGGAAATGACATGACTGAACCTATATCCTCTCTTGAATGGCTCAGCACTGATATATACGGCGGCAGACTGCCTGGCGGCGGACTTACGCCAATGCTTCTTGATGATCTTCTGGACGAAATGCTGGTAAACCCTGACATGTTTATAGTTACCGATACAAAGTCGAATTTATATACGGCCGATGAGGCCAGACATCACTTTGAGATCATCTGCAGTGAGGCTGTAAAAAGGGACCCATCCCTGCTTAACCGGATCATCCCTCAGGTCTATGACGCGGAAACGTATGAGATCGTCCGCTCCGTATATCATTTTCCCGGAATGATCTTTACCTGTTATTCCACTCCATGGAAAGGAAAAGAGATCGTGGAATTCTGCAGCGGGCATGATGATATAAAGGCTGTCACAGCACAACACAGTATCAGCCGTCTTTCCGATAAAAGTATCCAAAAGCTTCACGACCTGGATATCTCCCTGTTTTATCATACTGTATATACCTATGATGAACTGGCGGCTTGTTTCGAGGGGGGCGCAGACGGCGTTTATACCGGGGTATTTACGCCGGAAGATATCTATAACTACGGCCTTCTTCCGCGACCGTGATCCATATGCGTAAATTCCCAGAGTAAATCCAACTTTAAATTCTACTGTGGGATTTACTTTGGGAATTCACTCGTGATCCATATGCCTTTTCCCATCCAAACTTTGTCTTGATTATTTTATTAACAATGTGTAAAATGGCTTCTATCGGTGTGTGGCTCAGTTTGGTAGAGCGCTGCGTTCGGGACGCAGAGGTCGCAGGTTCAAATCCTGTCACACCGATATCAAAAATAAGCATATAAGCTGACAAGTTCAACTTATATGCTTCTTTTTTTTATTGTTTTTTATATAGGCAGCCTTTATCTTATGTTTCAGCCTTCAATATTGGTGCGCTTTGGCGGCTCCGGTATCTCCTCAGGCTCCTTTGGGATCTCAAGTCTCAATACCCCGTTTATGAAAGATTCTTTGACATTTTCCTCTGTTGCGCAATCTCCCACATAGAAGCTTCTTTTTACTGAACCTTCAAAACGCTCCTTGCGAATAGACTTTCCGTCAGCATCTTTTTCTTCATTAGAAAACGAGCGGTTGGCAGCCACTGTCATATAGCCATCTTTAAGCTCAACCTGAATATCTTCCTTTTTCGCCGAGCAGGGCCGGGTTATAGTCACTGTCGTACTGTTCTTTCATAGTCTTATTGATCGCAAAAAAGTAGATGATGCACAGGGCTATCTGGAATACCGATGAAATGGGTGTTGCCAGTCCTATATAAAACAAGTTGGTATTCGGCAGCGTCCTCATCCAGTATGCCACAGGGACCCTGATGGCAACTCCGAGAATAGCCTGTATCATTGTGATGGCTGTTCTTCCGCAGCCGTTGAAATATCCTATAAAACAGAACAGGAATGCCGTTAGAAAGGTGTCTATCGCGTATGAACGCAAATAAAGAGCGCCTGCCTCTATTACCGCCGGGTCCCTGGTGAATATCTGTGTTATCCATGTGCCGTGCACGCCTGAAAAGTAATACATTATCGCGGCAAAAACAAGCGATGTCCATATCGCGTGAAATAACGCAGTTTTTGCTCTCCTCAGCTTCCTCGCCCCGATATTATGCGCTACAAATGCCGACAACGACTGCAGATAAGCGCTGGGCACGAGCATGATAAAAAGAATGAGCCTTCCTGCAACGCCTACTGCCGCAGACTCAACAAGTCCCATGGTGTTTGTTACCGCGGACAATACCATAAAAGAGCCGACTACAACTATTTCCTGAAGCGCCAGCGGTGTCCCGAGCCTGAATATAGTTTTGCATATATTAGGCCTGAACTTCATATTCTCTTTACCGAATGAAAAAGGAAGCCCTCTTTTATTGACTATCATTAAAGAAATGACCACGCTGACAGCCTGAGCAAATATCGTAGCGATCGCGGCGCCGGACGCAGCCATCTTGAATACTCCTACAAGCAGCAGGTCGCCCGCGACATTAACGGCGCAGGATATAGCCACTGTTATAAGCGGTGTGCGGGAATCACCTATCCCCCTGAACACAGCACCGACCACGTTGTATGCAACTATAAACACCATTCCTATGGCGCAGATCCTTACATAAACTGTTCCCTCGCCCATAGCCTCTGCCGGTGTATTTAACAGCCCGAGGAAGGGTCCTGCCGCAATAAACATAACAGCGGTGAAGATCACCGCAATACCGATAAAAGTAAATATGCTGGTGCCGATAACATCGCCGGCAGCTTTCTTTTTACCCTCTCCGATATGTCTTCCAAGCGTTATGGTAGTACCCATAGCGATCGCCGTGACCACGGCAGTAAAAGCCTGTGTGATCTGCCCGCCCAACGCAACTCCGGAAACATTAAATGCCTCTCCAAACTGCCCGACGATAAGCAGATCCACTGCCCCATACAGAGATTGGATCATCAACGCAAGGAGAACCGGCAACATGAATTTCATGAGAGGTCCCAATATAGGTCCGTTAGTAAAATCAGTAAGTTTATTTTCTCTCATTTTTATACAACAGGCTCAGGCCGAAAACGGCCCGAGCCTGTTTGGTACTTAATTTATATCCGGGAATATTACTGCATCTGCTTTGCTACTTCTTCAGCAAAGTTCTCTTCCTTCTTTTCTATTCCCTCGCCTGTTTCAAATCTAACGAAGTGAAGCAGTTCGATGGTTCCGACAGACTCGAGATATTTTCCAACAGTCATATCGCCGTCTTTAACATACGGCTGGTCAAGAAGGCATACTTCTTTCAGCTCTTTGTTAAGACGTCCCTGGATCATCTTCTCTATGATGTTGTCAGGCTTGTTCGGATTTTCATTCTTTGCCTGAGTAGTAAGGATCTCTGTTTCATGGGCTATATATTCAGCATCTACATCTTCTCTTGAAATATACTTTGGAGAAAGTGCAGCGATCTGCATAGCAACATTCTTCAACGCGTCTTTAACCTCTGCCGTATTATCAGCCTGAGCTTCAACCAGAACACCGATCCGTCCGCCGCCATGGATATAGCTTACAACGATCCCCTCGCTTTCGATACGCGCAAAGCGTCTTATGGAGATATTCTCTCCAATAACAGCAATCTGGCTTACAAGCTCCTCGCCAAGCGTTTTTGAAGGATCGGATATGAGCTTTTCCTCTTTGAGCTCATCCACTGTGACAACCTCTGAAGCAAATACCTGATCACATACCGCTTTTACGAAATCAACAAATTTATCTGTCTTAGCCACAAAATCAGTTTCTGAGTTAACTTCCACTATTGCAGCTTTTTTATCATCCTTAACTTCAGCGTATACGATACCTTCCGCAGCTATTCTGCCGGCTTTTTTTACTGCCTGAGCCTCACCTTTTTCACGGAGGGCATCAACCGCTTTGTCCATATCGCCATCATTATCTATAAGCGCGTTCTTACATGCAAGTATACCGGCGCCCGTCAGGTCTCTTAATTCTTTGACCATAGCTGTTGTAACTTCTGCCATGTTTAATTTCCTCCTGTATTACCTTCTTAATTTTATTCTTCCACTGAGGTCTCCGCAGTTGCCTCAGCCTTTCCGTCTTCAACAAAGTTTTCTGCTGCCGCTTCAGCATCAGCAGCTTCAGCTTCCTCTGTGAGATATTCTTCACCCTGATTAGCTTCAATGATAGCGTCCGCCATCTTCGCAACGATCAGCTTGACCGCTCTGATAGCATCATCATTTCCCGGGATGATAAAATCAAGATCATCCGGATCGCAGTTTGTATCACATATACCGATGATAGGAATGTGAAGCTTCTGCGCCTCCTGTATGCAGATCCTTTCTTTCTTCGGATCAACAACAAAGATCGCGTCCGGCACTTTTCTCATTTCCTTGATACCGCCCAGGTTCTTTTCAAGCTTAGCCTGCTCTTTCTTAAGCTCAAGCACTTCTTTCTTCGGAAGAACCTCAAAGGTCCCGTCCTCTTCCATCTTTTCAATGTCTTTAAGCCTTTTCACTCTGCTCTGAATGGTCTTGAAGTTTGTGAGCATGCCGCCGAGCCATCTTTCGTTAACATAGAACATTCCGCATCTCTCGGCCTCGTTTTTGATCGCTTCCTGAGCCTGCTTCTTCGTACCGACAAAAAGAATAGTGCCGCCTTGTGCCGCAATATCAGATACAGCATCAAACGCGTCGTCTATCATTCCAACTGTTTTCTGAAGATCGATGATGTAGATACCGTTTCTTTCGGTATAGATGTACGGAGCCATTTTAGGGTTCCATCTTCTTGTCTGATGTCCGAAATGGACACCCGCTTCAAGTAACTGTTTCATAGAAATAACACTCATAATATTCCTCCTTTGTTTTATCTTCCCCTTGCTGTCGTCTCCGCAGGGCCACCCTCCAGTTACTTTAAAGGGCACATGCCGCCGGATAGGCAAAGGTGTATTCTTTACAACTTTTGTATTCTACCCCAATGAGCGTAAGTTATCAAGGATTATTTACCATACAGAGAGGGCTGTTCAGAAGGCCGATGTGATTTTTTTCTGAGCATCACAGTTATTAAAACAAGAAACGCGATCGAACAGACTGATATTATCATCCCGGCCAAAAACCCCGGCGCGTGATATCTGAGACTTATCATGTGTTCGCCTTTTCTTAAGGGAATCTGAACAAATGCGCCATAAAAATCCATTACACTTCCTTTTACGCCGTCAATATAAACCTCCCAGCCACTGTCATAAGGAATTGTTGTAAATAGCATCCCGTCGGACTCAGCTATGACTCTTCCGTTTATCCCGGTATCCGTAAAGCTTATTATCCTCAATGATTCGGATGATAGCGCGTCAATAGCTCTTTTAAAGCTGCTCTCATCCATATATGCCGGGAGCACCGAGAATTCACTTACTTCCTCATCTGATGTACTTAACAGCAGCACGTCTCCCGCCTTATGATAACCGGCATCAAATATCATGTCGCTTTCAGTGGAAAAAAAGCTGAGAGACCTTCCCGCGTCAAAATCCTGTGGTCTGATATAAAGGTCTTTAAGCTTTCTGTCAACATAAAAGAAAAGCCGTCCATTCTCTGTTGCCGTATATCTCAGTTCCTTACCTGTAAGTCTTGTATCCCGGGTAAAAACAGGTTCAAGTCTCTTGGCCGCGTAAAGAAAGCTGTTCTGCACGGCAAACGGGTCGTCGTTGACAAGATCAACATCAGCCTGGCAGGCCTCCTTTACCATAAACCCCAAAGGAAGACTATATGGATTTTTATAAAGGATCTGACCGTTATAATCACCTTTTATCTCGAGCAGCGGATCGTTTAACATGTCTTCCGTCAGCTTATATCTGACAGAAAGCAGGGATGAGGTAAGTGGTGTGCTTCCGTAATATGAGTATGAGTTTGTACTATATTGCAGTCCAAACGCATCATATATATCCGTAATATTTTTATTCGCGGCGGATGAAAAGACCGAAGCGGATCTATAGTATGACCAGGCCCCGTCATTCTTAGTTCTTCTCTTTTCCTTCTCCACCCTGTAGATATCCTTATCCCCGATAGATAAAAGTGCGTTTTCTATATCTCCATTATCACTGATATATAAGCTCCTCGTTGTTGTCCCGTACCCCGTTTCGCTGGTATTTACCGAGGACTCGGCAACCGAAACCACCAGGAGAGCCATAAGCGGAAAGATTACTGCAAACTTTTCATATCTCAACAATATCGCTAATACGCAATAACCCGCAAGAAAAGCTGCGCTGATATAAGCCACCTGAAGCGTGACCTCTTCGCTCTTACAAAGCTGCTGAAGGGCAAATACAGCCGCTATCCCAATTCCAAAGCATATCAATATTGATCTGTAACTGTATTGTCTGATCTTCATCAACACCTCATAACCTATGGTAAGTATGATGAAGATATATATAAACGAATGACGGGCCGGGAGAGAATTGGGAAAATGAAAGCCGTGCCAGATAAATGCCGGGATATTAAGCGCAAAGCTTAAAGCCAGGATCAGTAATAATATAGACTTTCCGGCTCTTTGCTTTATCGCTATTTTTTTGTTTATCCAGTATAGCGGCAGGAGCGCAAACACCATTACCGTGCAGTATATATTAGGAAGATATCCTTCCAGCATCGTTACCGGCATATTTATCATCCCTTTCGAGAGCATTTCAGTGATGCCGAAATATGCGGTCAGCGTTTGCGGGAAGGCAGAGTCAGCAGATGCGGTCTGCATCAGGTTCAATAACGCAGGGATAAATACTGCCGCTCCGATCGATCCGCCGGTCAGCGAAAATACGATGTATCTGCATAAGCATTTCAGATCATTCTTAATATCTTTATGATCAGATTCAGCAATGATCAGATAGATAAAATACAGCAACGAGAATATACACATCATTATGGCTATGTAATAATTTGATATTACTGACAGGGCCAGTGTTACAGTGTACAAAAGATGCTTTTTTTCTTTTACGAGTTTTTCAAGGCCGAGTATCATCAGCGGAAACAGCACCAGACAGTCCAACCACATGACGTTCCAGCTGTACGCGGTCATATACGCAGAGAGAGCATAAAATATCCCGAAGCATACGGCAAGAAGATCCGGCCTGCCGAATTTTTTCCTGAGATAATATGCAAAGGTTGCGGACATAAGCCCGGATTTCAGTATTATAAATGAACTCATTATCTCCGGGATATGATCCTTCGGAAGCACAGCTGCCAGCCAATTCAAAGGCGACGCGAGATAATATGCGTAAGTGCTTATAAAATTGCTTCCCAGGCCGATCTTCCAGGAATAAACAAGAGAACCGCCCTCCTTCAGTTCCGTTTGAAACAATTTAAAAAAGGGCGCGTACTGGTGGTACATATCACTTCTGAGATACATCTGATCACCAAACGGATATATCTCTCTTGATATAAAAACGGCGGTCAGAATAAGTATCGGCAGAACGAAAGCGATAGCCAGATATATATTATTTTTTAATTTTTTCGCTCCCGTCATTTAAATTACTGTCCTTGATGATATACAAAGGCCTGTTTTTTGTTTCGATATATATCCTGCCGATATATGTTCCCAGGATACCGATAGCTAATATAATCGCACCGCCCATAAAAAGTATGGCGACGAGAGTCGTTACATAACCCGGAACATCTATGCCGAATATCATCGTCTGTATCAACGTTATCAATATATATACCACAGATAACAAACAGATGACTGCTCCCGCGAGGGCAACAATCTTAAGCGGGACAATGCTGAAGGATGTAAGACCGTCCGCCGCATAGGAAAACAGGCTTCCGGCCTTCCACTTGCTCTTTCCCTTGAGCCGCTTTTCCTGCTTATAATCAAGCCATTTTATCTCATACCCTACCCATGCAAAAAGTCCTTTTGAAAAACGCTGCTTTTCCGTAAGAAGCAACAGCGCATCAAGGAACTTTCTTGTCATGCACATAAAATCAGTTGCACCTTTTTCAAGCTTTATATTTGAAAGACTGTTATTAATCCCGACAAATGCCCTGGACATCAGACCTGACCTTCGTCTGGCACCGGCCGCCTGATATCCCTCCTCTATTGCATTCAGCATTTCCGGTATCAGGAATGGCGGATGCTGGATATCCCCATCCATCACTATTGTGATATCTGCGTCTGAATGTGTGAGTCCGGCTGATATCGCAGCCTCTTTTCCGAAATTGCGTGAGAAACTGATATATTTAACACTGAAGTCTTTCTCGGACAGATCTCTTAAAATTACGCCGGTCTCATCAGTACTTCCGTCATTTACAAATATGAAGCCGAAGGAATATCCGTTTATTACGGAGACAACAGCTTTTGTTTCCTTATAAAAAAGCGGGAGTATCTCGGCCTCGTTATATACGGGAACTATTATCTCAACACTCCTCATTTGATATCACCGATCTTTATATCCTTCCAATACGCGCTGTCAAAACTAAGCTTTGCGGTTTTAGCAAACTCCAGGTATTTATTTACAAAAGCGTTTTCTCTTGCGCCGGTGACCTGTTCCGCATAATTGGCCATTGATTCCTCAACCAGCTTATCGTCTATACACCTGATGATGTAGTAGTATTCCCTGCTTTCGACAACTTCACTCATTTCTCCGTCATAAAGAGCAAACGCAACTGTATCAAACGCCTCATTAACATCTCCCCTTTTAACAGCTTCATTTTTATGGAAGGTATACCCCTCATTGTTTATCACTTCCTGCAGATCGGCGCCTGCCTTTACCTCGTTGCGCAGCGCGTCTGCTCTATCATACCCGGCATCTTTTGGAATAACCCCGTAATCAACTGCTATCACTCTGCAGCTCTCCTCGGTTATCCCCTCGGTTGCGTTCTCGCTGATATTATTAAGTAAAGCGGAATATATGGCCTCTTTCCGGTACAGCTTTTCGACATCTTCTTTTGTGATATCATATTCAGAAACATCAAACACGGCCGAAACTCTTTCCCAGCTTTTTGCTGCAAGTTCAGCATAGTATGCCTTTTCCTCATCTGACGGATAAACGGACATGGCATCAGACATGGAGCTTGCGCAGGTATATTTTATCAGTCTTTCCTGAATAAGCTCTTTAACATATTCGCTCATGGTATAACTGCCTATCTTTCTGCTCCATATATCATCATCTCTAAGCTCATCATAGAGTAGTTTTTCTTCCATGAGCATAAAAACCGCCTCTTTTTTCGTGCAGACGGAATTATTGACTGTAAGCAGATATGTTTTGTCTATCCCCGAGGCAATACGCACCTCACTGCAGCCGCTTATGAACAAAGCTGAAAAAAGCAGCACTGCAGTCAGTGCCGGTATCAAGAGTTTTCTTCCAAAATATGCGTGCCTTGTTTTCATGATAAATATATTCCATATGCCGCCCGGCATTCCGTATCGGACCCCATAAATGCTCCGCCCCCGGACAATACATTTCTTTGTTGAAATAAATACGGAATTATTGTATCATCTTTAATGCTGTATGGGTAGGTATTATTCACACAGTTTCGCTACTGTAGCTCAGCAGGTATGAGCGCGTCATTGGTAATGACGAGGTCGGCGGTTCGAATCCGCTCAGTAGCTTTCTGCCGGCAGATCATACTCACCGTCGCTGATGGCATTTCGGCCGCTTACCACAGCTTCAGGTTTTCTTTTTTTTGAAAATGATGAACTTGCTGAAAATATAGTTCAGTATTATGACTATGATGTTGGTTATTATCTTCATGATAAGGTCGTTGACATGAAATTTGTTCACGAACAGCCATAAGAGGAAAGTTTCGATAACCAGTGTCAATGCCCTTGCAATAACGAATTGGACAAATTCTTTAAGCATTACCTTCAGTTTAAGCGACTTGCTTTCAAACACCCATATCTTATTTGTGATAAATGCCGCTAAAACCGCAAATATCCATGCAAGTACATTAGTCGTGACGATGTCCATGTGGAAAACATACCTGCACAGAACAAATACCCCGTAGTTTACTGCGGCGGTTATACACCCGAACAAGACATAGAGGATGTACTCTTTATACTTTATCCATAATCTTTTTGCGTTTTCCATGACCAGTGACAATTATAATAAACACTAATAATTAAAACAAGATGTGCTTTTTATATAAACTATGATATAATTTTGTAAAAAAAATAATCAGGAGGAAATATCAATGGCATGTTTTTTAATTCCGGCCGGTGAAGCCGTGGTTACAACTATCGCAGCGGCTATAGTCAAGTCTAAAGAAAAGAAAACGGACAGATCAGATATCTCTTTTGAAAATACAGATATTGAACGTAAAATCCCTGTGTCAGACGCAGTTATCTCAACTAAGATCCCTCTTTCAAGAAAGCTTAGCTGGCTTAACATCATGCTTTGGGGAGGGGCTGTGCTTCTTCTTTTTGAGCATATCTGGCACGGAGAGGTAGTTCCATGGTTTCCGTTCCTGACTGCAGCGTCATCACCCGAATCTGCAGCTGATATGTTTCATGAAATGTTCACGGCAGGTATCGCCATGGCTGCAATAGTTACTGTAGTATGGCTGATCATCGTCGGGGTCGTTTCCCTTATTGAAAAGAAAAGCAGCAAAGCTTTATCTGAACAAAAATAAGGGGGTAATTTTCAATGACACTGCTGGTAACGGTATTTGCTGCCATAATAAGTACTGTCATCTGGTATAAAAAGGCTCCGGATACGTCGATGCGCATCGGCACTCTTGCGCTGATGTACTGGGGTGCGTCACTTATGTGGCTGATAGACGCGATATTTGAATTTGTCGAATTAAAGGAAGCATACTTTACTCCCGAACCGGCTGATATGCTGAACGACCTCTTTCTTGGTCTTTCGGTTGCCGCATTAGGTTTGATCATATGGCTTGTGGTCCTATTGATAAAAGATCCGAAAAAAGCCCTGAGGTCTGCTCTTTTAAAGTCAAAGGATTAAACTTAAGCGGCTCTTTCGGGAGCCGCTTTTAAAACCCAATGGAGATCTGCCATGTCACAGGATATTAAAATAATCTTAGAAAATATAAGATCAGGCGCTCTATCTGTTGAGGACGCTCTGCTCAGGCTTAAGGTAGCGCCCTTCGAAGACATCGGTTTTGCCAAAGTCGACCTTCACAGAAAGGTGCGTCAGGGTACTCCCGAGGTAATATACGGCGCCGGAAAAACTCCTGATCAGATTTCCGGCATCATACACACAATGGCCGAAAACGGTCAGGATAACATTCTTATAACACGTATTGCCGCGGAATGTGCTGACACATTAAAAGAAAAACATAATATCAGCTATTATCCGGACGCAGGGATCGCAATAACCGGAGAACTGCCCGAACCAACAGGAATAGGAACTGTTGTTGTTGCGACCGGTGGAACGAGCGATATCCCTGTTGCGGAAGAGGCTGCTCTCACCGCACAGTTTCTTTCCAACAAAGTCGAGCGTATTTACGATGTGGGCGTTGCCGGGCTTCACAGGCTCCTGTCCTGTAAAGAGGTGATCATGAACGCGAGCGTTATCATTGCTGTCGCCGGAATGGAGGGAGCTCTTGCAAGTGTAGTAGGCGGTCTTGCCGACTGTCCGGTGATCGCTGTTCCCACAAGCATAGGCTACGGTGCATCGTTCAACGGGCTCTCCGCTCTGCTCTCTATGCTAAACTCGTGCGCTAACGGTGTATCTGTAGTTAATATAGACAACGGCTTCGGCGCAGGTTATATGGCCAGTATGATCAACCATATGGAGGTAAAATAATGAGAACTTTATTTCTTGACTGCGGAATGGGCGCGGCAGGCGATATGCTAAGCGCCGCTCTTTTAGAGCTTCATCCGGAGCCTGATATTTTCATAAAAAAAATGAATGAATTAAATATACCCGGTGTTTCGATAAGCGCTGTTCCCGCAATAAAATGCGGTATCACGGGAACCGGCTATAAAGTTATGATAGATGGCGAAGAAGAAGGCGGGCCGGCGCACGGGCATTATCATGCTCATTCGCATCATTCGCTTTCTGATATCAGGAATATTATAAGCAGTTTTGATATTCCCGAAAAAGTCAGGACAGATATCGATTCCGTATATATGCTTATTGCCGAAGCCGAATCAGATGCGCATGATAAGCCTGTTTCGGAAATACATTTCCATGAAGTTGGAACCATGGATGCGATCGCGGATATCACATCATTCTGTATGCTCATTAATGAGCTTGCGCCGCAGCGTATAGTTTCCACTCCGGTCTGCACAGGCTATGGTCACGTTCACTGCGCGCATGGCATACTTCCTGTTCCCGCTCCGGCTACAGCATTTATACTTAAAGATATACCCGTTTATTCCGGCAATATTGAAGGCGAACTCTGCACGCCTACCGGTGCCGCTCTTCTTAAACATTTTGCAGACAGCTTTGAACAGATGCCGGCAATGAAGATTGAAAAGACAGGCTACGGCATGGGGAAGAAAGATTTTGCAGCAGCAAACTGTGTGCGGGCTATGATAGGGGAATCCGGCCTCGATCGCGAAGAGATAATTGAGCTTTCTTTTAATGTGGATGACATGAGCGCTGAGGAGATAAGCTTTGCATCCGGACGTATATTCAAAGCCGGTGCCAAAGAGGTTTTCACAACACCGGTTGGAATGAAAAAAAACCGCCCGGGAACACTTTTCACTGTCCTTTTTGAGGAAAATATACGGGACGGTATACTCAAAGCAGTCTTTACATACACCACCACTATCGGAGTGCGTGAGGTAAAGAAGCGGCGTTACACCCTTGACAGGAAAATACAGACCGTTGATACAAGGTTCGGCCCTGTTAATATAAAGATATCTGAAGGATATGGCATTGAAAAACGCAAGGCTGAATATGATGACCTGAAAAGGATCGCAGAGAAAAACGGCGTCAGCATCCCTGAGGTCAGAGTTGCCATCGAAGCTGCGTATTTATCGAAGCGTGACTAACCCGGCACTCGTCACACGGAGATATATATGCATCGAGGCGGAATTATAAAAAGAAGGAGACAGGGAAACGGCGCCGTCTCCTCTGCCTCCTCTTCGGATCACCTTCCCCCGCAGGGGAAGGCTTTTTATTCTGTTATGATTTAAGTTTAATGAGGAGCTGTCCTGCCTTAACAGTATCACCTGCTTTAACAAGCACTTCCTCTACTTCACCCTCCATACGGGCAGTTACCGACGTTTCCATCTTCATAGCCTCAACAACCGCGAGGATGTCATTTTCCTTAACCTTGTCGCCTTCTTTAACATTGACCTTGGAAACAGCGCCCGGTATGGATGCGCCGACATGGCTCTTGTCAGAAGGATCAGCCATAGGCACCTGAACAACGGTTGATGACGCCGTCTTATCCTCTACCTTGATCTCACGGAGAGATCCGTTGAGCTCAAAGTGGACTGTGCGCATTCCGTCCTGATCCACATCTCCTTTGCCAAGATATTTGATGACCAGAGTCTTTCCGTCTTCAATATTTACCTTATTTGTTTCTCCTACTGCAAGTCCATGGAAGAATACATGGCTTCCAAGTCTGGTGATATAGCCATATTCTTTTCTTATCTTGTAGAAGTCTTCAACAACCTTCGGGAACATTACCCAGCTTACCAGGTCTCTTTCCGTTATCTGGTCTTCATCCTTAAATTCTTTAATATGCTCTCTTACCTCATCGAAGTTGATGGGATCAAGCAGATCGCCCGGACGGCAGTTTATCGGTTCTTCGCCTTTAAGAACAACCTTTCTTATATCCTCCGGGAATCCCCATGCGGGCTGACCCATAAGACCCTTGAAGTAGCTTACAACGCTGTCCGGGAACGCGAGTGATTCACCCTTCTCAACAATGTTTTCCGGTGTAAGATCATTCTGCACCATGAATATAGCAAGGTCTCCGACCATCTTTGAAGACGGTGTTACCTTTACGATGTCTCCCAGCATCTGATTTACCGTAACGAACATCTCTCTTACTTCGTCAAATCTGTGTCCCAGACCCAGACTCTGTACCTGCGGACGAAGGTTAGTGTACTGTCCTCCCGGTATCTCATAACGGTAGATCTCTGTAAGAGGTGTCTTAAGGTCTGATTCAAAGGAATCATATCTGAGCCTAATATCTTCCCAGTATTCGCTGAGCGGCTCCAGCATGTGTATATTAAGGCCTGTATCTCTTTCATTTCCCTTAAGTGCGGAAACAACAGAGTTCATGGACGGCTGGCTTGTAAGTGAAGACATCGAGGATATCGCAAGATCCACTATATCCACTCCGGCTTCAGCTGCCATCAGGCATGCCGCAACCTGGTTACCCGATGTATCATGCGTATGAAGGTGGATAGGAATGCCTATCTCCTGCTTCAGCGCGTGAACAAGCTCTTTTGCCGCATACGGCTTAAGCAGTCCGGACATATCCTTGATCGCAAGCGTATGCGCGCCACGCTTCTCAAGCTCTTTAGCCATATTAATATAATAGTCTATCGTGTATTTATCCTTTCTCGGATCCAATATATCGCCGGTGTAGCACATGGTGGCTTCAAGCATCTTGCCTGTCTTAAGAACCTCCTCCATTGCCACTTCCATGTTAGGTATCCAGTTAAGAGAGTCAAACACACGGAACACATCTATGCCGCCCTTAGCGGACTCTTCGATGAATTTCTTAACCTGATTGTCAGGATAGCTTGAATATCCCAAAAGGTTTGAGCCGCGAAGAAGCATCTGGAACATAACATTCGGTATTTCTCTTCTTAAAAGGTCCAGTCTTTCCCACGGATCCTCATAAAGGAATCTGTATGCGGTATCAAAGGTCGCTCCGCCCCACATCTCAAATGAGAAAGCATCTGCAAGGATCTCTGCCATAGCATCTGCGCCTTTTACCATATCCCTGGTACGTACTCTGGTGGCAAGAAGTGACTGGTGAGCGTCACGCATCGTCGTATCTGTTACAAGAAGCTTTTTCTGGTCAAGTACCCAGTCCGCAACAGCCTTGGGACCTTTTGCGTCAAGCATCTGCTTAAGTCCGTCCTTCGGTGGTTCTCCGCTTGTCTTAACAAACCTCGGTGTGTCATACAGCTTCATTCCTGCTGTGGGATCATTAACAACGATATTGCCTATGTATTTAAGCATTCTCGTTGCCCTGTCCTTGCTGCCCGGAAGATCGAACAGTGACGGTGTATCGTCAATATATTTTGTGTAGCAGCGTCCTGCGATAAAGGTCGGATCGTTAAGGATATTACTCAGGAAACCGACATTTGTCTTGACTCCGCGGATGGTTGTTTCACCTATCGCGCGAAGAGCCTTCCTTGCCGCGCCTTCGAATGTGTTATCTATACATGTAACCTTGATAAGAAGGCTGTCATAGTATGGTGAGATAACAGATCCCACATATGTGTTCGCGCTGTCAAGACGGATACCATTACCGCCCGCGGATCTGTAAGCAGTTATCTTTCCTGTATCCGGCGCAAAATTGTTTGACGGATCCTCAGTTGTGATACGACACTGTATAGCGTAGCCTCTTGTCGTTACATCCGCCTGTGAGCTTATGCCTATGAGCGGGTCGGAAAGTTTTTCGCCGTCCGCTACAAGAATCTGTGCACGTACAAGGTCGATGCCTGTTACCATTTCCGTAACGGTATGCTCAACCTGGATACGGGGATTCATCTCTATAAAGTAGTGGTCTCCGCTTTTATCAACAAGAAACTCAACTGTTCCGGCATTCTCGTAGTTAACCGCCTTTGCTATCTTAACGGCATCCTCACAGATCCTTTCACGCACTTCAGTATCAAGGGAAAAGGCGGGGGTGTACTCCACTACCTTCTGATATCTTCTTTGCAGTGAGCAGTCACGCTCATACAGATGAACTGTGTTGCCATATTTGTCTGCAAGGATCTGAACCTCTATATGCTTAGGCTCAACAAGGAATTTTTCTATGAAGATATTATCGTTTCCGAATGCCTTTTTAGCCTCGCTCTGCACAAGCTCAAAAGCAGGTTCAACCTCTTCTTCAGAATAGCAGGAACGCATCCCGCGTCCGCCGCCGCCTGCAGCAGCCTTAAGAATGATGGGGAACCCGTACTCTTTAGCTTTTGCAAGGGCTTCAGCAGCATCCTTAAGCGGTTCAGTGCTGCCCGGGATAGTAGGCACATTGCACTGCAGCGCCATTTCTTTTGCTGAAAGCTTATCTCCCATCTGCCCAAGCACTTTTGAATTCGGGCCGATAAAGATTATGCCTGCTTTCTCGCACGCCTTTGCAAAATCCGCATTTTCAGCCAGGAATCCATATCCCGGATGAATTGCGTCAACATTTTTTCTTTTTGCCAGGTCAACTATCTCATCGATAGCCAGATATGCGCCCAGGGGGCTGAGGCTTTCTCCTATCATATACGCCTCATCAGCTTTAATACGATGCTCACTGTAGATATCTTCTTTTGAATAGATAGCTACAGTGCTAAGCCCAAGATCATAGCAGGCTCTCAGTACACGAGTCGCTATCTCGCCTCTGTTGGCCACAAGGACCTTTTTGATTTTTTTGGTTTCCATTAATACTTCCTCCTGAAAAAATAACATAAGGGTATGGATTATTTTACCATGTAATCACCAATATTTCTATCAATGAAAATAAAAGAAATGTATTTTTTTGCTGTTTTTTTATAAGCATGAGCTGTTTAAGCTTATTATGAAAACCGCGGCAGCGGACAGCGCCGCCCCGAAAGCGAACGCTTCATTAAATTTGCATTTTTTTACTGTCGCCACATATATTATCGACAAAACTCCGGCTAATATCAGCATATAGAGACTGTTTGTGAAGCCTGTAAAAAGTGTGAGCGCGAAAATCAACTTTATATCTCCCGTTCCAAAACCATTTTTGTTCGCGATAAGCCTGAATGACCCCGCAGCACACGAACACAGCAGACATATCCCCAATGATGCCGGTAATCTTAATACTGTATCAGCTGTTCCGCTTTTATCAGTCAGTGAGCTGAAGATCCAGATCAGGATCAGAAAAACTATGTCCTCATTAGGGATCCTTCTGTTTTTTATATCGGAGACACTGATGTCTGCCAGAATAAAGGCAACGATAAAATACTTTACGAGAAATTGATATGACATTTTTCATATCATGCATGAGAAACCGGCCGATCAACACCGGCCGGTTAATTATAAGCTGATATTATGTCTACCTCAAGCTGAACTTAAGTCAGGCTTCAGGTACCTCATCCAGATCAAAGATAACCGTGTTGTATCCGTCCCTTTCAATTATCGTAGCGTGAACATCAACAGGCATGGCCGCACGGACGATATCTTTGTTCTTTTTATTGATGCCGCGTACCATTACATTTACTGATGGGCCTTCCGGAAGATCGATAACAGCAAGCACATACGGCTTGATATCACTCATTTCCGGCCTTCTTGTAATTGGCGAAGGCATAACAAACTGTACCATCTTTGCCTTTCCGCTTATCTCGATCCATTCCATTTCAGTTGAACCGCATGTGTTGCAGCCCAGAAGCGGAGGCCATTCCACCGCGCCGCAGTCCTTACATCTGCGCGCCGTTATCTTACCTTCTGCAAGATTATCATAATATGTTTTTACTATTCTTTCTAATTTAACGCCCATGACGACCTCCTTATTCCTTAGTGCGTAAGATGATTGCAGCAAGGTTCTGAGCACCGCCGAAGCCTCTGATAAGACTTGTCTTCGGAAGTTTCTTAACATTTCTTTCCCCGCATGCGCCTCTCATCTGCATTACCGCTTCGTAGATATCTGCCACACCGCTTGCTGCGTGAGCATGGCCGAACGAGCATCTGCCGCCGTTTGTATTGATCGGCTTATCACCATCATATGATGTGCGCCCATCGATAAAGTATTTCCAGCCCTCACCTGCCGGCAGATATCCTGATGCTTCGGCGGCAATAAGCTGGGATGTTATAAAGAAGTCGTTTGCCATAAGCAGGTCGATATCCTCAGGTTTTACACCTGTAAGTTCATAAACCTGGCGAACAGCTTCACGTGTTCCGAAAAGCTCTACGTGCGGCTGATTAGCCTCGCGTGTTGCATTTCCTATTCCAAGTACTTCTATGGGTTTCTTGTCTGTGAACTGAGAAGCCATCTCTGTCGGGCAGACGATCATAGCGGCTGCTCCGTCACACTTAAGCTCAAGACCTGAAGCTCTGAGATATCCGGTCATCTTCGGATTGTAGAACGACTTCATATATTCCATTACATCATCAAAGCCATTTTCCTTAGCGATCTCGGTATATTCCTTCTGCGCAAGCGCAAGAGGATTCTTTGCCGCGCTTCTTCTACTGTTGATAGCCATATGGATGAGAGTATCGTCCATTTCCTCATCAGTAAGGCCGTATTCCTGCTGATACCATGCCGCGCCATCATCCTGATGAAGGTTAGGCCCGCACATCATCTCTCTCGTATAGCAATTGTCATAGAGCCATTTCAGAGATTCCTGGAAAAGCGCGTCATCAAATTTTCTCCTCATGTGGGCCGGCTTATCCGGATCAACAATAGCATCACCAAACTCAACACAGCCCGAAAGCACTACATTATACTTTCCTGACGCAACAGCATTAACCGCCTGCTCAAGCGCAAGATAGCCTGTGCAGCATGCCTCTGAGTGGTGGATCGAGCCCTTCCCCCTCATACCGAACCATTCGGAAACCTGAATGTTCGGTGTAATGTAGTTGGAGCCGTTAAACGGGCTTGCTTCACCGTGGAAATAATAATCCACATCCTTGGGTGTTACCCCTGCATCTTCCATAGCCTTGTAAGCAGCATAGCCGAAAAGCTCGCCCTCTGTAAGGCCTTCCGTCTCAGGATTTTCCAAAGTGTACATAAACGGCGAACACCCCACTCCGATTATGGACACACTTCTCGAGTATGGATGAAGCGTTGTCTGATTCATTGGATTCATGATTTTACTACCTTTCTTTAATATTTATGATTATCGCTGAAAATAATAATATCTATCTGAATTATAAATATAACTTTTTTATGCTCTATTATCAAACAACAAAAAGTTGTAAAATGTTGTTTTATTCGCAATTTATTCTTTGGTAATACTAACGCAAAAAAATACATAACGTCAATATAAATAATTATTTAAGAAAAATATGGAAATTTTAAAATTCTGGTACTACAATATAAACAATTGATGAACAACATCAAAATAATAAAAAAAGAGGTATTTAAAAATGGCTGGTTACAAAATCACAAAGAAAGACGCTTACTACACTTACACAGCACCGGGTCACAACGAGTGCAAATGCACAAGACTTCACGATCCTCAGGATGTTGATAACGGACAGCTTATAAACGGTCTCACACATTTCCTTCCTGCCGGCGGCGGCACAGAATTTGCCGCTAATAAAGCAGAATCTATTTACTATATACTTCACGGCACAATGAAGTTTAAAGGCGAAGATGAGGTTGAGACCATTCTCGAAGCAGGTGACTCCGTTCATATCGCAGGCGGTTCACCGAAGTGTGTTACAAACATCGGCCCCGATACAGCTCAGATGCTTGTAGTGCTTCTTCCTGCAAAAGACTGAACAGAGTGGTAATTATCCAAAAGATCAAAACAGGGACAGCTTATGCTATCCCTGTTTTTTTGTTGTATTCTTAAACAGGCTTACCGGAGAAAAGAATATATCGTATATCCTGATCTTTCTGAAAATGATTGAGATGAGCAGCGGAACTGCCACCGCCAATATCAGACAGGTTATTATATTTATCGCCGTATCATAAACCCCTATCCGCGAATATAAGGCGCGCACCGCGGATATGACAAATGTATGTATCAGGTATATTTCCAGCGAATGTCTTCCCAGATATCCAAGAAGTCTGCTGTTTCCGATAATGCTGACCTTATCAAAAATAAAGCAGGCGGCGATTGACACGCCGAGTGCGATCACTATATTAACGATGAATCTGTCATGCAAAAATATTTCCCTGTCCCAGAAGATAAAATAGAAGATGACTGCAAGCATCACAAGCACTGTCGCGGAAATCCCTGCAAATATCCTGACCGCTTTACTCTGCGCCCTGCACTTTTGCGTCTCGAGCATCATTCCAAAAGTAAAATAGAACGAATAATACAAGAGCCTTTTCACATCAAAGATCAGATGCGGAGGAATGAAATGACTCGCGATACAAAGGATCAGGGTTATCGCCAATAGCAGCCAGATATTTAACCTTGTCTTCCTGATATAAGCAAATATCACATAAAAGATGATAAGAACAAATATATACCAGTAAAGCTGTATCGGTTTTACCGGGATCATGATGATATCTATCCACGACACAGGCTCGTTTACATAGCTTCCGAGAAACAGCTTCGAAAAACCTAATATCAGCGACCATAAAATATAGATGATACTTAAGTTTATAATCTGGCGAAAAACCTTTTTAACACTGACAATCCCATCTGGGGCGGTACAGTACGCTCTGCTGAACACAAATCCACTTAATATCATGAATAGTGCCATATGAAAGGCATTTGTTATGTTATATATAAAGAAATACGCTTTATCAACATTTTCTCCCCACATATATCCGTTCCCGATGTGTCCGAGAACAACACATATTATGGCAAACCCTTTCAGAGCGTCTATATGATTTAATCTTTTGCTTCCCGCTTTTTCCTGCATTGCTACCTCTTTCCAAAGCCTTATATCCAGCAACGTACGTTACGCCTCCTAATTATATTGACTGCCACCCTTTGTGTCAAAATTCCTGTTTGTTATATTTTTTAAATAAGTTCACAATTCCGGTAGTATTCCGCTTTATATTCGTAGTATATAATTGAGGCGGAAAGGAAAAACAAATGGAAGATAATATGATCATCGATCTTTTATTTGATCGAAACGAAAATGCTATAGCAGCCCTTGAGGCAAAATACGGAAATCTTCTTAAACGGCTTTCTTCTAATATATTGAAGAATGAGGAGGACTCAAAGGAATGTGTCAACGATACATATCTTGGCGCATGGAATGCCATTCCTCCTGCAAGACCTTCGTCGCTTTCGGCATTTCTTTGTAAGATCGCAAGGAATCTTTCCATCAAGCGTTATCACCACAACACAGCCTCAAAAAGGAACAGCTATTATGACGTTGCCCTTTCGGAGCTTGATGAATGCCTTGCGGATACAAGGGATGTTGAATCAGAGGCTGAGGCCGGAGCGCTCACTAAGGATCTGGAGAATTTCCTCGACCTGCAGTCTGCGGAAGACCGCGTGGTATTTCTTGAAAGATACTACTTCTCCGCCCCGTACAGCGAGATCGCGAAAAAAACAGGTCTGACAGAGAAAAACGTTTCTGTAAGACTTACCAGGATCAGAAAAAAGCTTAAAACATATTTATGCGAAAGGGGTTATTCATTATGAAAACTGAAAACTTTTCCAAAAGCCTGAATAACATTAATGAAAAATATATAGATGAGACCGTCAACTATAAAGCCGGTTCCGACACAAAGAGGATGGGCCAGAATAAAAGCCTTAAGGTGTGGCGCATCAT
This sequence comes from Lachnospiraceae bacterium, assembly GCA_045601405.1. Classification (GTDB taxonomy): domain Bacteria; phylum Bacillota; class Clostridia; order Lachnospirales; family Lachnospiraceae; genus RGIG5612. Next base: position 1,721 of record JAZRZO010000088.1, on the reverse strand, counting down.
CGCCATAACCGCGTGCTCGCTTCTTGCGGTGAGTATTACCGGCGTCGTTATAATTGCAGCAGGCACTGCCGGCAAAAGATATAAAAACGATGCTTATGAATACACGCCTGATAATGGCAGGGCAGCGGCATACGAGCCGGACTCCGACGGTAAAATGTATTATGACGGCACCGGCGGGATCACGGAAGATGGATCCAACACGCAGAGTGCTTCCGGCAGCGGTTCATCTGTTATATTTGAAAACGGCATTCCTGAAAACGCCAATGCCAAGATGATATATACAGTAAATGTGAGGGTGACCACAACCAGATTTGACGAGTCCTGCAAGGATATCGAAAGTGCAGTAAAGGCAAACGGCGGCTACTGCGAGAGTATGGATGTGAGCAATTCCTCATCCTCCTACAGAAACGCATTCTATACCATGCGCATTCCGTCAGAAAACCTTGATGCATTCTTACAGGACGCTGAAAAATCCAGTTCAATAGCATCCATAAGCAAGAATGCCGAGGACGTTTCTGCGGATTACTACGATATAGAAACAAGGCTCACTACTGAAAAAGCAAAGCTTGCACGGCTCAACGAGCTCATTGCAGCAGCAAATGACATCTCAGATATACTTATTATAGAGGATCAGATATTTGAGACCCAGCGCACTATAGATGAACTCAGCGGCAGCCTTAAAAGCTATGACTCAAAAGTAGACTACTCGACCGTAATTATCAATCTTGAAGAGGTGTATAAGATAACATCATCCGATAACCCACTTACCTTCGGTGAAAAGATCTCACAGGCATTCAGCAACGGGATCTCCGGATTTGGAAACTTCCTTGAAGATGTCGCCATATGGTTCGCCTCCACATGGATCTGGATGCTTATAATAGCCGTTGTTGTGGCAGCAGTCGTGATAATATTAGTGAGAACATTAAGAAAAAAATAACGTAACGTAAAGGGAAGTCTACCAACCCGCCGAAGCTGCATATATATCGACGGACGACTAACCCGGCAACCGTCACACGGAGATATATATGCTGCGAGGCGAGATTGTCAGCTCTCATATGCGAGGGGGGAGGCTATTTTAACTCTTCAATTTCTGTCACAACAGCCTCTCCGTCGAGATTCTTGTAAATATAAACATAAAACTTTTTCTCCTGCGCATCCGGCACCACCGCCTTTCCTGTACACAGAAATTTATAATTCAATCCGGAAACAATCTGTGTTTCCAGCAACTCAACAGGAGTGTACTCTACTCCGGTAAGCTGCGAAGTCGCGCTGTCAAACATTTCCTTCAGCTCCGGTGTAACAGTGCCGTCATCAACCTTAGTCCAGCCTCCTGCTACCTGATAACTTTCTTTTTGCTCATTTTCTTTATTTTTTGCTCCACAGCCTGCCATTACAAATACCAATATAAGAAGGAATACTGCCCCGGCTGCTTTTATCAAGGATCTTCTCATCATCATTACACCTCTTACATATTACTGTGATATATATTACCGGAATTTACTATCTCATTTTTTAGATGATACCTTATTTAATAAGTTTATACAAGTTCTGAATCTGAAGACAGTTGAAAATAGCCTTTCGAGTAAATTCCCAAAGTAAATCCCACAGTAGGAATTAAAGTTGGATTTACTCTGGGAAATTTTTTGCCGTAGAATTTACCTTGGGAAATCATCCCAAATATTTTTCACGGAGGTATAATCCTATGACAAACCAATTCAATC
>JAZRZO010000087.1:0-2685 GCA_045601405.1 Lachnospiraceae bacterium | reverse complement strand
GCATCTGCCACCATCGCTTTTCATGCTTTGAACGATTTTATGTTTATTAAGTTCCTTACGATAGAGTTCGCTGGTATACTGTGTTCCTCTATCGCTGTGAATAATACAGCCCTTTAGTCCAGGATATGCTATTATTGCATTTTTACAGTCTGAACACATAATGGAGCCTTCATATTTGTACCCATGGCTATTCCAAGGACTGATAAATCATAACAATCAATTATTGCTGAAGTATAAAGCTTACCATCTTTGCACTTGATTTCAGTTATATCTGTAACAGCCTTTATTAATGGCTTATCTGACCTGAAATCTCTTTTAAGAAGATCATCCGATTTACGTGCACTACGGTATGCTTTAGTAATACCGTTAGGTTTACGCTTAGGCTAAGGTTTATTCTTAAATATTTTTTATCAAATTCCGGGAACGGAAAGAGGGGCGCGTCCTTCTATATTGCTGTATAGAATGCTGAGCCGGGGGGTATTTCTTTTTCTTCATAAACATCCACATTTTTTCCGGACACCGAATATAACTCATCGGCAATACAAAATATACCAGTCGGTTCAAAAAAATCTCCTCCGACAACATACAGGTCAATATCAGCGCCCGCATTTGCTTCCTGTCTGGCATAGAATCTGAAAAGCATCGCTTTTCGGATTTTGGATGTTTTGCGGATGTTTTTATTCGTTTACGGATTTTGTATTGATGTTCAATCTTAATTTTTACCTCGGTCCTTATTATTCTTTATTTGTATAATATACAGTTCAAGATGCGAATAAAATGACGATCCGGGAAATGAAAAGCCGAAAAAAAGAACTGGGCTATACCAATAAAGAGCTTGCAAAATTATTCGGCGTTCCGCTTGGCACGATTGAAAAGATCTTCGGAAACACCACCTCTGCGCCGCGGCGCAGCACGACCCTGGCGCTGGAATCGGTTCTTTCCGGTCCGTCAAAACCAAAAAGCCGGACCTCATATCAGACCGAAGAAAGAGGCCTGCTATTAAAGGACGCCGGGGTGAGCTATCAAAGCGGTACCCCCGCTTATAAAGAGTCCGGAGAAAAAAATCAGGGGGAATATACGCTGGAAGATTATCTGGCTCTGCCGGATGAGCATCGGGTGGAACTGATCGACGGTGTCTTTTACGATATGGCCGCGCCTTTTGTTGTCCACCAGTTTATCGCCGCGCAGACCGGCTATCAGCTAATGGGCTATACAGAAAAAAACGAAGGGCTCCTGCAAGCCTGTTCTGTCACCGGTTGACGTGCAGCTGGATAAAGACAATAAAACCGTGGTGCAGCCGGATGTTCTGGTCCTATGCAAGCCGGAGATCCTGATCCGAAACGGCCGCGTATTCGGCGCTCCTGATCTTATCATTGAGATTCTCTCCCGTTCCACACGAAAAAAAGATCTGACGCTCAAGCTGATGAAGTACGCCAACGCCGATGTCCGGGAATATTGGATCATTGACCCGGAAAAGCTGACTGTACTGGTCTACAATCTTGAACAGGAAGCGTTCCCCGTGTTCTATGACTTTAACAGCAAAGTCCCCGTAGGAATATGGAACGGGGATTTTGCCGTTGATTTTAAAGCAGTTTACAATTACATCAAGGACTATCTGGAAGATTCTGAAGAAAAACAGAACGGTTAGACCGGATTGCGATGAGCACTTGGCGAGATCAAGCCAGCGGCGATGATCGAGCTTAGTGCGACGCATACTTCGCCCTTAACGAGAACAAATCAAAGACGCAGTTCGAGTTTAGTAGCGAAGTAATCGAACTATTAAAAAAAGACATACGAAGTGTATGTCTTTTATCATAGAAATGCCTGGGACCGGAATCGAACCAGTGACACGCGGATTTTCAGTCCGCTGCTCTACCAACTGAGCTACCCAGGCATCCAGTAGCGGGGGCAGGATTTGAACCTGCGACCTCCGGGTTATGAGCCCGACGAGCTTCCGAACTGCTCTACCCCGCGTCGTTGCAAACTTCGCTTATGTTCGTCCTTCGTATACTCAGGACTCACTATCGCTCTATTGCGTCTCCTCTCAGACAAAATCAAAATCTCGTCCAAAAGATCTGAGTGGGGGAAGGTGGATTCGAACCACCGAAAGCGTTGCTAACAGATTTACAGTCTGCCCCCTTTGGCCACTCGGGAATTCCCCCTTATTAAGCAATGCAAAATCGAAAAATCGATTGTCGTACAAGCTTGCTTGTTAAGACAAGCGAATTTTCGATTTTATAGTGCGCAAGCACTGGGAGTAAATGGCGAGGCGAAGCCGAAGACATTTACGCCAGGCATACTTATCAAAGTCCAAATGGGGCCTATAGGGCTCGAACCTATGACCCCCTGCTTGTAAGGCAGGTGCTCTCCCAGCTGAGCTAAGACCCCCGGTGCATTCTGCGACCCTTCCTTTTAAAGGTCGCTTACGGATTGCTTCGCTTCGCTCTCGCAATCCTGTTTCGCTAACCTTCCTTTTAAAGGTCGCTTACGGATTGCTTCGCTTCGCTCTCGCAATCCTACATCCATTCCGCACTCCCGCATCTTCGATGCTCCGTGCTCCATGGATATTGTTCGTTGAATAAATCCAAAAAAACAAGCGAGCTTGTTTTTTGTCTTTATTCTCCTCACAAGCGACCCAGATGAGACTCGAACTCACGACCTCCGCCGTGACAGGGCGGCGCTCTA
>JAZRZO010000086.1:0-1032 GCA_045601405.1 Lachnospiraceae bacterium | reverse complement strand
GATCTTTCCTCGGAATAACATTTATTCCCTATCTCGGACTTATTGCTCTTGCCGTAGGTATCTACATGTGGTTCCTGTACAACAAGACTCCTCACGGTAAATACATCTATGCTATCGGCGGAAACGAGAATTCCGCGGAAGTCAGCGGCATCAATACCAGAAAGGTAAAGATCCTCGTATACATGACAGCATCCGCACTCTACGCCCTTGCCGGATTTATGCTCGGAGGCAAGGCTGGCGGAACCAGCGCATCACTCGGAAACGGTTACGAACTTATTGCCATTGCAGGCTGCACCATCGGCGGCGTTTCCTCCAACGGCGGTATCGGTAAGGTAGGCGGCATCCTCATCGGTGTCCTTGTATTTGAGCTTCTCAAGATCGCCATGCAGTTCATGGGCGTAACAACAGCCTACACATATATCGTTCAGGGCATCGTCATTGTACTTGCGGTAGCGCTCGATATCAGAAAGTACATCGCCAAGAAATAATATGTCCGACAATAACAGAAGCGGATTCGATCCCGATTATTATGTTAGGAAAAAGGAGGAGATCTACTCCGGCATCAGGCTTACGGTAAAGCAGATGGACATCATCATCATCGTCCTGGTCATCCTCCTGATCGCAGCCTTCACCATCGGTTCACTGAAGGGAACAGGAAGGCTTTAGCCTTTAATAGAGTAGAGTGAGCGGGGCAATTCCCGCTCGGCCCTCTCATTGCACCGTACGTACGGGTCTCGTATACGGCGCTACATAAATGTTAGAAAAAAAAATTCTTTTACAAGTTACTCAGGTAGTAACCATAAGGGTCGACCAGTCCGGGTCGGCTCTTGTTTTTCATAGCCAGAACCTTAGGACTGAGTAGAAAGCTAACGATGTTGCCTGTCGCTCTTTTATACCACCCAAGCCTTGTGTTAGCACATTTGTAGATGTCTTCATCTGAGAAACCGCATCTGAACATTTTATTCAGTGTCATCAGATTTCTGTAGATCGTCTTTATGTTCTTCCACTGCTTGATGATAATTACCCTTACCT
>JAZRZO010000085.1:0-1542 GCA_045601405.1 Lachnospiraceae bacterium | reverse complement strand
TAGACCGCTCGCTCGGACGCAGACTCGGCGGGATCTTCAACGTCATTACCGCAGTATGGCTGTCAATATACAGCGGATTTATACTGCGAAGCGGTGTTGAGCGCCTTCTGTCTGCGATATACAGCAGCGCCCACATGACATTCTTTCTTATTACGATGGCTGCGATCTGCGCCGTGGCGGCACTCGGAGAGATACGCTGGCAGGCGAGGGCTGCGAGCTTCTTTTTGCTGCTGTTTATTGCGGTCATGGCTGTTGTGCTGATATTTTCGCTTACTAACATCACACCGGGATATGTGTGGCCCCCGAATCCGACAAAGCTCGGCGGGCCGGCGGCAGCGTCGATTCAGGTCCTAAACGTCATGACGACGTCGCTTTATGCATCCTTCCATATCGGAAAACTGAAAAAAGAAGACGGGATAATGAAAAAAACCGCGATATGGACGGCGGCGTCGTGCGTCATGATAAGCCTGATGCTTGTGGCGATACTCGGAATACTGGGCACCGAGCTGTCAAAAACAGTACAGTATCCGTTTTTTGTGATGATACGAAATATATCCTTCTTTCAGCTTATCGAACGTATAGAGCCGATGATAATCGTACTCTGGATAATAACAGACTATGTTTTCGTCAGTATGCTTCTTTCGTCAGCCGGAGAAGCGCTGAAAAAGATATGCGGAGGAAGAAAAGTAAAGATATTGATATGTTCGCTGATAGCCCTTGCGGCGTCATTCATAATATCCGACGACGCATTTGAATTCACAAAAATATCAAAAGAGATAATCCCGGCAGTGAATTTTATCTACACAGTCATGCTTATCCCGCTTGTATATATAATAGGTAAAATTGGTCAAGCGATAAAAAGTAAAAAAAGATGAAAAAAGGGGTTGACAAGAGGGGAGCGGGGTGGTATATTGGCAAAGCTGTCAGCGAGACAGCGGCCGGGAAGCCGAAAAGAGAGCGAAAAAAGTTCTTGACAAAAGGCTGGCGGCGTGGTAATCTAAAAACCCTCGCAAGAGGGAGTGCACCTTGTAAATTAAACAATGTACGAAAGCTTTTTAACACCGAATTAAAGGGCTCAAATGCTGAAATGATGCATTTGCAATTTTTTTGAGAACGAGCAAGATTGACAAGCTCAACGAATGATTTTAGTCGTGAAAGCGATTAAGATACGATTTATTGAGAGTTTGATCCTGGCTCAGGACGAACGCTGGCGGCGTGCCTAACACATGCAAGTCGAACGGAGAACATGTTTTCGGATGTGTTCTTAGTGGCGAACGGGTGAGTAACGCGTGAGCAACCTGCCTCGGAGTGGGGGACAACAGTTGGAAACGACTGCTAATACCGCATGATGTATCGAGAGGGCATCCTCATGATACCAAAGATTTATTGCTCTGAGATGGGCTCGCGTCTGATTAGATAGTTGGTGAGGTAACGGCCCACCAAGTCTGCGATCAGTAGCCGGACTGAGAGGTTGAACGGCCACATTGGGACTGAGATACGGCCCAGACTCCTACGGGAGGCAGCAGTGGGGAATATTGGGCA
>JAZRZO010000084.1:0-76742 GCA_045601405.1 Lachnospiraceae bacterium | reverse complement strand
TACTTCATATTTCTTTTGTTCATCCATTGATAGTTCTACCTTTCTGATAATAGTCACCTCCATCTCTTGATGGAAGTATAATACCACTTTGGGACATTTTCCCTTGTGGTATATTAGGACATTATCAAAAATGGTTCATATTCATTATAAACGGGGTCGGAAGTCATTGACTTTTTAACCCATTATGGTACAATACTGTCAGAGATAGATTGCTAGTTTGACCTCCGGTGTCCTTCGGGCCCGGGGGCTTTTTATAGGGTGAGAATATGTCAGATAAAATCTAATAAAATCTATAAGTCGTATCGTCAACAATTAAATATTCTTCGTTCCAGGGGAATGGTCATCGCAAAAGGTTCTCAAGGATCAAGAGTTATGAGAATTCTCGAGAGAGAAAATTATTATAATGTCATAAATGGTTATAAAGACCTCTTCCTTGCCTCAAAAGCTACTCCAACACAAGAAGAGGTCTACAAAACCGGAACAACCTTTGATGAAGTATATGCATTGTATTCTTTCGATAGAGAACTCTGAGGAATATATTTAAAATTTCTCCTCAAAATTGAAAACACATTCAAATCAGTTATTTCCCATGACTTTTCTTCCAAATATGGACATGATAACTATATGAAAATTGAAAATTTTGATACTTCTTCAAAAAAGAACATAGCAAATGCTGTTAAGCTAAGCGGTGATATCCAACAGAAAATAGCTCGTCAAATGAGTAAAAATCACAAGGTGGTAAATCACTATATGACAGAACATGGTTATATTCCTCTTTGGGTTTTAGTTAATGTATTAACCTTTGGTAAAATTGAAAACTTTTATAAATGTTTAAAACCTGCTGATCAAACTTCAATAGCTAAGCAGTTTAATCTTCATCCAATTGAACTATCAAAATTTATGCATATGCTGGCATTAGCTCGAAATAATTGTGCTCATGACGAGCGCTTCTATAATATTCGCTTTAAAGAAAGAATTCGTACAAAGAGCATAAAGTATTTCTCTTTTCTGGGAATCATTCGTAAAAAGGATGGCTCTTATTCATATGGTACAAATGATGCTTTCGCAGTAGCTATAATGTTTGCTCTCTTGTTGAGCAAATCAGATTTAAATGAATTCATAACTTCTATGAAATCTGTTTTTGCAAAACTGCAGAAACAATTACATACAATTCCAGCATCAGACATTATGCAGATAATGGGATTTGATTCAAACTGGACAAATTTGACAAAATTAAAGTAAATGACAGCAGATCATCGATGGTTCTGTATAAACAGGGGATGTTTCCCTGCCTTCTACTTTTAGACGCGGCGTGCGTGCGTTAACAAGATTTTACCGCAGGGAGAAAATTCTTACTGCAAAATGTTGCGATAAATTTGCCAATTTATACTGATCTCATTTTCTTTCATACTGGAGTGCTTTCGACGGACAGCGGTCTATAATCGCCGCAATCTCATCTCCGCTTGCCGCGTTTGGATCAACCCAGGGTCTTCTTCCGACATCAAAAACAGCCTGGTTTCCGCGAATGCATTCCGTGGCATGCGTGCAGAGATTGGGATTCCAGAACACGCGGATATCCTCTCCTTCGTATGTTTTATAGCCCTGTGCTTCTAATTCAGTTTTTCCGGACATGGTGACCTCTTTTCTTTGGATGCAGATAGAATGACATCAACTACTTATATTTATCTGAATAAAACCTCTCCACTTGATATACCTAACAACACACATATCAGTTGCCTTTCTTGTACTGATTGGCATTAGAACACCGAAAAAAATCGCCGACATTTCATGATCAATACTCACACTTTTCACCGCATCACCATCTCGTACAAGGCCTTCTGCCGTTCAGCCTTATCTGAATCCAGCATTCTTACCGCTTTCATCTTTCCTTTCGCCGCCTTACCTCTTTTCGAAAACATTTCAATCACGCGATATGGCCAATACAACAGAAGAAGCACCGGTGCTTTCTCTAACACAGGATAAATTTTCTTCATCGTTTTATAAGGCAAGAAAAATCGGCTGAATAAAAAACGGACCTGACTTACCTTTCCGGTATCGTAATCCATCTGCCTTGCAAGAGATTGATTCAAATCTCCATAAGTTCCGGAATTCAGGATATATTCTTCAAATTGCTCTAATTCAGCTGGATTTAGGCTATTCCCTTCCGATAGAACCTTAGGTATGTACCCTACACTATCAAACTCAAACCACTTATCAGCCAGTGCAAGCGCGAATCTTTCAAACGTCAGAAGTCCATAATCCGCTAATAATTCTTCTATTTCTTCTCTATTCCACTCCTCATGATAATGCTGATTCATCACCCAGACATCCATAACAGAACGGATGCCAGTGCCGCCTCCTAAGAAGTGATTTGCCATATGCATGATCACATATAAATAGTGATATTCCGGGATCAGCTGCTGCGCATATTTATGGTCATCAATCGGAATCGTATGATTCCAGATATCCATGTAAGATGCGATAGATTTTGCTTCCGGATGAAGAGAATGAAATACATGACCATATTCGCTCTCTAAAGCCACAAGCTCCGGATGATATTCAACTTTCACATAGCGGCTGATGCTATATTCATAGTGATTTCTGTAACCGAGAGTTCCCGGTTCATATCCGGAAGATACCATAAGCTGACTGATCTCATCCATATCAGATTCCTCGGCATAGACATCCACGTCACTCATGGAACGAAGAAAGTTACCCGGGTACAGCGAACGCAATAAAGCGCCTTTTAAGAACAACGCCTTGATCTTACTCGAATCAAGCTTCTCATACAGATCTCTCAATTGATACTCAATCAGCGATTGTTGTACAATGATCATGGCATTCTGCTTCTGGAATGCAGTCTTTACATGATCCGGGACATCATTTCTCCCCTCAATAACATCCGCCACAGTATTAGCGACGCTGTTTCGTTTCGCAATCTGAAAGAACTGAGCATAATCAATTGTAGCTGCCGTTGGTTTGTCCGGCAGCATATGCAAAAGGTTTTTAATTATAAGGATTAGTTCTTTGGTTTCTTTGTTCATGTTTATTATTGTGCAATAGTAAGTAATAATTACTGTGACGATAAAGATTTATAATGCATATAAACCTCCCAATGATGAAAATCGCTAATAAAAAATAGATTTTGTCACTACCACATTCACCCCGGTGTCAGCCACATTATGTATTCCCCTTTGCGAGCAGTGATCTTAAAAGATGGTTCACAAACCATGTTGTGAATCTTATCCGCATAGACGCCGGCGCCGATTATTATTGTATCGTGTTCCTGATAATTATTCATATAATCCTGATATTAGTTTCCTTTTGACACCCTATGAGTTTTTGGGGTATCTGTCGTTAAACCAAAAGAGTTTTTGTGGTATTGTTAGTCTTTCACTGAAAAAAAGATCTCCGCATGAACTACAGTCCAAGTATAATGTGAACTCATTAATCAATTCTTATGTACTCTTTTGCTAATAGACTGCTTTCCTTTTAGAAGAAATGAAGTCAATGTTTTTTCACGCAATATTATTAAAATTAAAGCATAAAGAAGAAATGAAACTATTAATTTACAAATAAAGTCGACCCAGGAATTATAGAAAAAAACATTCCGAGATATGTAGAAAACAATAATTAAGATTATTGTTGAAACAACTATTTTCCAATATGAGAATAAAGAGTGTTTCGATATAACCTTAATGTATTTTTTATTAAAGTCAATTAACATGACGACTAAAAATACAAAGCTAGAAATTGCTGTAGCCCCAACCACTCCAAGAATTCCAAATCTCTTTACTAAAAGAATTGATAATCCGATGTTCATTGCCACTTCTAACATACCTATAACCATAGGTCTTCTTGTATTTTTAACAGCATAATATGCTCGGCTCAAAACCGCTTTTATGCTTGTAGGCAGCAAACACAAGCCATACATTTTTAAACCTAATGCGCATTTCCCCACCGCTTCAGAATCAAATTTTCCATGCCCATAAACAATATCCACAATATCGTTTGGAATAAAAAACATAATAATAATAATGGGTATACATACTAAGATGAGTAATTTGTAACTATTATTAAGAATACTCTTAATCTCATTATTATCAGCTTTGGCACCTGCTTCGGATAATTCTGTGAACATAACAGTTGAAAGAGGTGTGGATACTAAACTTGTTACAAATTGGTATAAGACAGCAGCATAAGAAACAGCGGTCAAAGCTCCAGTACCCACAGATGTAAGAAGAGCCCGGTCAACCACTTGATTAATCTCAACAGTCGCCTGGCTTAATAAAATTGGAAGCGCCTGTATAACTAAAACCTTAATTCCTATATCCCAAAAACCGTATTTAAATGATATAACTGCATATTTTCTTCCTTTAATATACAACAATAACCACTGAAAAAAATATGATACTGGCATGGATACAACAAGAACCCAAACCCCCCATTTTTCAGCAAAGAGAACAATAAAAGCAATTAAGACAATACTATTGATTATTGAGCAAAAAGTTGAATACCCATATATTTTTTCTGCATTTAAAAGATTGGTATATAGGTTTGTTGTTAACGCAAACGAAAAGCCCAGTACAAGTATTCGAAAGTATTGAGTAGTAAGATTTACTTCATCACCAGTATAACTAGGCGCAATAATTTTTACAATCCAAGGTGCACAAGCAATCAAAATCGCCATTACTCCTAAGGAAATCACTGTTAGTACCGTTATTGTGCGAGTTGCAAACTGTTTTGAATCATTCTTTAGTTTTCTTTGAATATATAGAGGAACAAAGGCCACAGCAATAGCAGTTGCAACCATATATAAAATGTTACTAACAAAACCACTAGCAACATTAAAAGCATCAGTATTTATGTTAGTTCCGAAATACGATGCTTGTATAATAGATTTAACAAACCCAATTACTTTAGCAATCAGAGATAAAATAAAAACTAAAGCTGTTGCTTTTAATACACTTTTTTTCATGTAGATATATCACAATCTTCCATATCTGCTTATTTTACAATCTCCAAAATCTTATCCCTGAAGCTTTAAGTTCATCCATTCTATATAAGCTTTTAACATCCAAAAGAACTTTTTCCTCATCTGGAGTATTATCCTTAAACAGATTCTTCAATTGCATTAACGACATATATCTAAAACTGTTATGACCTACTGCAACAATAATACAATCTGCCTTGGGAAGCTGATTAAAGGGAACTAAATCAACTCCATACTCGTGCTTGGCGACTTCAACATCTGCCCATTCATCGGATACCAATGGACAAATCTCATATTCCTTAAGCCTTCTAATGATATCAACAACCTTGCTATTTCTGGTATCTGGACAGTTTTCTTTAAATGTAATTCCAAGAATAACAACGGTAGCTTTTTTTGGGGCCAAACCTGCTTCTATCATCTCCTTAATCGCTGCATCCGCAACAAATGCACCAACACTGTCATTCACTTTCCTTCCATTTAGTATAATCTGACTATGATAACCAAGCTTCTCTGCTGCATTCGTCAAATAATATGGATCAACACCAATGCAGTGTCCTCCAACAAGACCTGGCTTAAACCCAAGAGCATTCCACTTGGTGTTCATACCTGCTAAAACCTCGTCTGTATCGATATGAAGCCGATCACAGATCATAGCAATCTCGTTCATGAATGCAATATTGATGTCGCGCTGACTGTTCTCTACTACTTTAACTGCCTCAGCAGTCTTAATATTTGAAACCATAAAAGTTCCAGCCTTAACAACGATATTATATACTTTTTGTATTTCTATAGCCGATTCCTCATCCATTCCAGAAACAACCTTGATAATGGATGGTAATCTATGAATGTAATCACCTGGATTAATCCGTTCCGGGCTATATCCAATTTTCCAATCTTCACCACATTTTAGTCCGGATTCTTTCTCAATAATTGGAATGCAGATATCTTCAGTTACTCCCGGATAAACTGTTGACTCAAAGACTACAATGGATCCTGGTGTTAAATTCTGCCCTACTGTTTTTGAAGCGCCTTCAACTGGACGAAGATCTGGAGTATTGTCATCTCTGACAGGCGTTGGAACAGCCACAATAATAAACTTTGCTTCTTTCAAACGAGACGGATCAGCCGTAAAATCAACAGTTGTATTTTTGATCGCTTCTCCGACTTCATTTGTGGAATCAACACCATTCTTATATTCATTAACACGCTTCTCATTAATATCAAATCCGATGACATTAATATGCTTTGCAAACTCTACTGCAATCGGCATTCCCACATAGCCAAGCCCAACTAATGCCAGTTTTTCTTTTCCCAAAATCAATCCCTGATAAATATTATTGAATTCCATAAACTCTATACTCCTTATTTCAATGCATCCAAAAAAGCCCTATTAGGGGCTCTTTCTCCATCTAAATCTAATTGTTTACTCTTTATTCTTCCAATAGAACTTTACAGATTAAATCCACATCCTCTTCTTTAAGATATGGATGAATCGGAAGACTTAGGCATCTTTTTGTAACTTCAACTGTATTCGGATACAGAGTGTTATCAAGCCCCATCCACTTATATGCTTCCTGCTGATGTAAACCCCGCGGATAATAAATCATAGATGGAATACCATTTTTCTTTAAACTTTCCTGAGAGGCATTCCGCTCGTCTTCATCCTTCAGCAGAATTGTGTACTGTGCCCATGAAGAAACATAACCATCAAGTACAGTCGGAGTGACAACTTTCCCTTCTAATCGTTCGGTATACCAATTAGCAACTCGATTTACATCGTCGATCTCATGTTCGACAAATGCCTGAAACTTGGGCAAAAGAATCGCAGCCTGAATCGTATCCAACCGGCTGTTCATACCAATCTCGCGATTATCGTATTTATCCACTGGACTCTTTCCCTGTGCCCGAAGACTTCTTAACCTGTCGGCAATCTCATCATCATCTGTAAAGATTGCCCCTCCATCACCATAACAGCCAAGTGGTTTCGCTGGAAAGAAGGAAGTAGTAGAAAGAACACCAAAAGAACAAGCAAGTTTTCCACGGATACTTCCGCCAAACCCTTGTGCTCCATCCTCCAGAACTTTCAGTCCATACTTTTCAGCAATCGGAAGAATACGGTCATAATCGGCCGGCTGACCAAAAAGATCAACAGGGATAATAACTTTTGGTGTAAGCTTACCTTCATCTATGACGCTCTTAATCTGTAACTCCAACGCATCGGGATCCAAATTGAACGTATTCAGATCAATATCTACTAGAATTGGTGTTGCACCAAGAATTGAGCTGGTTCCAGCTGAAGCAAAGTATGTGAAATCAGATGTAAAAACAGCGTCACCGGGACCGATTCCCCAGATCATTAACGAAAGCTGAAGCGCATCAGTGCCATTACCACAAGCGACACAATGATTTCTCCCTACATAGGCTGCAAGCCTTTCTTCAAGGTCCGTGACGGGCTTACCCAAGATATATGCTGAGCTTTCAATTACTTCCTGTATTCCTTTATCTATCTCAGATTTCAACGCCTCATACTGTGCTTTTAAGTCTCTGAATTGCATTGTATTACCTTCCTAACATCTTATTCTATTATCTCATTTTTTTCAAAAACCCTCGCTGGATTTCCGACTACTGTCGTGTTAGGATCCACAGATTTGGTTACTGTAGCGCCCATTCCTATCAGTGCATTTTCCCCAACTATAATCCGATTACGCAGCGTAGAATTAAGTCCCAAATATGCCCCTTCTTCCAGAACATCAAAACCACCTACTATTGAGCAAGCAGTAATCTCGACATTTTTTTTGAGATGGGCATCGTGTCCAACATGAACAAGTACATCAAGCTTGACATTATCTTCAATAATGGTATCCCCGCCTGATCCACATGAAATATTATTATGCGCTCCAATCTCTACATTGTTTCCAATTATTACTCTTCCCAAAGTCGGAATGCGGAATTTATTACCTTCCTCGTCCTCAGCCATTGTGAAACCATTTGCCCCAACAACAGAATATTCATTCGCCAGAAAATTATCACCTATAGTGGTCCTTCTAATTACGCTTCCAGATAATATTCTTGCATTCCTTCCAATTTGGACATCTGGTCCAATTACACATCCTGGTTCGATATAGGCACAATCTGCAATAGAAGAATCTTCACAAAGATAATACCCACCCGGCAAAAAGTTGAACTTCAATTTTTTTTCTTTTTCAAACCTTTCTTTTTCAAATTCCTGAGCAAACCTTGAATAAAACAGTTGGGGTTTTTTAGAAAAATGAAAGGCGTGCTTATCCTCAAGCGAATCGGGGACATTTACTCCATCCTCAGCAAAAACTAAGCACTCAGAAACCGCTTCCAATGCTTTAAGTAAATGATCTACTTTTTTTGTAATAAACATTGCTGTATTGGACTTTGGTGCTCCTATATAGGACATTCCGACGATATCAAAATTCTTATCCGGAAAAACACGGCTTACATTAAGCTGCATTATGCCGCCCTCCTTTCGGAAATCTCGCTCTGGGCGTCAGATCATTTGTGAAAACACAAGAAGGTCCACAGAAGACATATTTTTCTAATTCGACCCCTTCATAAAGAGAAACATTATTCTGTACTTTAACCCCATCTCCAACTATTACATTATTGGATATATTCACATTCTGTCCAAAAGTACAGTTTTTACCGATTCTTGCACCTGACTGTATATGACTAAAATGCCAAATCTTAGTGCCCTCACCGACTTCAACATCGTCATCCACAATACTTGTCGGATGAACAAAGAATCCGCTCATCAATCGAATCTCCCCACAAAATCAGTAGAAGCAACATCCTTAAGAGGGAGTTTTACGGGCTGTCCGGTTGCTGCCGATTGATAAATCGCAAGGATCATCTCTACTGCATTTCTTCCTGCAATAGCATCAATGTACGGTTTTCTATCATTCCTAACCGCATCAATTACATCGGAATAAAGACTGGTGTGACCATTTCCATAAACATTGCTTGTCGCTTCCTGTAAGCCTGCTTTATCTTTATCCTCATCTTTCTCATCAGCAAAACACCAAACATCAATATTGTTCGTAGATGTTCCGCCAATCTTTACTGTGCCGGTTTCACCGAATAGGTATAATGTCTCTTCCAGATTTTTCGGGTATACATTAACCGTTCCTTCAATCGTACCGACAGCACCGTTCTTAAACTTCACAACTGCCATCCCAATATCTTCACATTCCAAATAGTCATGGAACTGTTGCTTCGTTACGCCATATACTTCTTCAATTTCATCGCCCATCATCCAGCGAAGAAGGTCAATTCCATGAATGCACTGATTAAATAAGCATCCGCCGTCGGATGCCCACTTTCCACGCCAAGGTGCTTGATCATAATACTGTTTTCCACGATTCCATCGAACATTTATAGATCCATGAGAAATTTTCCCGAAACGCCCGGCTTCAAGTGCCTGTCTCATCTCCTGAATGGCTACATTGAATCGATTCTGGTGGCAAACAGATACTTTAACGCCCTTTTCTTTGGATCTTCGAATCACCTCTTCGGCATCAGACATCGACATGGTCATGGGTTTCTCAACGATAACATTAATACTATGTTCAATACAATAAAGAGCAATCTCCGCATGAACTCCAGAATCGGTAGCTATAGCCACAAGTTCGATTTCCGGGTGTTCTGCCAGCATTAGTTTGTAATCGGTATAACGTGCAATTGATGTGTCGTTTTGAAGATCATGCTTCGCCAATAGATTTTCAATCGCTTCCGGTAACAGATCGCATGCTGCAACAAATTCCAATTCATTATTAATGACTGCCTTTACATGATTTGTTGCAATGCGGCCACATCCAATAAGTGCAAAATACATCTACTTATCTCCTTTCTGAACTTTCCTAACTGCTTTTGCTGGTAAACCTACTGCAACATTATCATCTCCAATATCAAAATTAGTATACGCCGTATATGTGAATTCCATTTTTCTCCTCCAAAACGAACTATATATTTTACATGTCCATATCAAAAACACTGCTCTAGTCACTGAATATACTGTCATAAAGGTCAAGTAGTTTCAGAGATTCTTTCTCCCAATTAAACATAGTTGCAATTGCACTTCTTCCATTTTTTGAAATCCTGCAGTATTCTACACTATCTAAAAGAAGGCTGTTTATTGCCTCTGCTATTTTCTGTGGTTGACTAGAGTCAACAATAATTCCACAATTTAGCTCATTGTTTAAGGTGCAATTATATGGTGTATTAGATAATACTACAGGGATTCCCATCGCCATATACTCATACGCCTTTGTAGGCAAATTATCAGCCAGATTATATTGCCCAACATTTAACAGTGTCGCCATCCCGACCTGAACATGGTTAAGCAAATCTTTTACCCCGTCCCTGTCTAATACCCCAAGATATCTGACATGGTCATACTCTGGCATTTTTTGTATTTCATCCATATAATTACTGCTATGACATACTCCCGCCATATAGAACGCAGTATTAGAAAGTGATGCTGCTTTAATAATATTTGTTATTCCCCTCGATTCAGATATGGTACCTATATAGCAAATACTTCTTTCATATTTTTCACTGTTTACTTCATACTCATTGTATAATTCACTTAGGCGAGGAAAATTGTTGATATATACAAAGTGATTACACATATTATCAAACGGATTCTTCCCTTGAATTGAACAGGGGAAAACTAATCCATCTATTTTTCTCAAAGCTCTCTTTTCATATATCGAATATACTTTTGAAATAATTGGACCTACTTTTGTTTTCCCCTTTAACTGCTCTCTATAATATTCATGACTATCAAACACCACTTTTTTCCCATGTTTTTTTAGTTTCACGCCATAGGGCAATAGTTCCGGATCATGAATATGATACAAGTCACAATCCAAAGATTTACAAATCTGATAAACTCGTTTTGCTCCTTTTGTCATTCTCTGAAGACGACCCTCGGGTATTTCACCTGCCCCAATAATGTGAACTCCATTCTTTTCATAAGACTCTCCTCGCTGGACAAGATAGACATCATATCCATTTTCAGCAAGTGAAATGCATTCCTTGTGAAAAATCCTGTTATCCTCCTCACCATGAGCACTGGTCATGTGACATATTTTTCTCATAAGCGCCTACACTCTATACACTTTCTATTAGTTGAATCAAATCTTTGATTAAGTTTTTAAAATCAAATTGTATTGCTGCTTTTCTGGCATTTTTAGATAAAACAGCCAACTCATCATCAGACAAAGCAAGTATTTGATTAATGCAATTTGCAATTGTTTCCGGTTTCTGATCTTCTGCGATAAATCCGCATTGATATTTTTCTACAACACTGTATCCTGGTTTTGCAGTATAGAGGACGGGTCTTCCAGAAGCATAGTATTCAAATGATTTGTTTGTACTCTCCCCATATTTAATTAACGGACTTGATTTCCAATGAGCAACATTTAAATCAGATCTAGTATCGATAGAAGGAATAAACTTCTTTTCTACTCTTCCTTTAAGAAAAACATTATTAATATTTTCTTCTACTATTCTTCTTTTTAGTAATTCCAATTCATCTCCATCTCCAAAAATAATAAATCTGACTTTTGGAGAATTGATTATTTTAGCAGCATCGAGAAGAAGTCCAACCCTGTTAACTGTTCTAATGCTTCCGGCATAAACTATTTTAAAGGTATTCTTATCATCAAGGTCTGGGTCGCAAAAACGATTTGCGGAAACATTTTTATCAAAAACTTCCAGATCCACTCCATTATTGATATGCTTAACCTTTGATAAATCAATCGGACCATTATGGTTGGTATCCCATTTATGCTCAATAATGTAATCAGCTCCCCCGGGCATTGTGAAAACAAGAGCATCAGATTTTCTATATATCCATTTTTCACCTGAATATAATAGTTTCCCCAATAAACTTCTCTTTCTGAGTTTTGAAGAATAGATAAAAATGGATTCCGGCCATAAATCACGTATTTCTGATATACACTTGATTCCAAAATGCTTTGATAAGTGGATCCCTGCCACCAAAGTCAAAGGATGGACTGACGAAGCAAGAATAACATCAGGTGCCCCATTTATCTCAGCATATTCTTTTGCTGCCTTTTTGACATTCAAATAAAACTTTAATATATTCAGCACTCGATCTTTTCCATTGCCACTATATAATGATGACCTAACTATCACAAAGGGGATGTTGTTTTCATCATCAACTTTTTCAACCCATAACTTGTCCGTATTAATCCATTTTTCTTTTTTCCCATGCTTAGAATTACACGAAAAAACAACTGGCTCATAACCTTCTCTCCTCAAATATTTTGCAAACCAGTAATGCCTTCCTCCTTTACTAAAGAGCATTCCGGTTGCATAATGATTAATAATCCATACTTTCTTTTTCATTATTCTTTTTCCAGACGCTTAATCGCTATTCTGACAATTGTCTTCTTCGCACCACAAATTTGATTGGAATATGGCTAAAGCAAAAACCCAAAAAAATCCAAAATGGGAAAAACTCCAAGTAGGAGCCACTAAAAAGCAATGGAATAAAACCATAACAAAAAAGCATAAAAAATAATACTTTTTGCTTTGATTTTATAAAAATATATATAATAAGTAATACCATGACAATGATGATAATGCTTCCAAGAAGTACTCCGAAATGAAGAAACAAATCCAAAAAAATATTATGAGAATACGTTCCAAGAAGTCGTTGTTCCGATCCAATTCCACTTCCGAGTAGTGGCTTATTTTTAATTAGTTCTATCACCTGGTTTTGTATTACGCTTCGCCCGCTATCATGACTGAACCACTCATCAGTCTGTATAAGAGTTAGATTTCTACTTATTACTCCCATGCCAGAAAAAACACTACTAAACCAAGTTATTATTCTATTAAAGAAAACAAACACAAAAACAGTTAGCAAAACTGTTAGAACTTTTAAAGCTAAGTTCAATTTTGCTATCAAAATAATTGCGATAAGAAAGATCAAACTTGAAACGAGTGCCCCCCTCGATCCAATCATTAATATCAAAAGCATCGAGATAATAGCAAGTATAAGAAATAAAACTCTTTTCTTTAAATAAAAGCTGAAAGTAAACACCAATGCCGGAAGCAACATGTAGAATGAGTAAGCCATACTATACTCATTCTTTCCCATTCCTTCTGTTACTAGTAGAATCATGAGCAAAAAGCCCAATGCAAAAACTATAAAAGAAACAATCTGAAGTGCATATATGTATTTCTCCACATCATCTATCAAAATACTATTAATAAAACACGGAAGACATATGGCAAAAAAGTTAAATGTATATACGTTTGCTGAAGATCTGTTTTCCGGGAATATCAAATAAGAAAACAAATAAAACAGACCAAAAAACAAACAAATAATGCATAAAAGCCCTATTTCGAATCTAACCCAGATTATGGCACTAATTACCATAAAAAAAGCAGAAACGATAAGAATAAAAGTATGAATACTTTCTTGAACGCCAAAAAACTGATAGAGAACCAATTGAAGCATAAGTGTTGCTACTTGGACATACATTGAAATCGTTAGTATTGTGTTTTTTCTTTCTTTTAATAAAACCATATTATCTCATAAGTTTTTTTGTTCCGATAATTAAGACAATCATTTTTAATCAATTATGATCATCATTTTCAACGACCCATCAAATAGAGTTCGCTCTATACTGGGGAAAATATCCATCATTATATATACTTCTCATCGCGACCAACTCACTATATTTCTGAGGATTATTAACCTTCCTTCCAATAAAAAACCGATTCAACTCACCTTTATAAAACGCTCGCTTAAACTTAAACAAACTATCTTCTTCGGGAATTATATATTCAATTTCTTTATAGTTGTGTCAAAAAATATTCACAAGTCATTCTGTCGAATTTATATCTCCACCATTAGTCGTTAATAAAACACACAAGCGCTTTCTTTATTAAAAAAATATCTAATTGTCTTCACTACCCATAAATTCTGGCATCGTTGCCGCATTATCATTATCAATTCCACTGTGAGAAAGAACAGTTTTAACTGTTTTTAGAATAATTTTCCAATCTCCGAGAAATGTTATATTATCTACATACTTTACATCCCAATCGAACTTCTCTTCCCATGAGATGGCATTACGTCCATTCACTTGGGCTAATCCTGTAAACCCGGGTCGGACTTCATGTCTCCTTGCCTGGTGTTCATTGTATCGTGGCAAATATCTTTCATGCAGTGGCCTTGGTCCAACCACCGCCATGTCACCCTTTATTATATTAAACAGTTCCGGCAGCTCATCGAGAGAAGTTGATCTCAGTTTTTTTCCAAATGAAGTTAGTCTTATCTCATCAGGAAGATAATTACCATTTTCATCCTTCTCATCAGTCATTGTCCGAAACTTATAAATATTAAAAATTTTTCCATTAAGACCAGGCCGTCTCTGTTTAAACAGTACAGGTGATCCCAGTTTTGTTCTTACCAGCAGTGCCGTAAGACATATAATAGGTGACAAAACAACTAAAGCTAACCCTGAACAAATGAAATCCTGTGGGCGTTTAACTATTTTTTCATAGAAATGTTTTTGGTGAGCCATATTACTTCCTAAATAGCGTAACTATGATGATTACCATTGATAAAGAAAGACAATCAACCCCTTGATTGATCACTTGCCTATAACAAAATCTGATAATAAACCCTATTCTTTTGTAGTTATTTTTCTTTTCACAATTTCAGAATACTCTTAAATTCCTTTAGCATATCAAGATAATTATATTGCGGTTGATATCCCAAATCTCTTTTTGCATTCTCGATATCCATGATAAATGGTTTTCCATTTAGTTTCTCCGGTCTATATATAATCCTCGATTTATTACCTTCCTTAGAAAAAACCGCTATCATCCCTTCAGCTTGTTGAAGAAGCGTTGTTCCTACTCCTGTTCCTATGTTGTAGACACCACCATTAACATCAGCTTTAAGCACAAGATAGAATAGTTGGCAACAATCTTTAACATAAACCATATCCATCACATGGTTTGGATCACCCCATATTTCTATCGGTTCCCCATTACATGCTTGATTGATCATTTTTCTAAAAGGACGTAATCTTTTCTCTCCTCCAACCATATAATATGGATTTAACGTAGGACACTGTACCGTCGGAAGCCGTAAAACAAATGATTTAATTCCATACTTTGACTGATAAAGCTTCTGAATATCAACTGCGGTGTTTTTGGTGATTGCGTAGATGGCTGCTTCACCTTTGTATTGTTTTCTTCTTAGCGCATCTGGTTTTATAATAACATCCGAATCCGGATCGCCAAATACATCATTATAAGTTTGACTATAAATAATTCGGTCAGCCGATGCAGATATAGCATAATCAAGGATATTCACTGCGCCAATTATATTGGCGTCAATATAGGCTCTAATGTCATTGCTGTTTACTGCTGTTGTGACTGCTCCAGCCATATTAATAACAGCATCAATCTTACTTGGCAATTTACCAAAATCTATTTGATTACAAATATCAACAGAGTAATAATCTACATAGGGATGATGAAACACATCCTCCTTCCTATGTCCAATTGCAATGACTTCTATTGATGAGTCTTGTTCTAAAATATAAGGAACTAAAAACTGTCCTATTTTTCCAGTTGCACCAAAAACTACTACTCTCATTTTGCGTTTTTAAAGATTTTCCCCGTGTTCTTCCGTATTTCTTTTGCCGGTGTTCCTACAACCACGCTTTGACCATCAACGGACTTTGTAACGATTGCACCCATGCCGATAATTGCATCCGCACCTACTGTAATATTTTCACGTAATTTCGCACCGGTCCCTACATATGCCCTATCATTTAGGACAGTAGTTCCGGAAAGATTTGCAGATGAAGCAATGATACAATGGCTGCATACATGATTGTTGTGACTAACCTGCGCATAAGGCATAACAATATTGTTATTATCAATCACCACTTCACTTGGTGAAACATAGGCAAACCCAAGAATAAGATTGCCTTCTCCAAGCTTTACGTTTTTAGCACACTCTGCAAATGGATGGATTAAGTTCGGAAGGGAATAACCTGCTTCCTTGACCTTATTAAAAAGCACTTCTCGTGTTCTTGTTTCTCCAGAAGCAGTCACAATTTCTGCGATCTCAGGTGGGAATTTTTCTTTAAATTCTGCGAATTCAATTATTTGATCTGACTCTTTAAGTTTTTCCGGATCATCTTCGATAAATAGGATTTGATCCCAACGATTATTTAATTCATTAATTCTTTCTGCAAGACCCAATGTCACCCCGCCAAATCCTCCTGCACAATATATCCCCAGTACCCGCTTACTCATTAAGCTGTCCTCCTATGCCTATTTATTAAAGAAAAAAATGGATTCTTATTCTCTTATTCAAAACATCTTTTAATGATCTCAATCACCCTGTCCTGTTGCTCTCCCGTCATCTTGTTGTCTGACGGTAAACACAGCCCTCTCCGGAAGATATCCGCACCTGCATCTCTTCCCGGCATTCCGGCTGCGTTGAAAGCCCCCTCTTCTGTGACAAATTGATGTTCCTTATAAATCGGCTGAAGATGCATGGGCTTCCATATAGGGCGCCCTTCGATGTTGTCTGCTTCAAGAGCATCTAATATTTCCTGCGGAGAGCTTTTTCCGCTTTCATGCTCCCACCTGTAATCCAGATTTCCCCGTTCCATATATGCCATTGCTTCTTCATCTATCAACATGCATGACAGCCAGAAGTTCGGCTCACTTTTCTTCTCATCCCAGGGATTCATGGAAACGGGCAGATCCTTAAGCCCGTCGCGATATCTCTCCCATATCCTTTTCTTTGCCTCTATATGTTCTTGAAGATAAGGTATCTGTCCCCTCACAACTCCTGCAATTATATTTGAAATGCGGTAGTTGTATCCAAGATCTTCATGCTGATACCAGGGGGCAGCCTCACGGCTTTGTGTACTCCACTTCCGGATTGTTTTAGCTTCCTCTTCGTCGTTCGTTAGCAGCATGCCTCCTGATGAACCGGTGATTATCTTGTTTCCGTTAAAGCTGATCACGCCAATGTCTCCGAAAGAGCCGGTCTGCTTACCTTCGAGTGATGCGCCAAGAGATTCCGCCGCATCCTCTATTATCAAAGCTCCGTGTTTATCGGCAATAGATCGTATTTCGTCTATCTTTGCCGGAACACCGTACAAATGGGCAATTACAATAAGTTTAACCTCCGGATATATCTCAAATGCTTTTTCAAGAGCTTTGGGGTTCATATTCCAGGTCTCATATTCGGAATCAATGAAAACCGCTTCTCCATCCTCATACGCAACCGGGTTTACCGTAGCATCGAATGTCATATCGGAACAGAATACTTTCCTGCCATCCAGAACTCCTCTTCCTGCCCCTGTTTTGCCATACAATCTCTCTCCGGCCCTCTTTATGGCAAGATGCAGCGCCGCAGTCCCATTGGAAAGAGCCACTGCATACCTTACACCTGTCAGCTCCTCCATCTTTTTCTCGATCACATCGATATTTTCGCCAACAGTGGAAACCCAGTTTGTCTGTATGGCCTCGTCCACCCACTTCCGCTCATCACCATGCATCGTGGGGGATGACAGCCAGATTTTTTCTTTAAATGAAGTATTGCTTTTTTTAATTGATATATTGTTTTGATCCATCTGCTTCTCCCCTGTTTTTAGACATAGTTTCACCACAGAAAGAACCGCTTTTTTTCAATCCTTCCCATGGTTTATATTGTTTCTATGTCCTGCGTCATGCCTCCGGCGTGACATTGCAACGACCGGAGTGTGCTGCATTAAATGTACATTTAATAACAGACCGGTCATATATATGACCGCTCTCTTATAATACTAACATATTACTAATTATTTTGGTGATTTTTTTCTTCTATTTATGACAATATTTCCGGAAATATTGTGCAGATTTCCTTAAATATCCGGGCGGCTTGCCGCCCGCGGCTGCGCTTTATCTACTGTGCCCTGAATACGCACTCAAAAGCCTCTGCGTATCTCCGTCCGGACTGCACTCCCCTGTATACTGCAAGCCCTCTTATGGCTTCTGCCGACCGGGGATGCGGAAACGGTCTTGGAACTCCGTGGTATGCTTCCAGAGCCCTTAATTTCTTCTCTAAGCCTTCTTCTCCTATCTCCACAAACAGGTTTGGCTGAAAACGGTTATCCGCCGTGTTAAGGCTCCACTCCGTACTTGATGGCACCTCCATATAAGTAAGCTCCCTTAACTTGGGAACACCGTCTGTCCGCTGAAAGAGCCTGCACGCAGCATTGACCGCCCTGCCGGTCTCACCATGGTCAATGTTTGTATCCGAGGGGTGATGCGTGATTATGGCATCCGCCTGCCAGTCAGTAATGCAGGATTCAATAAACTGAACAAGCTCAAGATGAGGTACTGTGTTCATCATTATATTAGGAAAATCGGCGCTATAGGCCTTTTCCACTCCCAATATCTCAAATGCCTTTTTCTGATCGCTTTCCAGAGTACTTGATATTTTTGCTCTGGCAGCCACATTTATTACCATTGTGGCCACAGCCACTTTATTCCCTTTTTGTACTAAGCCCGGGATTGTAGCCCCGGCTCCTAAAACCTCATCATCCGGATGAGCAACCACTATCAGATAATTCATGAATAACCTGCTCCCGTTCAGACATCCTCCCCGCCTACCAGCTCTGAATAGCGGTCGTCATTTAAAAGTGCCTCGCCTTCGTTCTCCGGACTGTAGGTAGGAACGATCTCCTTAACCTTCTCTCTTATGTCTTTTTCATTTTTATATGCAGCGTCCATAAGGCTTTTCAACTGCATGAAGAAACTCTCAGTATCCATAGGTATCGGAACTCCTATATGGATCATCTTGTTTTCTGTCTTCTGCATCCCCTCTTCCGCCATCAGCTTTTCTTCAAAAAGCTTTTCTCCGGGACGAAGACCTGTGTACATGACCTTTATGTCAACATCGGGCACATAGCCTGAAAGACGTATCATGTTTCTGGCAAGCGTATCTATTTTTACCGGGCTTCCCATATCCAGAACAAAGATCTGCCCGCCATTTGCATAGGTGCCCGCAAGCAGCACAAGGCTTACAGCCTCCGGTATCGTCATGAAATATCTGATGATATCCGGGTGCGTAACCGTCACCGGACCTCCTTTTTTTATCTGTTTTTCGAATATGGGGATGACCGAGCCGTTGCTGCCTAATACGTTTCCGAAGCGCACTGCCACAAACTGCGTTTTTATATTGCGGAATGCATCACCAGTGCCGTTTTTATCAGCTGTATGCAGGCCGTTATGTGTGAAAAGCTGGGGTATGCGGTCGACTTTCTGAGCTTTGATCATCATATCAAAGCTCTGTACTATCATCTCGCAGATACGTTTTGACGCACCCATTATGTTTACAGGATTTACCGCCTTGTCAGTGGATATCAGCACAAAACGTTCACATCCGTTCACCATGGCCGCGTACGCAGTCTTATAGGTTCCTATGGAATTGTTTTTGATCGCCTCAGAGGGACTGCCCTCCATCAACGGAACGTGTTTATGAGCCGCTGCGTGATAAACCACCTGCGGACGATAGGATGAAAAAATCTCAAACATCCTGCGGCTGTCCCTGACAGAGCCGATCAGCGTTATCAGTTTAAGATCCGGATAATTTTCTTTCAGCTCGTTCTGTATGTCATACGCGCTGTTTTCATATACATCAAATATTATCAACTGCCGGGGAGCATGGGCCGCTATCTGACGGCAGAGCTCCGAGCCTATGGAACCGCCGCCCCCCGTTACAAGAACAGTCTTTCCATTTAGAAAATCAAATACTTCTTTAAGATCCGGCTTTATAGGCTCCCTGCCCAAAAGATCATCTGCAGATACATCCTTAAGCTGACTTACGGTCGCTTCTCCGTTGATTATCTGGGAAATAGCGGGAAGTATCTTTAATTCACAGTCAGTTTCCTTGCAGATATCCAGGATATCCCGCCGCTGCTCCGCTGTAGCTCCGGGAATGGCAAGATATATCTTTTCCACAGAATATTTCTGCGCACTCGATAAGATGTCTTCTCTGCCTCCGGCAACGGGAACACCATCTATCGTCCGGTTCCACTTATTAGGATTGTCATCGATAAAAACTACCACTCTCTCATGAATCCTGTCGGACATTTTCATATCGCGCTGTATCATCTGACCGGCAGCCCCCGCGCCTATTATCATTACTCTTGCGGCGTCTGTTTTTGAGCTGTTCCGTCCTCTTAACAGAAGGAGGAAGCGGTAGGAAAAACGTATCCCCAGTGCGAGGACAAATTGGAATAAACCTCCGAGAATATAGTAGGAGGCCGGCATCCTGCCGATGAAGAAGAATGTAACAATGAAGTAAGCTGCCACATCTATCAGAATGGCTATGATGATATTTCTGAGTTCTCTGTAGGAAGCGAACCTCCACAGGGAAAAGTACATTCGATGGATAAAAAATACAAGAACACAGAATATTGCGTAAAACCCTATTGTGATATAGTATTCATCAAGATAATCCGCAGGTATCTCTCCGAATTTGAAATCAAAACGCAGAAGAAGCGCAAGAAAAAATGACCCCGCCGCTGCTATCAGATCGTAGCAGATCAGAAGAATCGTTATTATATGCCAGCGCTCAATTTTTCTTTTTCTTTTGCCCTCCACAGCAAGTCTCCCTGAGTATCCCTTATTTTTACTGCTAATGACTCTTATTCATCCGCTTTCCGAAAAACTTATTTATATATTCTGTAATACCGGTAGCTTCTTTTACCGTAATATCTGCGGTAGTATCCGCCGCGATTTCTGCGATCTACTTTATTTAGAACTACTCCCAGAATAGGGGTTCCTGTCATGCCGAGTCTCTGGACTACCTCCTGGGCCATACGGTATTTCACTTCTCCGGCCTCAAGAACAAGCACTATGCCGTCGCAGTGCTGCGCCGCAACCGCTGCGTCAACAACCATCCCTACCGGTGAGCAATCCAGGATCACATAATCATAATGCTCTCTCGCGGCACGGATAAGCGCCGGAAATCTGGGCGAAGAAATAAGCTCTGTCGGATTCGGAGGCGCCGTTCCGGAAAATATGACAGTAAAATTCGGCACTGTTGTTTTGAATATCACTTCCCCCAGATCGGTCTGCCCCGAAAGATAATGAGACAGTCCTTTCTTGGGAGGCTGTCCCTTTACCTTCTTTCTGAGCTGTGATTTTCTCATATCCACATCCAGCAGCAGCACCTTTTTATCAATCTCAGCCATCGCGCAAGCAAGATCCATGGCCACTGTACTTTTTCCCTCTCCGGAGAACGCGCCGGTGATCAGTATTACCTGCTTGTCGTCGCCGCAGAACTGTATATTTGTTCTGAAAAGCTTCAATTCTTCATTTATTTCGTATGGCAGTTCTTCCCGCATCAGTTCAATAAGTGCCATCTTTTTTTCTCCTTGGTAAGTTTAAGATCTTCAGCGGATTTATCCGCAAAAGACGCCGTGTATACTCATGTCCGTATTTGCGTTCCAGATACCCTGCCGCTTTATCCAGCTCAGGAAGCCTTATCTCCGTATCATGGGCGTCTGACGATACCACATGCACAAGCTTGTTCTTGAGCAGTCGCCGTGTCCAGGCAGCCTGGCGCATTCCCTCTCTTCCCAGGATGCTTCCTGCATTAACCTGAACCTTTGCTCCCATATGGATAAGATGTCTCACGGCCTCCGTATCAAAATCAAGCGCGGGATATCTTTCCAGATGAGCGATCAGCGGTCTGTACCCGATACTTCTAATTATCTTTATATAATCAAAAATCTGCCTCTTCGAATATCTTCCCGATAATTCAGTAAGCAGAAAATTGCCGTTTCCTAATGTTAATATCTTTCCCTGTTCTATTCTGAGTATGAATTCATCATCGCAGAAATATTCCCTGGAAAGAAAAAACTGCATGCGTTTGCCCGGATTTCCCGAACGGGCCAGCATGCGTTCAAACTGTTCCTTTATTGCCTCATCCGGAGTTTCAAACATTCCTTTTCGCAGGTGCGGGGTGCAGCATAAATACCTTACTCCCTGTTTGTACATCATTTTCAGCATTTTTCGCGATTCTTCTTTTTGTTGTGCTCCATCATCCACGTAAGGCAGGACATGGCAATGGATATCTGCAATGCCGATCATACATCCTCCGAAAAAAAACACCGGTTACTCCTTCAGGGAAGGTTGAACAGCCTTCCCTGAAAGAGGCCCCATGTGCGCACAATTAAGCCTTATTCTTAGCTGCTACAACTGCTGTTACGCTGCCGATAGCTACTGCTGCCAGAGCGATAAATAAAAGCACGTTGTTTTCACCAGTCTTGGGTGATTTTCCACCACCATTATCCGGCACGACACCTGAAGGAGTAAATATCACTAACGCCACCGGTGAAGGTGAAAGAGACGGGAATGAAGCTGTGATAGACGGTCCCGCTGCGCCTGCTGTAGGCGGTACCAAAGACCAGTTATCAATGCTTTTCAATCCCATCGGATCATAGTGGAATGCATAAAGCGTCTGAACCTGAGAAGCTGTTGTATTGAATGTCAATGAAACAGGACCTCCACGGCTCGGTAAGATCACGTTCTGCCATATGATCTTAAGCTGTGACGGCTGTACATTTCCACCTGCCGCGTTGATGAGAGCAGCTGCCTTCTCTACAGTAAGCGGCTCCCAGTCAGTCGCGTCCGCAATTGCCTCAGCTGTGGTTTTATACTTGATCTTGTCAAAATCACCGGTTACAGTAACACCGTCTTCTGTACTTGTTTTAGCAAATACAGTAGATACGATACCGATGATCAGAAGACCAGCTAAAGCAATTCCGGAGATAGCTTTGAGCACCTTTTTCATTTCTGTGCACCTCCTATTTTATTTATTCAACGACGATGATGCGCCATTAAATACTGATAACATCAACGGAAGCTTTTAATCATCCTCCGCCGGCACATACAGGAGTTCTACAAGCATATCCTGAAGCGCCTCCTCATCCACGTAAAACTCATCGTGGAACTCCCCTTCAACCACTGTTCCGGGGACCTTATATTTATCCTCGTTTATAGAGTAGCTTGTAAGCTTTTTCAGCAGGTCCATACTGCAGTTTGACTGAATGTATTCCGGGTTGGAATCTATCAGATCCTTAAGGTAGTTATTGGACCCTTTTTTCTTTAAAAACTTAAATACTGCTCCTACGAGCCAGCTCTGCCTTTCCACACGCTCCTCGTTGCTTCCGGAAACTCCTGTGTTCCTGTAGCGTATAAAGTGCTCCATTTCATCTCCGTAAAGAGTGAGCGTTGCCCCTTCCTCATACCGGGGGTCTATATATGTGTAGTCCCGAGGCATGGTCAGTTCTATGCCTCCGAGCTGATTTACTATCGCGCTTATGCCATCCACCGTCAGTGACAACGATCCGTCTATCCTTATGTCGTAAAGCAGTCTGTCTACCGTGCGCTTTGTCAGGAACAGACTTCTGGACGGGCTGTCTCCGTATGAATATTGCATGGCTAACTGTATCTTCGTGGTGTAGGCAAAGTTGCCCTTCATGTCGTACACATCCACATCTGTTATGGTATCCCTCGATACAGAAAGCACGGTATCTGTATTGTTCTCAGTATCTAATATGAAGAGGATGATAGTATCCGCACGGCCTGAGTTTCCTATCACGCCTTCATATCCTTCTTCATATCCGTTCCAGCTCTCCTCGTTGCTTTCGTCAACACCTATAAAGAGAACCGGCTGCAGGTTTGTATTCCTGCGATACTTCTTTCCTTTATATGTAAGGCGGTTTCCCCATTCAGATTCGTCATTTACAGGTGCTTTTTCCTTTTCCGCCTTTGCGAACTTATCTTTTGTTATCAACGCAACCGCTGCTCCTCCTGCAAGAAGCAGGGCGATAACCACCGCGCTAAGGATGATCATCCTCCTTTTTTTCTTCGGTTGTTTTTTTCTATGTTTTTCCACTCTTTTACAATGATCAGCTGCTTATTTCTTTTCTCCGGTTTTCACTGCCAATACAAGAAATCTTTTTTCCGGCAGCTCCCATATACATGTGCTGAGAGTGATGATGTTATCATCCTTTGTTACCTTTACATCATCTGCGATGACATCGCTCATATAGCGGTTGTTGTACACTGAGCTGATAAACTCATCTCTTGCGTAATCACTTGTGAAGTCATAGTATGCAGGTATCAGCCTGTCATCATATGTTATTGCCGCGAACACCTTGTATGTGATCTCTTTTTCCGGCAGGTATATCTTTATCTCCCTGTGTCCGTTAAAGAAATCGATATCGCGGTAATTGTGCAGGGCGGTAAACATCGTGCCGTCGCTCAGGTCATGCCCGTAAATAACAGTATTAAAATCCGAAAAATCTTTCGCGTTCCTTAGTTGTGTATATATGGAGCCCGGAAGCCCCTCTATGTGCTCTATAGTGTGATCCAGGTAATAATCCTCATTAGGACCGCCCTGAACTATCGGATACTGTATATCTGTGCCGGCGATATCAATATATGCGTAAATATCCGCGTTGATCTCCTGCAGTTTCCTGAAATCAACCGGCGGAGTATAATCCAATCCGTTATCTTTTGACTCTGTCTGCTTTGGCTTAATGTCATCATAGGCCGCATTGCGTGAAGTACGGCTTATCCCGTAATATACGAGGTAGCCTGCACCGGCTGCCGCCACAACGAGCGCTATGATGATAATGGCCAAACGTTTTTTGTTCAATATTCTGTGTCAGTTCCTTCCGCGCCTGCTATTTTATGCTTTCGCCCGGCCTTTGACCTTCGGGAACTGTGCTAATGTATCCAGACCAAGGTATTTTCTTACGTCGTCATCTGACTGGATAGTGTCGTCTGTCAGGTAGCGGATTATCAATATCGCCAGAGCGATCACCAGACCAACAACTGCGCCTATAACGGTGTTCCTGTTGCGGTTCGGGCTGCTTGGTCCTTCGGGAACAACGGCCTGCTCCACGGCTGACGGCTTATCAGTGTTCATTATCTCCGCTATTTCCTCTCTCAGCTCGTCTGCCAGAGAGTTGCTGAGGAGCGCCGCGCGTTCCGGGTCCTTATCCTGGACAGTGATCCGCAGCATATGTGATGATTCCGGGTTTTCTACTGATATCTCGCCCCTGAGCTCTCCGTATGTCATATCCAGACCGTTTTCCTCTATGACTTTGTTCAGGAGTTCGCGGGTTGTGGCGATTATCTCAAAATCCGCTGCCATACGGTCTCCTATCTGGAGATCCGCTATGGACGTGATGCTTGTTGTCCTTGAAAGGATGTATATCGTTGAGGTTGCTCTGTATTTAGGTGTTATGAAAAGCGCAGTGACAACAAATGCCACAACAGCACCTGCCACAACAAATACTAAAACTACCCATATGTTATTCCATATGTTACGGGCAAGATCTAAAAGATCGATAGTAACATATTCGGAATCCTGCATTTGATTTACATTTGATTCGTTCATAATACTAATAAAAAACTAATATGCTGGTACAGTATACAATTTTTCCGGGGATTTGTCTATAAAAAAATGGGACTGTTATTGGCGGCCTTCATCCGTCGCCTTCGGCGTCACCTTCCCCCGGAGGGGGGGGAGGCTATAATGAGAAAGATGTTATCAGACCGGTTCGAAGAAGGTATCCGGGTGGTTTGGATCAAAGATCTCGTTTGCCCACATCAGTGTAACAAGATCCTCGGTTTCAGAAAGATTTATGATGCTGTGTGTATATCCCGGGAGCATATGTACCGCCTGTATCTTGTCTGAGCTCACCTCAAATTCCAGTACCTCGTCTGTACCTATCTTCCGCTCCCTGATAAGACCGCGGCCTGACACCACGATAAAGAATTCCCACTTGCTGTTATGCCAGTGCTGTCCCTTGGTTATTCCCGGCTTGCTGATGTTCACCGAAAACTGTCCGTGATCCTCCGTCTTTAGCAGTTCTGTAAATGATCCTCTCTCATCCGCGTTCATCTTAAGGTCGAAGACTGCTTTTTTTGCCGGCAGATAGCTCAGATACATAGAATATAGCTTTTTTTCAAATGAGCCATCCGGGATAGCGGGCATTACAAGATTTTCCGGTTGGTCGCGGAAGCGTTCAAGACACTCCACGATATATCCCAGGGTTGCTTTATGTGTAACAGGCGCAAAGCAATACCTTCCGTCTTCCTTCGGTACCGTTTCCACGCCTTCAAATTCACAGTGATGCTCTTTGCCCTCAAGCGCGTCAAACATCTCCTCCATCAGGTCATCTATGAAAAGCAGCTCCAGCTCAACTGACGGATCATTCACGGTTATCGGCAGATCATTTGCTATGTTGTTGCAGAATGTGCCGACCGCCGAGTTATAGTTCGGACGCACCCACTTTCCCACAAGGTTCGGAAATCGATAGACCAGGACTTTAGCGCCGGTCTCCCTGCCATACCTGAAGAAAAGCTCCTCTCCCGCCTTTTTGCTGAGTCCGTACTCCGATGTGCCGAAACGCCCCGAGAGCGTTGCCTGTATGCTGCTTGATAACATTACCGGTGCTTTGCTGTTATATTTTTTTAAAGTCTTTAACAGCTCCTGCGCGAAACCAAAGTTGCCTTTATTAAATTCCTCCGGATCCTTCGGTCTGTTGACTCCTGCAAGGTTAAATACAAAATCCGCCCGGCTGCAGTAATCCTCCAGATCCTCCGGCGCAGAATCTATATCATATTCAAATATTTCCTCAATCTTCAACTGCGGACGCGTTTTGTTTTTTCCGTCCCGGAAGTTCTTCAGATTTTCAACCAGATTCTTTCCCGCAAAGCCAGCCGCTCCTGTTATAAGTATATTCATTTTTTATGCCTTTCTTACTATATTAAGTTCCTTCAGCAGCACGCACCGGCTGCTGCCTCCGCCAGGTTCCGCCCTAAGTGTGTTATCACATACATTATTATATCTGCCAGGGAGCCTCTCCGTTTTTATACCGTACAAATTCCTCATTCAAAAGACCGTACAGCTCCTGATCGTGCCAGCGGCCTTCCTTGAATATCCTGGAACGGTATGTGCCCTCTTTTACAAAACCGAATGACTGTAACAGTTTTTTTGAAAAAATATTTTGCTCCAGCACCAGTCCTTCTATCCTATGCATTCCCAGCTCATCAAACGCGTATTGAACGGCGGCGTATACAGCGTCCTTCATATCACCCTTTTCACGCCTTGTCTCCATGGCGTTCGCTTTATAATGGATAAAAGCGCATCTGTTTTTCCAGTCGATATCAGACAGCGTTATCAGTCCGAAAGCGACCCGGTTGTTGCGGTTTTCTGCCACCCACCGCATAGCATCATCTGAAAAGCGATACTCTCTCATCCATTCCTCCTGCGCATGCTCTGATACAGGATGATTCCAACCGCCCGTCATCTTTTCCGTATTCGGGTCGTTCACCAGATAAAGAAGCAGCTCCTTATCCCTCATTTCAATTGCCCTTAATGTGACATTACCAAAATTTAAAATCATTTTACACTCCTTGCCGCTCCGCGTACCTTGCATCTTTGCCGACATTTGATAACAGTATCTTTTCCAGTCTGTCCATTAAAAGACCTGTGGAAAAATTATCGTCATAATATTTTTTTGCGTTCTCTCCCAGCTCTTTGCTTCTTCCGGACTTAAGAAAAGCCTTTATTGCTCCGGCAAAAGCCTCTGCGTTTCCGCCTTCCGCGCAGAAGCCGCAGTCCGCGTCTTTTATCACGCTTGCCGTTTCTCCGTCCGCGCAGGCGATCACCGGTTTCCCCGCAGCCATATAGCCTTGAACCTTCGCCGGCAGCGTAAGAGATATGACAGGATCCGGAAGCATTGTGACTATCATTGCATCAGCCATCGCATAATATTCCGGCATAGCCTCAGGCGGCTTTCTCCCGTGAAAGATGATGCTGTCAAGACTGCGGTCCTTCGCCTGCCTTTTCAGTTTTTCAAGCATGCTTCCGTCTCCTATTATATGAAAAAACACTGGCTTTGTCCTGCCCTCTGTATTTTCGGACTTTAATATTTCAACAGCATCCAGCAATACCTCTAAATTCTGAGCTGTTCCCACGTTACCCGCAAAAACCAGATCTACTGCCTCCTTCTTTTGAGATTCCGGCATTATCTCCGCCTCAAAGGGCGATGACTGCGGCAGATAAATTATCTTTTCCTCCGGGATGCCAAATTCCGAAGCGAGGTAGTCCTTAAACATCCGCGAGGTTATCAATATTGTATCCGCCTTATGATACACTCGTGCCGAGACCTTCCTGTAGTATCTGTATACCGCGGAATCCTTTCTTATCCCTCCTAAAGTAAGGCTCGCAGGCCAGAGATCCATGCAGTAAAGCACCAGCTTTTTCTTCCATTTTTCCGCATATGCAATAGCTGGCTCCGCCATCATCACCGGCGAGCTCTGATTCACAAAGACAACATCACAGCTGCCGTCTGCTTTTTTTATCTCTCTTTTCGCAAAAATCGGATAGCTATGGTAATTCAAAAACCTGTGCAGAGTATCCTGTTTGCGCGGTATCACCGGAACACGGGTTATGCTCACGCCGTTATGCGTTTCTTTTTTAGTCCTGTTGCGCTTGTAGCCTTCATAAAATTCCCCCATGGGATAGTTTGGCATACCGGTAACTGCAAAGACCTCATGTCCTCTCTTTACCATCTCCTCCATAGGATACAGAAACGGGTACGGCTCCGGCCATCCATATTGACAGATCGCTAAAATCCTCATTTTTCAGCCTCTTTTATATGAGTTTCTTTCCTTTTGCCCTGAACTCCTTCGCCTGGGCTGTGGTAGGCCAGGTAAAATACCGGCCCCGGGAAGTATCATTTTCTTTTATTTCAACCGTCCCGTTCCGGATATCCTGTATGGCTCTTACCATCAGCTCTCCTCCGAGGCGCTTTGTCTTTTTCATTTCCCTGAACATGGTGCCGCAGTCTGATATATCAATGCTCTCCTGTTCGATTATATCTCCGTCATCTATGTTTTCACTCATATAGTGTACTGTAGCTCCGCCCGTTTTCTCACCGCAATACAGATACCAGAAGGACGGCAGGCAGCCTCTGAAATCCGGAAGCAGCGACCCGTGCACATTTATCACGCCGCATGACGGAGTATCCAAAAGCTCTTTTCCTATCACCTGAGGCGCCGAGTAGGAGATCATCAGATCTGTTCCCAGTTCTCTTATATGAACTACGAATTCCGGGGCGTTACTGTCTTTTATCTTTCTGTAAGGTATATTATTTGCCTTCGCTATATCCCTTACTGAGCACCTTCCGTGGAAAAGCTTATATGAAAAGAGTCTGTCCAGATACTTTTCCGCCTCTCTCAGCATTGTCACCGCGCCCATCTTCGCGCACTGAAAAGGACCGAACCACCGAAAGTAGTTTCCTATCTGATTATCCAGCGCGTATTCAGAATCCACTTCCACTATCTCCTGCATATCACAGACCGCAGCTGCCTTTTCTATATTTTCGGGAATAAAAAACCTGTCGTTCTGAGTCAACACAACAACTTTAAGCTTTTCCTTCAACCGTTACTCCTCCATTGTTCCGGCCCATTCCTCAAGCTGCGCAAGCATTGGCTCTGTCCTGTTTTTCATAAATATAGCCTTCAGTGTCCACACGATCATCCGTGCGTCAAAGTTAAGGCTCCTTACTTTCAGATAAAACAGGTCAAGGTCAAGACGGGTCTTAAGCACAAGCCTGTTGTATTCTTCTTCATCAGTTATCTTATCGCCGTAGATATAGTCATATAGCGCCGAAGGTCCCGACAGACCCGGAGTTGCTTTGCCGACCGCCTTATATTTTCCTCCCCTTGTTATCTCTGTCTGGTCAACGCTTGCAGGTCTTGGACCTATAAAGCTCATATCTCCGCAGAGCACGTTCACCAGCTGGGGGATTTCATCTATCTTGGTATCGCGCATCACCTGCCCCCACTTAAATATACGGCTCTGATCCGGTCTCAATGATCTTTCATCCGCGCCATCGTCCACCCTCATTGATCTGAACTTTATCATCCTGAACCGCTTATTGTTCCTGCCTGCTCTGTCGGAAATATAAAATACCGGTCCTGGGTCTGATAAAAGGATCCCTGCCATCGCCGCAATAAATACCGGACTTAGCACTATCAGGCCAAGTGCGGAAGCAATGATATCAAATATTCTTTTTACTGTTCTGTAAAAGATCTCTTTCATATCCATCTAATTCTATATCAGGCTCCTGATCGCTTTAACTATCATATCCATTTCTTCCTTGCCGTAACGCTGGTCTATCGGAAGCGGGAGGATATCTGCCGCAAGCTTATATTCCGTGCTGTCTTCGGCTTCACTCTCAAGCACATTCGGCCACAGCATCGGTATATATATTTTTTTCTCCTGAAGCTTTA
Organism: Lachnospiraceae bacterium; assembly: GCA_045601405.1. GTDB lineage: Bacteria > Bacillota > Clostridia > Lachnospirales > Lachnospiraceae > RGIG5612. The sequence goes on along the minus strand of JAZRZO010000084.1, from coordinate 46,324 downwards.
TTCTGAGCTCCGCCCCGTTTTTCATCCATAAAGGATACATAAAAGAACCCTTCTTAAGCTTAAGCCGGTTGAGCCCATTAAGCTCACTGTGAAGATGCTCAAAATTATCCGTTCTCTTTTTTCTGATCTCCCCGTAATCTACCGCGCGGAGCAGATTATCCGTAAGGCGGGACATCCTCATTACCGGCTCATTTGAAAATGCAGCATTATTTTTTACATACTCATCATAAAACTCCGATGCGCTGCCTTCAAACCTTCCAAGCAGAAACCGCATCCTCTCAAATGAGATGTCTCTCTTCAGTTCTTCATCTGATCCTGCGTCTGTATAAAGGAAAGCCCCGTCAGCAACTCCGAAATACTTCCTGCATGTATAAAGCGTATCCACTCCGGAAAGCGGCTCCTGAAAATAGCTCTGAGCCTGATCCACTATGATGCGGCTGTATCTGCACGCGTATTCCGATATTTTTTCATTTCCGGCCTGCGAATAGTAATTCACAAAATAAAACCATTCTCCATCCTTCAGCTCAACATCCTGCGCAGGCAGAAGGTTTTCTCCAATCTTATATTTTTCATACGGAGTGCCCTCTCTGTCGCATACCTCCGGGATCGAATCACAAATGAAACCCGGTATATACAGTTTTTTTATTCTCCGCGCCCTTATAAGATACGCCAGGGCATTCCTGCCGCAGTTAAGAGCGACCGCCCCCTCATGCAGCATGGGCCGGTTATAGCTGTCAAGTTCTATGTATCCGCCTATCTCTTTCATTTTTTATTTATCCCTGAGCAAAACTTTTACATATAAAGAGGTATCTGACATTACCTCCTCCATCCTCTCTTCTGTTTCAAAATTCAGCACAAGCGTACCTATAGCTTCATTAGCGGCGTGAAAGCCTTCCACCTCGGCTCCGGGCTCTATCCACAGGTCTTTCTCATATACCGCATCCTCTATCGAAGCATCTATCATAAGTGAATCAAATATCCCTGAGTCTTCGCTGTGCAGTATCATTATTGCCCACCATCCCCTGTATGGCTTCTGTTCTATATTGTTCACCGGCATCCCCACCGCCGCCCGGACGGTGTTTCCGATCAGATCCACTCCTGTTGCAAATTCCAGACACTCCGCAAGCCGGTTGCCTCCGCCTCTGGGCGTGCATTCCATGATATAAGCCTTCCCGTCTGTTCCCACCCGGGTCTCAATATTGTATATTGAGGTTCCAAGCCCAAGAAGCTTTATAAGTCTTTGCAGCTCCGAAGCCAGTTCCTTTTGATGACCGGCACTCATCGACGATGGCCAGCTGTAAGCGGCAGGAGTATACGGATTTTGCGCTTTTGCATCGAAGCGCTGCGAGTTAAATGAGATAAACTTCATTTCTCCGTCCACGGAAAAGCAGTCCGTATCCGAAGAAAAACCTTTCTGCTCTATATAATCCTCAATGATGAATTCGCCGGAGAACGAAAACTTCAGGGCGTTCTCAATAGCTGCGTTTAGTTCATCCGGCGTATCCACGCGGCTTACACCCTTGCTGCCGGAAGAATCCGCAGGCTTAACTATCACCGGCCATTTAAGATCGCGGGACTGCTCCTGCGCTTCCCCCGCGTTTTTATACACTCTGGCCGCGGGAACATTAAACCCGTGCTCCGACAGAAATCGCCTGAAGCGGCCTTTATTCTGCAGTATTGATATCGCTTCATAGGAGCCTGCTGACGGAAGCTTCATTTTTTCGGCAACATACGCAGCCGTTGTAACGCCGGGATCACACGCAAAGGATGTTATTCCGTCTATTTGCAGCCTCCCTGCCGCTTCCAGTACGGCGTCTCTGTCTATGATACTCACATTACAATATTCATCCGAATATCTGTGCGCCGGATTATCCGGAAGGTAGTCCGCCGTTATAACATATATCCCTGACCTCTTAGCGGCTTTGATGAGCGGTATCACATACCGCGCGCCGCCCAATATCATAAGCTTTTTCATTTCCATTCCTGCTGCGTTTGGCTTTTATTTTTCTGTTTTCTGTCCGCCGCGTTTGGCCGACCTGTATTTCAGCTTGTTCACTATATAGCGGACATCACCCTTTTTAAGCTTTATCAGCGCCCGTTCGATATCCCTCATCGCCTTTAAAAAAGGCCTGTTATACGCCATCACCCTGTTTCTCTGCTTTTCGTATTCAACATCCGGGATAACGTACAGGGGATGCTTGAGCGGAAATTCCATCTCGCAGGTCTTTGCGTTGTATATCTTTCTTATCCCGCGTGGCATCTGGCTTATCTCATCCGCATGTTCACCGGAACCTGACGCTCCCGAATTTGATATCAGATTGTATTTAGGCACTATCTGCAGCCGGTTCTGCGCGTACATATTAAACTCAAGAAAAAATTCAAGTGACGCTTCGTGCCCTTCAAATATCTTCCGGGATCTGTAGGCATTCAGCAGCCTCCAGGCATTTTTGTTATGCCTTGTTCTCTGCCGCAAAAGCTCCATTACATATTCATCGCCGCCATAGTCAAAACGGAAGTATTCGTCTACGACTCTCTTCCATGTGGCTATCCCCCAGATCATTCCCTGTCTTGAGAAAAAGTAATCGGCTGAGGCTCTTTCCCAAACGCCCAGATTATTGAAGCCGCATATGCATTCTATTCGCTGATCGTCCTTATACCTTTCCAGAAGCTCTGCGCAGTACCGGAAGAAGGAAACTGACGGCAGCTGGTCGTCCTCCAGCAGTATGCACCTGTCCGCCTTTGACCATATCAGCTCAAGCATTTTATGTCCCAGCTCATAGAGTCCCCGGTTTTCGTCCTCATAAATCTTATAGACCTGACAATCCCAATCTATGCCCTCATCGACCAGCTTTCTGTTCCGCCTGATGTTTTCCCATTCCTCTTCGTTCCTTCCGCCGTCTGACTGTATGAACAAAACGGACGGTCTGGCCTTCCTGAGTACATCTAATTGTTTTTTCTGACATTCCGAACGTATCCATATGGTGATACGCACGGGCACGTCAACCAAAAAAGGCTTCATGCGTTCCTCTCCTTATTTCTGTTAAGGAATGTTGCGGCTGCTTTCTTTATAATGACCGGATATTTTTTTAACTGCTTAAAGAACAATGCTATTATTGCTATTACTATCAACGCCTGTCCCCAGTAACAATGCCCTTCAAGATGCTCCAATGCTATCTGCCCGGCCAGCAGCACATATACAGCTATGTCTCTGATGATATTTATCCTGAAGCGTATCAGCTTTCTGGAGTTAACAAGATTGATGAGCCAACACGAAACAAAGGCTGCCAAAGTGGCGCATGCCGCTCCGTATGCTCCGAACAACGGTATCAGGACAGCGTTCAGCACAATGTTTATTCCTGCCGCTATTGCTGTTGCAATTGCGAGCAGCCTGGTTTTTTTCGCGGCATAAAAGGCGCCCGCCACAAAATTATCCAGACCGCTGAATAAAAACGCCATTACCAGAATAGATGAGTACTTCCAGGCTTCAAAAAATTCCTTTTGAAAAAGAAGTCTTGAAACAGGAATGTTTATGATGATGAGCACCGCGCATAATATACACAGCCCGGAATTATACATAGCATATGTGTTGCTGTAAAATCCGTCCTTATCATCTTTATCAAACTCTTTTATAGCCGATATTCCCCAGGCCTGACAAAAGATGTTGCTTATCATTGCCATAACGCTGGGTATCTTATACGCAACAGCGTAAATGCCGTTCAGCGCGGCTCCTTTTATGAATATGATAAAATACCGGTCGATGCCGTTATTTATCCACCATCCCAGCTGGCTCACAGCCGTGGGGATGGAGTAAGACAGCATATCCTTGTGAAGCAACTTTTTTTCATCGCTGCTCATTGGAGCTGCGTCCTTCTGCCGGGCAAAGAGCAGACAGAAGAGTGATGCTATCAGCGGCCCCGCCATCATGGAAACGAGGTAGCCCAAAAGCCCCCATTTAAATACCAGCAGTGTAAGAAAAGAAAGCCCCAGTCTTATCAGCGTTGTCATAAAGCCGGCTATCGCCATCATATAGACTTTGTCTATCCCGCGAAGATACTGGAATAAGATGCTTTCCATGGCCTGGGATATGAATAACCCCACAACAAATGCCAGCACATACCAGTCAACATTTATGATCCCTGTAACGCCCACTATCGTCACAAGAGCCGCCACTATAACGGCGCCCGCGAACAGAACGCGAAAGGCATATTCCAGGACATACTTTGCTCTGTCCGTATGCTCGATCGCGAATCTCAGGACCGAAACTCCTATGTTCAGAGTGAAAACATACATAAGGAGTATCACGGTTGTGGTCACTGCGTCCGCTATACCGTACTCTCTGGCGGTCAGCGTAGCTGTATATAAGGGCACAAGGAAAAATGTCAGCAGCTTTGAGCCGAATTCCGACAAGGTAAGCAGCAATGTGTTCTTTGCCAGATATCTGTATTTTCCACCCTTTGTGTTCATCTTTAAGCTACCTGCCTATACTCGCGCCGCGGGAAAATGTCATGCTCAGCTTATTAAAGCCAAGGCATACCGCATATACCAAAGACAGTATCAATATGCCTCTGAACAAAGGAGTAGGCGAATAAAGATACCATCGTGGAACAGTACAGGCTACATATACTCCTAAGCATTTCAGATAATTGCGCCACTTGGTATGCGGCTTGTCTGAAACCGTTTTTCTGGTAAGGAAGGCGGTATATGCTCCGGATAAAACCACCCCGAAATACCCAAGATAAAAATGGAGATAAATAGGAAGTATCCCGCCATTATAGTGCATATAATATTTCAAGGTGTATTCCGCGAGGTCGCCGCCCTTAACAGCTTCGCCCCCGAATATCGATAATACAAATTTTCCGAATATTATGAGTCTTTCCGCCATTGTAACTCTGGCCTCTGTCAGTATATAAGTCACCGACGTGTAAAACGCCGAATATGCGGTATCAAACGAAAACCTGCTGTATACAAGACCGTTGATGGCATTTTCAAAAACATTTTTTCCAAAATCGTAATTTATCCTCATGTTTCCTATCCCTACCAGGAGTATCATCAGCACCACGGCGACAGGAAGGATATATCTGACTTTTGCTTTATGCGCGAAGAAGATAAGGAACCAGCATATGATGAGCTGAAGGGCTGTTACCCTCCCACTGAATAACAGATCCTGCGCGGCAAACATAAAAAGGAGTATTGACAGCAGCAGCCTGCTCAGCTTATTTCCGGCATAGAAAAAAGCTATGATGAAAATTATCACAGCGTATTCATACAGCGTACTGTATTCGCCCCTCTCTCCTATCGCTGATGGTCTGGCATATCCAAAAACACCTATTAATATCAGCGCAAGCGCAGCCACGATAACGATGACCGGATTATCTGTCATCCCCTTCTCATAAAAGCCCGCGCTTTTTTTCACTGAAGGCATACCCAGCGCGAAAATTGCCGAGAATATAAGGATAATGCTCATGCATACGATCATTACAGGTTCTTTTTTCCACTCGGTAAAAAAGTTGTCTATCGGGAAGAACAGGTTTACCGCACATATACTGTAATTTGACCACAGGATAAACCCGCTCATTACAAGAGTGTACCAGTTTTTTCTGCCTCTTATGAGTGCCGTGATATTAAGCGCCATGATAAGACAGCCGGTCATTACCGCTGTTTCATGAGTGGTATTTATGCACAAAAAGACCACGGTCAACATAACTATGACCGCGTCAACAATCATTCTGCTTAATTTAACCTGCAGCTTTAATCTCATCTGTGCTTATACCTTCCGGTCCTTATTCCAGTATCACATCGCATATCCTGTCAACATCCTCTTCCGTAAGCCCGGAATACATAGGCAGCGTCAGCACGGTATCCGCTATATGTCTTGAAACCGGCACATTGGCGTTTCCGTATTTTTCCGCATAGCATTTTGCTTCATTTGTTACAGGGTAAAAATATTTCCGGGCAAATATATTATGTCCGGCCAGCTTTTCCTGCACCTTATCTCTGTCGTGCCTGTATCCGTCAAACAGCACCGGAAGATAAGCATAGTTCCACTGAGTATCCTCACCCGGTCGCGGCATTATGATCCCCGGAATATCCTCAAGGCGCTCCCTGTAGCGGTCTCCCGCCTTTTTTCTTTTTGCTATCTCCTCATCTATATGACGGAGGTTGCATATACCCATCACCGCCTCAAATTCGTTCATCCTGGCATTGGTGCCTATATAATCTATATCCTCAGGACTGGCAAATCCGAAGTTCACTATCCTACGCATCGGGCGCAGCCTGTCATTATCCTTATCCTTATATGTTACAAGGCCTCCCTCGATGGTATGGAACACTTTGGTCGCATGGGTGGAGAACATGGACATATCACCGTAATTCCCAATCCCCCTGCTTTTATACTTTACTCCGAAGGCATGAGCCGCGTCATATATGACAACCAGTCCATTTGCCTTTGCTATTTTTTCTATCCTCTCAACATCACAGGGAAAGCCATATACATGCGTAGCGACAATAGCGGCCGTTTTTTCTGTTACCGCCTCTTCTATCCTGTCCGGGTCCAGTGTAAATGTTCCCGGCTCGATATCCACAAATACAGGCGTAAGGTTATTTCTTACTATGGCGTGTGTTGTTGAACAGTGGGTGTAGGCTGTGGTGATAACCTCGGCTCCCTCCGGAAGGAACAGTCCGTTTATAGCCACCTCAAGAGCAAGATGCCCATTGGCAAAGCAATACACATGCTCAACCTCAAGATATTCCTTGAGCATACGCTCAAACTTCCGGGAAGCTTCCCCTCTGTTTGAAAGCCAGCGACTCTCCCATACAGGTTTCAACTCTTCTATATATTCCTCCAGGCCCGGCATTGACGAGCGGGTAACATTTATCCTTTGATCCAATTTGTCCGTCCTCTCTGCATTCATGCCTGAAATGTTTCACTCAGGCTTTTCCATGATCTGTCCTTCTCACTCAGCTTAAGCGCTGTCCCGTCCGAAAGTGTATATGTCGACGCATCTGCCGAGCCGGGATATTCCCCTTTAAGCTCCGGCCATCTTATGCCTACTTCCGGGTCATTCCATGCGATACCGTCCTCATCATCCGGATGGTAATGCTCCGTACATTTATAGATAAACCGGGCGCTTTCTGACAGCACAAGAAGCCCGTGCGCAAAGCCCTCCGGGATAAGGAACTGTTTTTTATTTTCATCGCTCAGCTCAACTCCGTACCACTTCCCGAAGGTACAGCTGCCGGAACGAAGGTCAACTGCAACATCAAATATCCGTCCCTCCACCACGCGGGCGAGCTTGCATTGCGGATAATGCTTCTGGAAATGAAGTCCCCGCAACACTCCTTTTACGGAATAGTTTTCATTGTCCTGAACAAAAGTCCTGTCTATCCCGGCTTCCTTCAAATCTCTTTCGTTATAAGTCTCAAGAAAGAAGCCTCTTTCGTCACGGTATATCTCAGGCTCTATTACATATAATCCCTCTATCGGACATTTTGTGACTTTTATCTTACCCATTCGCTAAACCTCTTTGTAATGAAGCTTCCTATCAGGCTGTCAAGCTTTCCGGAGTCAAATACTGTATCGCCCGACTCTATCTTAAGCGCAAGCTCCGGCCAGGGGACATATCTTACCCCGACCTTATATTTTCGGGCGATGAGTTCCGCCATCTCCTTAAGGCTGTAGTCTTCTCCTCCGATATTGAAAACATCATTCGCGCATAACGGAGACATTGCCCCTTTCGCAAGTGTCATGCACAGGTCTTCTATATATGTGAGAGTCCTCCTGACGCTGCCGTCTCCGTATAATGTGATATCCTCTCCGTTTCCGGCCTTCGAGAGCATAAACTCCGCTGTCCCGTAAGAGGACGCCTCCGGTACCAGCGTTCCGTAGGGAACGCATATCCTGAAGACGGAATACTGCACGCCATATACTCTGTGAAACTGCTCAAGATATTGCTCGCAGGCATATTTGCCGATGGCGTAGACCGTTTTAAACTCCTTTTCCGCGTCTTCCTTTTGCGGACCTTCTTTCCCTTTATATACAAGCCTTGTAGAAGGGAATACCAGCCTCGCCTTTGAATTCTGCCTGAGGTATTCATCCAACAGATTAAGAAGGCTTCTTTCATTGGCATCGATAAAACTGTCATACCTCTCAAAGCCGTCGGCGCTTCCCGTTCTGCCGGCAAGCATAAAAATGATATCACAGGAAAGATCAAGTCTGCTAACGGAAGCCTTGTCTGTCATATCCACCTGCATATATGCTGCCGCATTGTCAGCGCCAGTCTCTTCTATTCCGTACAGGTTGAGTTCAATACCGCCGTACTCATGTTCAAGCACATAAACCAGATTTCTTGCGATATATCCGTTTGCACCTATTACAGCTATCTTCACAAAGCTACTCCTCCCATCGCGCAAGCGTCTTAAACTCATCTACCAGCTCTGCCTGTCTTACTATGCTGATGCAGCTTCTTTTGCGGGTGTCCTTATCCTTTACACAATCTAAAAAGTATCTTATCGATCTTAAAAACGCGTCATCCGCAGGAAGCTTCACTGTCTCCTCCGTGTTGTCTTTTCTGATCACGGCTTCCGGAACAAAACCGGCCGGAGCAGTTAATATCCTTCCCGTTCTGAGGCTCCCTTTGCTTCCCCATACCTCAAGTTCACACCTGTAGTCGTTGTCCATGCCGAATGCGATCTGGGCCGTAACTCCCTTGTCATTTGAAAGTGCGGCCGAACCTGATATATCCACCTCATACTTGTCCGGCAGATAATTGCTGCGGGCATATTCTAATTTTGCGCTGCTGCCAAGAAGATGAAACGCGCACCGGATAGTATATCCTCCCGCATCTATAAGCGCGCCTCCTCCCAGGGCTTTATTGTATCTGAAGTCCGCCGTGCTTCTTTCCGGAAAACCGAAGCTTATCCTGTACAGCCTTACATCACCTATGCATCCGCCTTGTATCATCTCTTCCACTGCGGCCAGCTGTCTGTGAAATATAAACATATAGTTTTCGTGAAGCGCCAGAGCCTTTTCCTGCGCCAGTTCCGCCAGCGCTTTGCTGTCCCCGGCGCTTATCGTGGCCGGTTTTTCAACTAATACATGCTTTCCGTTCTCCAGAGCGGTTTTAGCCCACCTGTAATGCAGCGCAGGCGGAAGCGGGATATACAGCGCATCTGTTTCGTCTGAAGACGCTATCTCTTCATAGCTTTCAAATATCCTTCCGCCGTACTTATCTATAAAGACCTGCGCCTTTTCCCTCTCTTTATCCCGCGCCGCTTTGTACTCCCTGTCAGAAGCGTTCTGCATTCCGAAACATTCCCCGCGCGAAAAGATCCCGAGTCCGGCAAATTCCGCTTCTTCACAAAGACTGAGCGCCGGCATAAAGCGCCTTAATGCTATTTCCGAAGGACATATTATCCCTATCCTCATTATATGCTCCTCACATCTTCACCAGTGACAACAGATTTCTCAGCTGTATATTCAGGCAGTTATTGTACTGCACAAGATAATTCAGTGCGGCATAGCTTACCCAGATATGATCGGGCGGGAGCTCCTTCAGCTCATCCTGAGATACTTCTATTATCACGTTGTTGTTCTCCTCGTGATAAAACCTTCCACCTTCTTCGGACAAGACTGCATCTATCATGATATTTCTCTTATCACCGTATTTTTTCCGGAAGAGTCTCTCCGCCGCATTATCACTGCAGGGATCATGTGTGGATTCCCACTGCACTACGGGGCCTATTTCCACCTTATCAAAGGAACCTGCCTCCGGTTTAAGTCTTACAAGATACTCACGCCTGCCGTTTAAGACTCTTGTAAGCAGACCGAAGGTAGCCCTTCCGGCCGCCTTCAGCAAAGGCTGTGACCAGTTGCGCACCTCCCTGCCGGAGATTTCTATATCGTAGAACCGGACCATGAAGTCTGCTTTTTTCCTGCACGTGATGCCGTACTCATCCACCTGCCAGTCTGAGAGCTGTCCCAGCGGCAGCTCCGTGAGCCTAATATCCTTAAACATTTTATAGTTGTTCAGAAGCCGGAATACCTGCACCGCTTCTTCCATCGGGTCCGCGTTAAATATTGAATCAAACAGCGGCTTATCATTGAACATCCGTCTGATCTCCTGTTTTTCGTCTTTGTCAAGATCCCGCGCTATCAGCGGTATGCCTGATAAAACTGTTCTGGTGTCCATATTTACCAGGTTATCAACCTCCATCAGTTTTTTTATCTGACCAAGGCTCATCCAGCGGAAGGCGGGATGGATCTCAATGTCCTCCTCCACTATCATTATCATATTGCGGTTGCGTTTTTTATAAAATCTTGAGGCCTGCTCCGACTGTATCTGGTCGTATATCACCCCAAAACGCTCTGAATGCTCGAAGAGTTCAAAATATGCAGGAAGTCTGCCCCCGTGTGTTCTTGTGAAATTACTCTTTGTTGCCTGAAGAGTGGGAGATATCTGCACACAATTTACATTACCGGGTTCTATCTTTGCCTGCATGAGAAAATTAAGAACTCCGTCTATCATCCTGCAGATTATGCCAAGGTAGCCTATCTCCGGCTGTATTATCACCGGCTGTTCGCTTTTGAACACACCGTCTTCAAAGAGGCGCATCCCTTTTATCGAAAAGAAGCTTCTTTTCCTGTTAAGCACCTCTCCTTCATAATCGTCATAGAACCAGAATGTGCTGTCGTTAATACTGCTTTCCTTTATATCAACGAAGGTCGTTTCATTAAGCTCTTTTATCCACTCAAGTATTTCCCGGGTGGTATTTACATTTCCTTCCTCGTTATGCCACGAGTCTATTATCGCTTTTAATAATTCCTTTTTCATTTTACCCTTCTATAGCTTCATATACTTTTTTGTTGAAGGCTTCTATTGAGTACTCACCGGCCGCCAGCGCCCGGCAGGCCTTCATCGTCTCTGTGGTCTTCTTTCCGGTCTTTCTAATGGCATCCGTGAGAGCATCCCTGCTTATCTCATCAACATATCTGATCGCCGGACTGCTTCTGTCCGCAAGATATTTCAATCCGCTTGAATAAAAGCAGCATACCGGCGTTTCGCAGGCAAATGAAATAAGCGCTGATATCGGCATAGTCTCCGTGGTGCTGGTCACCAGATAAAGATCTGACAGTGAGTACAGCCGGGCCAGCTCCCGCTGGTCATCTGTATATCCTATTGTTGTAATGTTTTTGGGAAGTTCATCAGGTGCAAGATTTCCGTCATATCCAACATTAATAAAATGATATCCTGTGTTTTCAAGACTTTTTGCCAGATCAAAAAAGTTCTCCCGCATCAGCTTGCGCGGATCTGAATACCTTGCAACTGTTATGATGATGACCTTGTCTCTTGGAATATTGTATTTATCGTACAGGGTATCGTCTGTTTCATTTTTATACAGAGCAAGGTCAACACCCCATGAAACTCGCCTCATGGATTTATCCTTTACCAGAACTGATTCCCGAAATATCTCCAGATTGCTTTCCGGGCCCAGCAGTGTCATTGTATCGAAGCCTGAATACGCTTCCTTTTTCATATCGAATATTGCCTGTGAGCGGTCAAAAACCGGACTTTTGGGGTAGTCATTAAGCTGCGGACATTTTCCGCACCGAGTCTTATACCGGTCGCAGCCCTTGCTGAAGCAACACCGCCCAAGCCCCGCATATTCGTCCGGAGTAACGTAGGCTGTCCTGATATTATTATCCCTAAGATACTCCAGCAGTTTCCTCTCATTCAGATAATAGCCGTGAAGGTTTAAGAGGATTGCCTTTTTTATATCCTGCTGTTTTAATTTTGCTATGAGCTTTTGTGTTGCTGAGTTTGAAAAATATCCCTGATACCCTGTAAGCAGCGTGAGCAGCTTGTGGATATATATCTCCGCCCTGCCATCTATCCTTATTATATGATCGTTCTCCGGCTTTGCTCCCCGGCCAAAAAAAACAAACGGCTCATACCCATTGGCATTGCCGTATTTAAAAAGCTGTTTTGTCAGCGTTCCCGTGCTGCCATACTCATAATAGGTATTTATGATCGCAACCTTTTCCACTGCCTTCTCCGTTTGTCTATTGCAAAACCTTTGTCAGCGTAAAAAAATACAGCTTCGCCATGAACAGCTTCTTTTCTGAAGCTATTCTCTGACAAAGCTCTGTTTCCGAGCGCTTTTTCCTGATGTGACAAGGCAACAGTCAGCTGCAGCGCCTTTTTTATGCCTCCACTGTGTGAGGGCGACCCTCTATTTCTTCCCGGACATAGTCTGTTGTCATTATCTTTTCGACTACGCCATCCACATCCAGGCGGTTTGTGTTATGACTTGTATAAGCCTCATCGCTTTGGGTCATAACAGTGCCCTCAACATAGAATTTATCGTAATTTAAGCCTCTGCCATCCGGCGCGATCCTGAAGTAATGCCCCATATCGGTAGCGCGGAGTCTTTCTTCCCTTGTCATCAGGGTCTCAAACAGCTTTTCCCCGTGCCTTGAGCCTATGATCTTTTTCTCTGTATTGCCGAATATCTTCATCACGCCGTCCGCAAGGTCGCCTATGGTGCTTGCGTCTGCTTTCTGGATGAAAAGGTCGCCGGGCTCCGCATTTTCAAAGGCAAACGCTACGAGGTCAACTGCCTCGTCCAGGTTCATCAGGAACCTTGTCATCTCCGGGTCTGTGATCGTGATCGGATCCCCATGTTTTATCTGATCTATGAAAAGCGGTATTACCGAGCCTCTTGAACACATTACGTTGCCGTAACGCGTGCAGGATAAAACGGTCCCCCCGCGCTCATATGCCTTCTGCGCTCTTGCCGCAACTATCTTCTCTGCCACAGCTTTTGTCATCCCCATAGTGTTTATGGGATATGCGGCTTTATCTGTGGAGAGAAAGACTACTCTTTTTACGGTGCTCTCAACTGCTGCCGTGATAACATTGTCGGTTCCTTCTATATTAGTTCTTACCGCTTCCATCGGAAAAAATTCGCAGGACGGCACTTCCTTCAGCGCGGCGGCATGGAAAACATAGTCCGCGCCAAACATTACATCTCTGACTGAGTCGATGTTTCTGACATCACCCACATAGAATTGCACCTTCTCCGCATGCTGCGGATACTGTGCCTGAATGGCATGCCTCATGCTGTCCTGTTTTTTTTCGTCTCTGGATATTATGCGTATCTCCCCTATATCCGAGGTTATGAAATGCTTTAATACGGTTGATCCGAATGACCCGGTCCCCCCGGTGATAACCAGTGTTTTTCCATTGAATTCGTCAGATATCCTCATTGTTTTTCTCCTGACCTGTGTTTCTTTTTTTATTATCTGCAGCCGTTACAAACTACGCCGTTTTTGCCGGTGATACGGGTTATGCGCATGCCTTCATAATAACTGCTGTCTGATGACAAGTTGATTATATAATATATACTTTCCCGATATATTATGCAAGGAAATAGCCCCTTTTCGGTTTGTTCTCTGTTTGTTTTTCCCGTCCGCCGAATGTTGATCACGGTAGTTGACATACTCTCAGCTCTGCTCTATAATCGGGAACAGTTCTCATATTCAGGAATGGAGGCAAGATAATGAGCACCCGGTCTAAGTACAACACGAAACAGCGCGAGCTGCTTCTTAAATATCTCAAAGCCCTGCCCGGCGAGCATGTTACCGCGGCTGATGCCTGCGAACATTTAAAAAAGCACGGCGCGTCTATCGGTCTGTCCACTGTTTATCGTCAGTTGGAAAGCCTTGTTGATGACGGCATCATCAATAAATACATTATAGACGGCAACAGCCCCGCCTGTTTTGAATATGTGGAAGCTGAGAGTCATAAGGATCCGGAGCACTGCTTTCACTGCAAATGCGAAAAATGCGGACAGCTCATCCACCTGCATTGCGACGAACTGAATGAAATACAGGCTCATCTGTACGAAGACCACAGATTCAAGCTCAATCCCATGAGAACGGTTTTTTACGGCCTTTGCGACCAATGCATCAGGTAATTCTTAAATTAACGGGGGTTTTTATTGTGAAAAAATATTTATCTGTTCTTATTGCTGTTATTTTTATAGTCTGCGGGCTTTCCGCCTGCGGTTCTCCCAAAGGCTCAGGCAGCGGCACGGACAACAAGGACGGTCTGCAGATAGTTACAACTATTTTCCCGATATATGACTGGGTGAACAATATCCTGGGTGAAGACCGGTCTGATGCTGATGTAACCATACTGCTTGACAACAGCGTGGACCTCCACAGCTATCAGCCTACTGCCGACGATATCATGAAGATAGCGTCCTGTGACCTTTTTATTTATGTCGGCGGCGAGTCTGATGAATGGGCGAAAGACGCTCTTGCCGAGGCTACCAATAAGGATATGGTGGTCATCAATCTGCTGGAGGCGCTTGGAGACGAAGCTAAGGTTGAGGAGCTGATCGAGGGCATGGAGGCTGAAGATGAGGAAGGTGAGGATGACGGCACAGAGGAAGATCCTGAATATGACGAGCATGTGTGGCTGTCTCTGCGGAATGCTCTTTTCCTGGTCGATGTGATACGCGACGGACTCTCGACGGTCGACGCCGGTAATGCTGAAAGCTATCAGGCTAATACCGATGTATATAAGAGCTCGCTTGCCGCTCTTAATGCTGAATATGAGGCTGCGGTTGCGGCTGCGTCATTTAAGACTCTTCTTTTCGGAGACCGCTTCCCCTTCCGTTATCTCACGGATGACTATGGCCTTGATTACTATGCTGCCTTCGTCGGCTGCTCTGCTGAAACTGAGGCCAGCTTTGAAACTATAGTATTTCTTGCGAATAAGGTTGACGAACTGTCTCTTCCGGCGATCATGACTATAGATGGTTCAGACCATAAGATCGCGGAAACTATCCGCGATAATACCAAAACAAAGGATCAGAAGATCCTGACCTTGGATTCCATGCAGTCAACAAACGCTAAGGATGTTGAGGATGGCGCGTCTTACCTGTCGATCATGGAGAAAAACCTGAATATACTCAGTCAGGCTATACAGTAGCAGACTGCTTCCGGTATGCCCCTCATCCGGCCACAATGCATATATATCGAACTAACCCGGCAAGTGTCGTCCGGAGATATATATGCAACGAGACGGGATGGTGCCGGGAAGTCTATAGTTCAACATTCGTCTAATAGTTCCAGATATACTGTGCAGTTCTCCGGGTGATCCTTGTCACATTCATCACAATCTTCATAGATACAAACAGCTTCAAACTCACACATGATCGTTCCCTCCTGCAGACATTAATAAAAATAATATATTTCATTCAAAAGAAAAAGAATTTCTCGAGGGCGGAACGTGCCTATCAGAAGAAGCAGTATCCCGATGGCCGCAAGTCCGGCAAACGGAAACTGACTCCAGTTAAACATTTTACTATTGAAGGTAATGCTCTCTAAAAACTCTATCAATATGATAAACGCGCCTAAAACAAGAAAGAATACTCCAAGCGTAAAAAGACGGCGTTTTTTTACATACTTAAATATGCATATCATCACATCAACCGTTTTTTTCCTACTTCTTTTTTCTCTCCATTTTATATATTTATGATGCACTCTATCATGACCGCTGACAAAAACGCAGTTACTGATATGCCTCTGTCCCGCGCGGCTTTGCGCAGCTGTGAGGTGTCTATGATACCTGTGATAAGATTTCTGAAACCGTCCGGTTCCTTTTCTCCGTTAAGGCGATACCATTTTTTATACATTTAGGCAACTCCAGTCTATTATCCTCAAGCAAAGCGGAACATCATCCGCTTTTTGTGCCGATGTATTTACTGTTATCAGAGTGACAGTTTGGATATTATATCAGGTTTTAGATGTAAGAACCAGTGAATGGGGCTAAGGAAAAGTATTGTGAAATATGATTCCATGCATATCACTTCTGCTTATCATTCAATTTCTATTTTTCTGCCCTTAGAATAATCAATACTACTAAATGCTACCTCTCCATTATATTTATAATACTGATCATCCATTACCATTAAGCCCTCTCCAAAGCACTTGGGTTTAGAAGGGAAATAACTTGATATCAAGTTGCCTTGCAGATCGTAAATAGCATTATATGAAAGAGAAAAAATGTCATGCTCTGTCAACACTCCTCCTTCAATAGAAAAGGCCTCTCCACGGAATGGTTCGCAAACTTCCTGCATATCTGTATTGATCAACGAGATATATCGTTTACCATCTTTTCCATCAACGTTGATCGCGAATACCCCATCATAGATACAATGAAATTCTGAAAGACCAATTGCATGTTCAACATGTACTACGTCAGCGTATTTTCCGTTATATACTTTAAATTCATCATTATTGATATCATATGTAAAATATATGATATCTACCAACTCATCGTTATTCGTATGGCTCATATCCTGATCACAACTTTTCAAAAGAATCTCCCCTTTTGATGATCCGATAACAAAAATATCCCTTTGCTTTCCTTCCGGCGTTTCGCGGCATTCTTTTGGAACAGTCGCATTGATTATTTCTCCTGTCTTTGTATTTGCGGTAACTACATGCACCTCATCTTCCGAAACCCCCTCATAATAGTCAATAATAATATACCCGTCAGCTGCCTTGAATTCTAAATCTACGCTATCCGGTTCATAGTATTTATCAGCCTCGGAAATAAAATATGCAACATACGATTGATCCCATTTGGACAATTTAAAAACACCTTCCCCCATATATTGGATATACATATCAGTATGTTCATTATTCTCATTAGTAATATAATCAATCTCCTTTCCATTTATATCCTGAATGCTATAACGGTAAGATGACTCATCTTCAAATCCTCCCGAATCATACTCCTGTATCAGGACAAAGCCGCCGCCCCAGGCACGTATACCACTGCCGGCACTGCCGTCTGAATAAAAGTAAGAACCTACAATATCTCCGGTATTATTTACGATATAGACCCAGGAATCCGAATTACTTCTCAGCGATGAGTAGTCATTTTCAAACGGTTGAGTAATGAATTTCCCTTCATAAAAGAACTCTAAATCTCCACTATCGTTTATACAACCTGTATATGTTATCCCTTTATTCTCAAACTCGATCCACGCAAGCCCCTCACTGAATTCATGCGCCTCTGTAATATTGCAATCTCCGGTCAGCCCGCTATTGCTTTTTACTGTGACTTTCTCTTTTTCTACAGTGGGGACCTCTTCCACGATTTTTCCGCACCCAAAAGAAATAAGGATGAGCATAGATAGCAGCAGTATTAAAAAACCTTTTTTTCTCATTTCATATACCTTCCCTCATTATCGATCATTCTAAACTCGATAAATAACCTAATCCATATATCTGCTCACCAGCAGATCAACAAATGGAATAACAATTGTTCTCTGTCGCAACGCATTTATCCCTAATCCTAAAAACAGAATTTTCTCTACAATATTAATTCCGCCGACAATAACGCCAATAACCTGATCCACTTTTATTAGATCCAATACTCCATTAAATACTGAAACTAGCTTTTCAATAATCCCTATTACGTCTGGTATCAGATAAATAAAGGCAGTGATTATGGCAAATAATGCCATTAACACCACAGCCTTAACAACACTTCGTCTCAGCCAGGCGTCATCTTCGAAAAGCAAGACATATCCAGCCAAAACGATCGCTACCAAAAAGCCGTCGAAAAAACCGGCAAAATACGTTATTGCACCAAGCGCACCAACTGAAATACCTAATTTTGTTTTTTGCATAATACTCCTCCAATCTCCATCCTTAATTGTTTTCAAACACCCGAAGATAGCTTTCTGCCAGGGCTGACTGCTTTTCCTCTATGTTCCAGATAACATTATAATTATCTGACTTCATGTTATTTATCTGTGTGTCATCCATCATAACGTAAGTTGTCGGCTGTATATCTGTTGAAATTAATGTGCTGCCATCAAGAGTATAGTAATAGTATTTATATACATATGTTTTCGTAGCAGGATTCGAATCGGTAATCTCCCTTATTACTAAATTGTTTTCCTGGAAATAAACCCTATTAATATTGGATTGCTCCCAAACATAAGAATTAGACAGCACGGTATCAACTATCTGTCTCCCTTCATCAGACAACTTATCGTAAGCCGGTCTGTTATCATTTTTTGATAAGCTACAGCCAACCGCAAAAATCACAACGAATATGCAAACTAAATCAGCGATATATAATCTTACTACTCTCTTCAATTAACCCCCCTTTGTGCGCCTGTTTTATCTCTACAAAATATCTCTCAGCGCCGTCATCGACACTGGTTTATAGGATTTATTCATATACATATTGTAAAGGTCTTGATTCTTTGTACGTGTCGTTTCTACAGCTTCCGATATTCCGTTTCCGTCAGCTTTATCTTCTGCTTCCCAGACTACCTCCTCGACTTTTTCCCCGCTACTGATCGTAATATATTTTGCGGAGTAATACCCCATATGCATAAACTGCTGCAATAACCCTGTATATCCTGACTTGTCAAAATAGTATGGGGTAAGCACTATGGTTCCAAGATATGACACAATGTCATTTTCAAGCTGATACAAGTATGTGTTCATATTAGCAAACGCGTCTCCACCAGAGCTTAGGAGCAGTTCCGGTGTCCCGTCTGCATCGATATCATGAAGCCCGACTTCAATTGGTGATGTATCACCATAAATATCTGTATAGTAAGACGGTCCCGAACTTAAATAATTCCCTGAATTTACAAACTCAAAAAATATCGTTTTCCATTTTCCTTTTGGATATTTATTACTACCCTTTACCTTTTTCCAAAATTTATCTGACGCACTTGAGTCTGTGTCTGTTATCCCAGCTTCCTGGCCTACTAAAACGTCATAATCTGCGTAGAGATCGAATTCGATCAGATTTAAATCAACCCATTGGTCTGACATGTATAAAAACGAATATTTAATTCCTAAAAGACAAAGCTGAGCATCACCATTGATATATGGATAGGATGCTTCCACATTTTCATCTGAGATAGTTTTCTGAAGAAATGTATTGAAATCGGCTTTGTGTTGTTTGATAAAGTTATCATTCCGATCAACACCTTCCCAGTAGCATGACCCAAGCGCCTCTTTTGCCCGTTTATAATATTCTTTTCCGGTAAACCCGGCTTCTGTATATACCTCTTCATCTGACAACAGGCGTTTTTCAGAAATAGAAATATTATAGACCCAATAGCGTTCTCCTCCTTCAGACGTAAAAATCGGTCCATGATAAACTATCAGCGACAAAACATCATCTGTTACATACCAGTTATACCCTGCGTCACGTATTCCGGTGGGAACCCCGAGCTCATCTATTGTTTTTAACGAATATTGTATATCGTCATACAGATTGTTATATATTTCGTCATTTATCTGTTTTATCTCATCACCCTTAAGATTTATCTGCGGAATTGCATAACTGACTACCATTTGCTCCTTTAATGGATCACTTGACGAAAGACTGAACGAGCGCGTTTCACTATACGCATCAGAAACCAACTGTCTGGTATCGTTAAAATCCGTGTATATAGTTAGTTCTTTTTTTTCAGCAGACTTATCTACCAATACTGTAAATGAGCAGCTTTTCTCCCGGTCCTTATTATCTGTAAATGTAATCTTGTACCAGCCTTGCTTTAAATTTACAGGTATCTTATTCGCCTTTGAGATTTCTCTTTTTTCAGAATATTGATGCAACGGTGTTGTATTCTTTTTAGCAAAATAATCTTTTTCTACTGTTTTAACACCTATCGAAGAATCCAATTTCCAGCCCCTAATATTAATACTATAGTCATCATATAATTTCTGATTGATATCATACAATGCTAATACTGCATCTTCAGAAATCTCGTAGTCAACATTTGGGGCAAGTGTTACACCCACTCTATCAAAAGCTTCTCTCACACATGTCTTTTGCTTCTCTGACAGATACAAAGATTCCGCTGACAGCTCTACCAATGCCCGACACTCAGAAAATGTGCAATTCGAGGGCATCATCAGCATAGCTCGATACCAAAGTTTCGCCAATTGTTCATCAGAAATTTTTTTACTTTCAGTACCATCTATACCATTCCACATTAAATATGCAGCATGTGAAATAACAGTACTGTTCTGATGTACACCACCATAATCTTTTTCCTCTGAAATATTACTTGTATCAGCCCAATTGTTGCCATTATAAACTCTCGGATTACCCGTTTCATTCGGATTTTGCAGATTTCGATAAGAGCTATGTATCCAATTGCAGGTATTGTATGGACTATTCCACTTTTCTACAAGTTCTCCAAAGATATCACTCAGCGCTTCCATAATTGCTCCGCTTTCCCTTTCATACTGCATTCCACTATGAAAACATTCCACGCTGTGTGTGTATTCGTGTGCTACAGTATCCAGATGAGCTGAAGGTGCAAGGTTTCCATTTGTTCCAATGCCAAATACCAGCAATGTATTTTTATTGTTCCTGGGGTTACTACCACAATATGCATTGTTTACCAACTTTTCGTACTCTTTATCAAGATTTAATTCAAAATTAATGCCAGTGTACAGAACTGTTTTTCCTTTTCCATTGCCATCAGCAGCCTTATTTTCAAGAACATTTGCAAAATAATCATATGCTATTTGTGCATTGGCATATGCATCTACTCCACTTGCTGGTGGTGATTCAGTTTCATTCCACCTGATAGTATTGATATACGCATGCGGCATATATGTTTCAGCATCTACATATTCCCATAAAAACTGCCAATATTCCCATAAAAACTGCCAATTGTATTCCTTTTCAGGCAAACAAGACATAATATTTCTTTGTGGATCAAATAAACTAAACTGTTCATTCTGTACTGAGTATAAAATATTATTCCATTGCTTTTCTTCACCCTTAAGCGATCCGATAAACTCATCCTGATATATCAGAGAATTCATCCGAAAGATATCGCCAGTATTGGCATCAGCTAAAACCTCGAATAATCCCACTTTATTTTCATCGCTAACACTAACTGCTAAATCATAAGCCAAGTAGGATTCTCCATCTTCTCCCATGTTGTAGAGACAAAGCTGGTCTTGTGTCAATTCGCCAAAATCACAGGAGCAATTCATTGAAAACCCATTTTTCTCATTTGCATATTCTCGTATTAATCCGGATAATTCTTCCGGAGTAAGTCTGATATTTTTTTCGTAGTTTTCGTCAACGTCCAAAAGATTTCCGGTTAACGCAATCTGATGATTTTTTTCATCCGTTACAAACACCGCGGTTCTTCCATAAACCGGATATCCGTTATAGTTTTGCTGCAAACGGTAAAAGGAACATCCATCTGTTTTAGTAGTAATCTTCTCTGTCATTTCTGATGTGGCATTTTCAAAACCATATTCCTTTCCTAAATGTTTCACTTCTGCAATTACCTCATTAACATTGTGAAAGGTCTTTTGCCTGTTAAGAAAAAACAAGAGTCCACATCCTAACAGAAGTACACAGAAAACAATCGACGAAATAATGATTGCCCATTTTCTCCGGTTCGTTCCTTTTTTCTTTATACGTCTATAAGGATGTTTCTGATTATTTTTTTTGTCTTTACCTTCGACAGCTATATTATCGATGTCCGGATGTGTGTGTTTTATATACGAAGGATTTGGCGTGCCGCAATTGCCGCAAAATATATCTGTTTCATTTAGTTTGTTTCCACATTCTTCACAGAACATCGTTCTACCTCTGATAAGCAGTTTCTGCTTTTCACACCTCGTCTTCAGTTTTTTGGCTAACGTATCTTATTGCCGCAATTCTCGCAAAAGTTGCAATCTTCTCTAAACGTATAGCCGCATTTCGAGCACACTTTCTTCCTGTCCTGTTTCGGATAGGTCCTAACCTTATCACCTTCATATTCCGGATTGTTTTCAACCATTTCAAGCAGTTTTCGAAAATCAAATCCACATGCCGAACATTTATCTCCGCTGTATACACTTGTTCCACACATCGGACAAACCACGGCTCCATTTTTTGTTGCTCCCCTTCTTTTCATCCTGGTTACGGCATCACCATTTTGTTCAGCTGCAAGCATTTGCTTCATTTGCAATTCTTGTTCTTTTTTTCTTATACCGCTCATGAAAGACACATTAGCTATAAGACTGACCAATAGAATAACAACGCCCAAAACTAACATTATAAGAGCCTCTTCTGATTCATCCTCCGATAATTTCACCAAGCCGATGATCAGAAGAACAGCACCTCCAATATCAAATGGAAGTGATCCTAAAATCACTGCAAGCCTTGAGGTATTCACTTCATAAGAGGCTGTGGCTTTTCCGCAGTGAGGGCATCGATTTGCTGTGCTGGATATTTCCCGTCCGCAATCCGAACAATTTATGATCGCCATAATAGCTTCTCCTTTCTACAAAATTAAAGATCCGGCATTTCTCCAAAATACTCCTCTTCCTCACCTCTGCTCCTGGTGTCGTCTATCTTTTTAAGAATAGGATCAGTATGGGGATACTTCACTTCATTCTGAACGCTCCCACATTTAACACAAAATTTACCCGGATAAAGAAGCGGGGTTCTACAGTTCCAGCAATTCCCGCACTCTTTTCGCGGGGCAGCTCCTCCTGCATATCCCCTTACAACTTTTTTCCCGCAAGACGTACAAAACTTTGCCTTTTCCGACAATTCTTTTCCACACGAACAAACCATTTATTATCTCCCTTCTTGTGCCTCCATACAGCTCGGACAGATGCTTTGTCCAATACATACTTCACATCCACAAAATTCACATTCAATAACATTTTCAGGACTGTTATATTGATATATTTCCACAAGCTCATATGAGACTTCCAATTTTTTTGATTTCCCCTTTTTCACCCACTCTCCGCCGATCATTTCGGGGCCTGTTTCCTTTTTACCCTTACGTTCTTCCTCTTCAGCTATTATTTCTTTATCTTTATCATCCCTGTCACTATGTTCTTCTTCATCAGTAAGGGGAGTTCGGCTTCTTTTAACTATTCTTTTTTTCTTTTTGCCAAAGGACATGAACAGGACAATGGCTACCAAAGTAACAAAAGCCACACACAAAGCAACTATGATTACCATTAAGAAACTGCCACTTAGCTCCATCGATAATTTCCTATTACACGCTTGCTGCTATGGCTTGAAGAATATTGTAATATGTCACCTCTTCCAACCCCTTCCCGGCGCTCGACGGATAATGTATCACGTTATTCCAGCTATGAACGATGTTTTGCCAGTAAGGAAGATCCGGGGCAAACAAGATCAGTCTCTTTGCCCGGTTAGAGATATATTGTGATTCAATCTGCTGATCCCCCCACCACTCTGTCAATTCCGAAAAATCTTTGGGCATTCCCTCCGGATAGTTTTTTGCTGCTGCCCCAAATCCTATTTCATGAGTAGAGGCATCGGTCCAAAGACATATAACATTGCGGTTTATATTCCCTTCATTACTCCAATCTGATTTTATCGCATATGCAAGTGCTTCCAGACCATCCTCAGGTGCGTCTCCACCCCCTTCAACACGTATGCTCTTTATCGCTTTTGCAAATTCCCTTGATTCTTCCGGCAAAACAAAAAATCGCGAAGTAAGCATTGCTTTATCTCCGTCAGCTAAATAATCTCTGAAGATTATCACTCTTACTCTAAGCTGATGGATTCTTTTTTGTTTCTCCTCCATTACACCCATAAGATCGCCGTAAAGATTTAATACATTCTTCTTTACAGTATCAATAACGGGCGTCATGCTTGATGTCGCATCAATGCAAAAAACCATATCAACGTTATACTCCATCCCAATCATTCTTTTATCCTCCCTTTTTGGCATTAATATGTGTGCCTATATATCATCCGGCTTTGAAAAGTATGTGGCATCTGCTTCTGTTTTTCCCATTTCCATACTTTCTTCTGCTGCCTCACCGAATATTTTTTCAAAACCGGTTCCTATAACAAGCCCTCTTACTTCCCGAGTCGATTTCTCCGAAATCTCTCTTTCACTTTTTACGGATTTTTTATCTCCATCATGCACTCCTGCATCTTTTTTTGTCTGTTTTATCTCCTTCTCCATCTTGGTAAGGTTATCTTCGCCTTTTATGATCGCATCTGCATCCGCCAACGATATCCTCTTCATAGGATCTGCTATCAGCATTTTCGGGATAATGGCATCAAATGGTTTTGGCATTCCTTCCGTTTTCAATTCCAGACCTTCATTATTCACCAGTGCTTCAAAAGGATAGGTATATCGTTTTTTGTCAAAACCCGGAAGCTTCATTTTCATCATCAACTGATACAAAACAAGCCCCAATGCAAAGGTATCTATAGCAGGCGAAAGCTTTTTTTCTGTTCCCAGCATAAATCTATATGTTTCCGGCGCCATATACACCTGGTCTCCATGAATATCTTCTATGTTCTCCGGTGCATTTTCTATCCTGAAAGCATCATCAAAATCGACGACTTTAGCTGAAAAACCCATTCCGCTTTTAAGTTTGTAAAATAATATATTGTCAACCTTTATATCTCCGTGAATAATTCCTCTTTGATGAAGGCGCGCCAGATTGTGGATCAGAACATTTCCAATCCTTACTTTGTCATGGTCTGTAAAAGGAGTTCTCGGCAATTCTTCTTTAGTGATCTCCTGTATTGAATCCATAATAATATAGTAATGACTTCCGTAGCGAAAGAACTCTTCTATATGTTGCAGTCCACCATGTGAGCTTTCATTTATATCTTTATACAGTTCTGCCCGTCGAGCCTCATATTCCCGGCATATTTCTCTCTTGCGTTCTACAATATCTTCCGACAAGCCCTCAGTTACCGCAGGATATACAGGATCAAGAAATTCTTTAATAAAAAATCTCCTGTCATTTTTTTCAGCAAATCCCCACTTGCAATTACCGGCATTGTTTGTACTAAGGGGCCTTTCCAGGATATATCCGTTAACTGTCATATCCATTTTTCACTATCTCATACCCCTTTCTGTAGGTTTTCCACTGACTTATCAGCTGACCAAAATCAGTTGTTTCCGGATAATTCGTCTCCAGTAATATCCTTCTTTTTTCAAAACTTGCTTTTATCCTTTGTAATGAGCCATACCCAACAGACATCATTACCAATGTATAGTCATCCCCCGCGACCTTCTCTATGGCCTCAGTGATACCAGCTTCCCATTCACTTATGCTTCCGGATTTTTCCAATGTTTTCAGCAGCATTTTCTCAAATGCCATAGGGGAGGTAAAATAGTCAAAACAGCCGTCCGTGGCTGCAAATATAATCCCGCGCGATTCCATACGGAGGCTTCTAACCGACAGACTGCAGCCATCCGATGCATAAAGCATGTTCTCCATAGGGGCTGAATCATATATGGATTGCAATGCGTCCTGTTCCTTAAGATCATCTTTTGTCAGCTGTATAAGCCCTTCAGGAAATAGCCCATAGCATCTTGAATCACCCGCATTAAACAATGTCATTTTTAGCTGTTTAGGCGATGAACCGTCCTCTGCTATTATCATTGCCGACATGGTTGTTGGAAAATCCCTGATTATATTTCCTCTCAGTACATTGTCCGATGACACGCGCTCATTGCAGGTGTTAAGTGCTTTTTTTATTTGCATTTCCAATGAACCCCGGTCAGCGCTTTTGTTTTCCTTAAGCCATTTCCACGCCGCAAGTGCCGCAACTCTTGATGCTATATATGCACCCGTTTTTCCGCCAAATTCCTGATAACATCTGGAACCACTTCCACCACATCCATCAAATACTCCTAAAAACACGCGGCCTTCTTCACTTCTGTCTAATAAATAATTATCCTCACCCTTTCCGGTAATACGTTCACCGGAAATAATTGAATAAAAATCAACTTTTTCTTTTAAACTCACTGTTATTTCTCTCTCTGTCCGATTATCACGATATATCGAAAACAGCTATCACCCCACAGGCTGATTTCCGCTATCTTGCCAATCTTCTTCTTTATTATCTGACCCGTCATTATCCGGTTTCTGAGCCGATGGATCATTATTAGCTCTTCTTTCATATATTTTGCCGTCAATTTCCATTTTCTCGTCTCTTATTTTCCCGGAATATTCCTTCTGATGGTTATACAATTTAATTTTGATCTGTTTATCTTTCTCAACCTTATATTCGCCTTTCGATGTTCCATATTGCTTACTACGATATGTGCACGTGCAATCTGGACAAAAATCGATTGTGTTATCAGGATTTTGTCTATCGACCCATGTTCCGGCAATATCCATAGACAAGTCTCCGCTGTCATTGATAAAAGAATCAGTTGCATTTTGTTCCTGTATCTGCTGTTCTATCTCCTCATGATCTGTCGTCTGCATTTGCTCCTCAGCGATCATTCTCTGTATATTATTTACTTTTACAACAGATATAACTCCTAATACAATTGCAATGAGTAAAGCAAACAAAGCTACTGCCATTGTTATTACTGATCTCTTTTTTTGTTTAAAGAGATTTTTCAGAATAGTCTCATTTTGTTGCTGTAATGACTCAATTTCTTTTTGTATTCTTCTGTTCTTTTCCCTATCCGCTTCCGTCCTCGAATGATCGTAGTTCCTTCCGGCTTCTACCGGCTGACCATCCCCGGTCCACGATTTATAAAAAACCTCATCTGTTCCATCAAAGAATTTAGATTCAACAAGGGTAACCTGTGCCTCATTACAATATGGACACTTTCTACTTTCCGGTTTTATCTTTCTCCCACACTTTTTGCAAAACACCTGATATCTCCTTTTCCCAATCTTATATATTCCGGGAATACTGTCCTTCAATATTCTCTAATGATTAACGAAGCTTTTTTCTACAAATGCTGCAAAAATTCATATCCGCGCTTACAGGCGCTCCGCATCCTGTACAAAAATCTGCTGCCTGTATTACCGAAACCTGTGAGAGTTTGTACCCGCATTCCGTGCAGAATGTCACATCCGGTTTTGACTTGGTGTTACACTGAGGGCAGATAACAACAGCATTGATCTGCCTTATCTGTTCCTGGTATTCCGCAATCAACTTATTCAGCTCTGTTATATTTCTTATCTGTTCCGCTACCGCCGGAAAAGGATCATTCTGATAGGTGGCATATATTTCCTGACCTATAAGTTTATACAGATTATTTACCTGTCTTCTTGTTTCGGATATCGCTGAATTGATCCTTGCCGTTTCCGTCAGTTCTTTTGTCCTCTGAATGGCAGCCCTGCCTCCTTTTGTTATTTTAGTTTTAAAATCTTCAAAAACAGCCATACTACTCCCCCACATTTAATATTTTACATAAATCACAATAATTCCCCTTCGCATTATTCCTGAATTACTCATTCAGATTTTCTTGCGTTAAACATCGCCATGGTATACCCAATCATAGCGAAAACCGAAGCGATATAATAAAATGTTTGTGCAATTGAATATACAATACTATAATTATCTGTTGCTGCTATGGCTTCAATTAGTACAACTACAAGGAATATTCCTGTTATAACTCTGCCGACTATAGAAACGATCAGGTAAATAACACTTAATGCTGAACTATACGGCCTTACGATCATTTGGACAATATACAGTATTACGAAGACTATAGAGAAAAAAGCCGGGAACACAGCTAATCCAAAATTGGTAGGCGTCATAGGCATTAATGTATTCAAGGAATTAACAATCTCAAATACTGTAATTGCAACCATAGGGATGGCGGTCAGGAAAGCCAGTTTTTTTGTATGCAAAAAGTAAACCAAAGGTACCAGACTCACTAAGATCGGGCAAAAAACATCCGCTGCCTGTATGCTTAACAGAGTCCCCTCAGTAAAAATATAAATGTATAAAACTTTAGCTACTACCCAGAAAAGATAGAAGATAAAGTAGAATATCCCCATTACCCCGATTCTTGCCGGCCACCTGGTGTCACCTTTTTTAACAGGTATGGGATCATAGTATTCTTTACTACCACCTGAAAACCCGCCTCGCGGATGATCGTATTCCATTTCATCTTCCGGCGGACTATCGAATAGATCCGACCTGTCATCTTCAGGATAATACTCTATTTTGATACCGCAGTCCGGACAAAAGCTTGCCCCGTCTCTTATTAAATCTCCGCAATTTGGACAATACATATAACATCCCTCTTTCTTTTAAATTATTTGTTTATTCCTATTTTATTAAAGTTCAAAAAAAGAATTATCCATATATCCTCCCCTGTGAATCCTCCAATCACCCTTCTCCTTCACTACAAGCCATGTTATCGTATAGCTTTCAATATCTTCCGGACCGGTTACTGTATAAGCTACATCCACCGTAACGGCCGCTTTTATTATTTTATCTACATTATCTCTGTCGTAATCAAACTCTTCGTGATCAAATGAATAAAGATCGTCCTTTACCTCTTCTAATTCACTTCTGTTAGCCTTTCTTACTCTGTTAATAGTATATTTGATCTTGACTTTATCTCCACATCCATACTCATGCAGTTCATCTTCAATATCTTCTTCAAAGCACTCCTCCAGGAATCCTTCTCCTCCTGTAAAACCTACATACTCATTCTGCCAATATTGCGCGTATGCCTTATAAAGGTATTTTATATTTTGGGTTTCAATTGCCTTAAAGTACGAGTCTATCGGTTTCTTATATCCATTACTTCCGGTTGCGGCGAAAATGACAATTATCACAACTATCAATACTGCTGCCAGAGGGATTATCCATTTAAGACGCTTTCCCGGTTTACCCGCAGCGCTATAGCTTTTTTTCATTCCTCCGGATGAATTCTGAACCTCAGCGCCGCATTCCATGCAGTACCGATCCCCCTCTTGTATATAACTCCCACAGTTATGGCAAAACATTTTCACTCTCCTCAGGTTCTTCCTCTTCAGGCTCTTCGTCACAGTCCCATTGAGATCTATTACCAGAATTTTCCCGCTCTACGGATTCATCTGCATTCTGTTCCTGTTCCTTCATTGCCTGTTCTGCTTCAAGCCTCGCCTGTTCTTTTGCAGCCCGTTTCTTCCTTTTCCACCTAACTATACCAACCACAATAAGGGCGATTACACATAGTACAACGAAATATATAATGACAATCCACCATTTTGTTTTTGTGAAACTGTAGTATAAGGAGTCTGTGACTATTGTTACTCCGAGCCTGTTAATCTTCCAATCACCCTTCTCCTTAACTACAAGCCATGCTTCCTTACAGCTTCCAATACCTTCTGAACCGATCACTATATAAGATACGTCCACCGTAACGGCTTCTTTTATTAGTTTATCTATATAATCTCTGCCGTAATACTCCTCTAATAAAAAACCATACAAATAAAGATTGTCTAATTCACTCCTGCTAACCTTTTTTACTTTGCTAATAACAGATATGATCTTGACTTTATCTCCACAGCCAAACTCATCCAGTACATATTCAATATCATCCTCAAATGCCCACTCCAGCCCTTCTTCTCCAAATATGTCTATATACCCATCCTGCCAATATTTCGGATATACCTTATAGAGGTATTTTATATCTTGGGTTTCTATTGCCTTAAAGTACAAGTCTATCGGTTTCTTATATCTCTTGCTTCCTTTATATCCCTTGCTTCCGGTTGCGGCGAAAATGACAATTATCACAACTATCAATACTGCTGCCAGAGGGATTATCCATTTAAGACGCTTTCCCGGTTTACCCACAGCGTTATAGCTTTTTTTCACACCTCCGAATGATTTCTGAATCTCAGCACCGCATTCCATGCAGTACCGATCCCCCTCTTGTATATGACTCCCACAGTTACGGCAAAAGGTTTTCACTCTCCCCAAATTCTTCCTCCTCAGGCTCTTCGTCACAGACCCATTGAGATTTATTATCAGGATTTTCCCGTTCTACGGATTCATCTGCATTCTGTTCCTGTTCCTTCATTGCCTGTTCTGCTTCAAGCCTCGCCTGTTCTTTTGCAGCCTTTCTCTTCCTTTTTCTCCCTACTATTCCACCCAGAGTTCCTGCTATTGTGGCTGCTATCGGGACAGACAAATAATAAATCCACCCTTTCGAACTATCGGACTGGTGTCCATTGTCCGCCCTTGAAGGGTCTTTTGCCAGTTCATCAAAATATTCAACGCTGTCAATGATATTTTTCAATTCCTGTTTTGGTGCTTCACCATTTAAATTTGTCAAATAAAACCAATATATATGATTTTCCCTGACCGTAACCATTCCATAACTAATTAAATTGTCTATTGACTCCTTTGGCTCCAATCTGCACAGATAATACTTATCTCCTGTCAGGGAACTATAAACCTCTCCATCAAATATCTCGACCCCGTCCGACTTTGGGTCCACATTTATAGCCCTTGACACTTTCTCTTCAATTTCTTCGTCTGACATGCCATTAAGAGAAATAACATCTTTAGATTCATCATCAAAGTAATGTTGCAACTGAAACTCTTTTGTATAGTTATAATCCCAAGCATAAATGTATGAATATTCTTGTGTCATAGATTCAAGAAATTCCTCTGCGCTCATCCCTAAACAACTAATTGCATCCGCTTTTTCATATACATTTGCCCTTGTAACGACATGGTCATATCCCGGCAAAGATAAAGCAACCGGCGGATCATCAAGAACCACCTTTCCCGGGTCTGTTTGCCAAGTAACGCCATCGTCCGCACATACTGTGACACATGTCATAAAAACAATGAACCCCCCTGCGATAACGAACCTTGCCGTCTTTTTTATCTGATTTTTTATCCCTTTAAATTTCATATAACTACCACTACTCACTCTCATTCTGGTTTTTTTAGGTGAGTTATACTCTCGGTATAATCATTTTGTTTACTTAAGGGTTAAAAAAATAATTGCTCCACTGTTGTGCCGTAGTAATCAGCCATTTTGATCTTCAGTGCATCATTTGGAATTCGGATTCCTTCTTCATAGTCGGAAATGGAAGCTACAGTTACACCCAGTTCCTTTGCGATCTCCTCCTGCTTCTTGTCTCCACGCAAAGCAACCAGCTGTTCTGCAATTTTCCCCCTGTCCAATCTCTCTTCTCCCCTTCGAAAATACTCATTTCGTTTATTGAACATGATAATCGCTCTGTTTATAATTGTCAACGAACAATACTCAACAGAAGGGAATACAGCATGTCTGGTTTTAGCGAACGATTAAGATCATTAAGAGAACAATGTGATTATACTCAAGAGGATGTTGCAAATATCATCCATGTGAACAAGCAAACGATATCACAATATGAGCTTGGGAAGCGTCAGCCGGATTTTGAAAAGCTGGAACGGCTGTGCGATGTGTTTAATGTCAGCTCTGACTATCTGCTTGGAAAGAGTAATGTTACTGCCCGCCTTCTCAATACAGAAGAGCTGGAAAGCATAAACCGCAATAACACGAAGCAGATTCCTGTATACGGCAATATCGCCGCCGGAGTTCCTATTGAAGCAATTACCAATATCACAAACTTTGTGGATATCCCGAAGAACTGGAAGGGGGAGTATGGCGCGCTTCTCGTTAAGGGAAACAGCATGGAGCCGACTATTTTAAATGGAGACATTGTAATCTTCCGAAAACAGGAGACTGCCGATTCCGGCGATATTGTGACCGCTGTTATCGACGATTGCGATGTTACCGTCAAGAAGCTGATCAAACGGAATTCCTCTGTTACACTTCTTCCTTTTAATCCAGATCATGATCCCCTTTTCTTTCAGGGAAGAAAAGAACTTAATCGACTCCGGATACTTGGGATCGTCGTCGAGAACCGGCACAGGTTCTGAGGAGAAGAAAAATCCACTCCCTGCGCCGGTTCTGTGATACATTTTTTCTATATTTATCAGTTAAAATTATTATCCGGCAAGGAAGTAATGCATTACGGTCAGAAAATGCCGATCGCTGTTATCCTTACAGTACTGTTATTTTTGGCACATTGCTCACTGCCTGCGGTGGTAGTGGTAGCCCTTCAGTTGATGATCTAAAAAAGGAGACAGGGAACAGTTCCCTGTCTTCTTCATAACGAAAAAATCTAAACAAGCGATCCATAACCGCTGTTCTATGCAAAACAATATCTGTTTTCATGGATTTTATCCGGAGATTAGTGTATATTTATATGCAGCTAAATAATAAGGAAAGCTTCATGTCGGATCAGCATTCTGATAAAAAACCAATCATTTACCGGGTTGCGAAGATTATTGTTGATTTTCGTTTTATTATCATAATTTTCTTTGCAGCTGCAGTCATTCTCTGTATTTTTTCCATCGGCAAGGTAAAGATAAACAGCGATATGACCTCCTATCTTCCTCCGAACACAGAAACCCGGAGAGGACTTACGATCATGGAAGAGGAATTTTCCTCATTTGACCTTCTTGATGTCATGGTCTCTAATGTCACGTACGATAAGGCGCTGGAAATCCGGGATCAGCTGCTTGAAGTAGACCACATTTCAAATATAACCTTTGATGATACAGAAGATCACTATAAAAACTCCTCTGCCCTCTTTACTGTCTTCATTGATCTGTCTCTCGACGATCCGGATGCCGATGAAGTCATAAACAGTATCCATCGTATTACAGATCCCTATGACAACTACATTTATACCATGAATCTTGGCGCTTTTCAGAAGAAACTGGCACAGGAGATGACCGGCATCCTCATATTGGCATGTATCGTCATTTTTGCCGTTCTTCTCTTCACCTCCAGAAGCTACTTCGAGGTTGTTATCTTTGCGATCGTTTTTATCGTCGCCGCCATATTGAACATGGGAACAAATTTCTGGTTCGGCCAGATATCTTCGATAACCAATACGATCGCCGTTATTCTGCAGTTGGCTCTTGCTATTGACTACGCGATCATTTTCGCGCATCGTTATCAGGATGAAGCCATCTTACATTCAGATGAACGAGAGGCACTTATCGAAGCGCTCTCAAAGTCTATTATCGAGATCTCATCCTCAAGCCTTACGACAATTGCCGGACTCCTGGCACTGACCTTAATGCAGTTCCGCCTGGGATATGATATGGGCATTGTTCTGGCCAAGGGTATCATCTGCAGCATGCTCACCGTCTTCCTTCTTATGCCGGGATTGATCCTGTTATTCCCGAAGGCCCTGAAAAAGACGCAGCACCGCCGCCTGATCCCAAGCATTGAAGCCTGGGGGAGATTCCTTGTTAAAAAAAAGTATCTTTTTGTTATTCTTTTCGCCATTGTTCTTATCCCTGCGATCATACTTTCCGGAAAGGTAAACTACGCTTTTTCCGATGGTGATGTGGATGAGCTTATTCCGTCGGAAAACCGTACTGCTTATCACAAAATAAATGACAATTTCGCTATGGATACTCAGGTTGTTATTCTTACCCCCTCCGGAAATTTTGAAGCCGAAAAGCAGATCCTTCAGGCAGTTGAAAAGATAGAAGAAGTTAAGACAGTAACCGGTCTGGCGGGAATTAAGGTTGATGACAAACATGTCCTTACCGACCCCTATACACCGCGTATGTTTGCCGAGTTTCTGGATATTGATATCGAGCAGGCAAAGCTTCTTTACGCTGCCTACGGTCTTGAAAACGAGCAATATCAGCCGATCTTCGGATCTGCTTCAACTTACGCTGTCCCTCTGGTCGATATGTTCCTTTATGTCTTTGAAAAGATCGACCAGGGCGCATTTACCTTAGACCAGGCGCAGACCGAAACGCTGGAGCCTCTCCGGGCGCAGCTGGAACTGGGCGTTTCCCAGCTCCGGGGTGAAAAATGGGATCGGATTGTTCTTACAGCAGATGTTCCGGTCGAGGGAGAGGAGAGCGAGGCCTTTGTTTCAAAGATTCGGAAGATTGCGACGAAAGCGTTCCCGAAGGACGAAATTCTCGTTGTCGGGCAGATCACCAGTTCCAAAGACCTTAAAGAATCCTATAGCAGTGATTCTGTTTTGATCAGCATTCTTACGATCCTTTTTGTTTTTACTGTTATCCTCTTCACCTTCCGAAGCTTTGTCGGCGCGGCAATACTTGTCTTCGTTATTCAGGGAAGTATCTGGATCAATTTTGCCTGTGCTTATCTTTCCGGCATGAGCTGCTCTTTTGTTACAAACATGATCGTTTCTGCTATTCAGATGGGCGCAACGATCGACTATGCCATTGTTATCACAAACCGGTATCGCACTCTCAAGGCAATCTATCCCAAGCAGGAGGCAATGGCGCACGCAGTTAATGACAGTTTTCCAACAGTCATCACATCCGGTCTTATCATGACTGTGGCCGGATTTCTGATCGCGTACCAGATCAGCGATGTTTATGTTGGCCATATCGGACTCGGCGTAGGCAGAGGCGCGTTTATCTCGATCATACTTGTGCTCTCCGTTCTTCCGCAGCTTCTTTTACTTTTGGATACGGCGATCGAAAAGACGACTTTTAAGCTTAAGCTGTTACCGCAAGGAGGCAAAGAAAAATGAAAAAAGTTCTTGCTTACCTTCTGGTATTATTGCTTTTGATCACCGCGATCCCGCTTATTTCATCAGCAGAGGATGAAAATACAATCATGATAAAAACGGTTGATGACTGGGTCGTCTTTGCTGAAAACTGCACCCTTGACTCTTGGTCTGCCGGCAAGGAAGTCATTCTCAAGGCCGATCTTGATTTCAAAGGTATCGCATTTAAACCGGCTCCTCTCTTTGCCGGACATTTCAACGGAAACGGACATACTATCCACCATCTGCAGATAACAGAGGATGCGTCTACCTACGGCCTGTTCCGTCATATACTTAGCGGAGGTGTCGTTGAGGATCTTACAGTGAACGGAAGTTATACGCCAGGTGGCTCCGCAGAAAAGATCGGAGGAATAGCCGGAGAAAACGACGGGACTATCAGGGGCTGCCGCTTTACCGGAACGATAGAAGCGATCCGGAGTGCCGGCGGTATCTGCGGAGTTAACCTCACAAACGCTCTCGTTGAAAACTGCTCTGTCGATGCGTTTATTTCTGCCCAGCACCGCTCCGGCGGCATCTGCGGAGAAAATGCCGGAACGATAACCGGCTGCGAAAACAAAGGGGGAGTCAACACAGAGGCGATCGAGGATGTGGAGCCGGAATCTCCTCTTCTGATGCTGTCCGCAGAGGAACTTGTCGATATCACGGATGTCGGGGGAATAGCCGGGCTCTCTTCCGGTGTTTTGCGCTATTGCCGTAATTCCGGGGATATCGGTTATCCGCGGATCGGATACAACATCGGAGGTATTGCCGGCCGGCAGTCAGGTTTTACGACCGGCTGTGTCAATCAAGGCACAGTCCGCGGACGAAAGGACGTCGGCGGTATCACCGGTCAGTTAGATCCGGATACAAACTGGGATTTTTCTGAATCCAACATTGTCAAACTGCAGGGGATGCTTGGCGGCCTTCAGGATTCTATCAATTCACTGATCGCAGATGCACAATGGACCGGAGATGCCGTTTCTCAAAATATTCAGGGTCTCTTAGGTTCGCTTTCAGGACTTGGTGACGCTGCCTCCTCATTTATCAATGACCTTGACAACTGGCTTAAAGTAAATGTTGATTCTTCTCTCAGCATTTTCGGAGAGGGGGCTTTCTTCGATGCTGAAACGCAGCAATGGCTGATAAGCCTGAACCCGGATCTTGGGATCGAAGCCCGTTATGATGAGGCTTCCGGAACTTTTTTTATCAGCAGAGAAGCGCTTGACGCGGTCTTTTCCTTTTCCGCAAATGCCGGACTTATTACGGATGCGCCGTCTGCTCTCTTCAGTTCTCTGCAAAATATAGAGTCCTCTCTTTCCGCTCTGGGTGGCATCATCGGCGACTCTCCGCTCTTAGACGATATCTGGAATGTTTCAGACCAGACTTTTGCCGTATCTAATTTCATCGCCGGTATGTTTAACAACACCGGGTCGATGAGCAGCTATGATTATATCCGTGATATTTCTGAAAATATACAGGATCGCTCTGTCGGTGTTGTCAGTGACTGCAGCAACACTGCCACGGTAAAAGCAGAAACAAATACCGGCGGGATCATCGGCGCAATTTCAATAGATTTTTCCTTTGACAGGGAAGATGAGCTGAATCTTTCCGCAATGCTGTCCGGAGGAGCAAAGTATCTGATCTTCGCTGCCGCACAAAACTGCACTAATGCCTCAGAGATCACATCTGATAAGACATCTGCCGGAGGGATTGCCGGGCGGATGGATTACGGTGCGTTGATCGACTGTGAAGCAAGCGGAACAATCCTGTCAGGAGGAAAGTATGCAGGCGGGATTGCCGGATATGCTAAAGGCACTCTTCAGAGCTGCCGCGCAAGAGCCAAAATATCCGCGGAAAGCTATGAAGGCGGGATTGCCGGATATGGCCTTGATATGATCGATTGTTTCTCGATGCCGTCGCTTTCGGACACCGGGGAATATCGGGGATCGATCGCCGGCTGTGCGGAAGGTGTCATTTCCGGAAACTTTTATGCGGGAAACAGTACCGGCGGCATCGACGGATTCAGCTTTGAAGGCGCTGCAAAGGAGGTTTCCTATGACGAACTTCTTTCACTGTGTCCAAGAAATACGATCTTTAATTCGATAACTCTGTCCTTTGTCGACGAAGAAGGAAACATGCATGATGTTACTGTTCCTTTCGGAGGCGAAGTCAAAAATACTCCTTCCATTCCGGATAAAGACGGGATGAAATGGAAATGGGACGATTTTGATCATTCAGCAATCTATCACAGCATGACGATCGAAGGCCATTATGTAAGTAAAACCGGAACGCTGTCAAGCGATGAGGATATGCCGTTATTCCTTGTTGAAGGTGAATTCTACGAAGGCCAGGAGCTTACGGTAACGCCTTATTCCGAAAACACGGGGCTTTCCGCCCGCGGGAAGCAGGAACTTTCCGCTTATACTGCGGATGTGGAAAATTACAATGGTTCTCTTCTTGTCCGGATGCGGGAAGAAGATAAAGGAACGCTCTTTATTAAGAACGGGGGGGAATTTACAAAAGCTGAGTACATCCGTGACGGCAGCTATATTGTCTTTCCTCTGAAAAGCGGCGGCTCATTCGCATTCGTCTCACACCCGGACAATACAGTACTCTGGGTCATCTGCGCTGTTCTCCCGGTGCTGATCATCATTGTTACTCTCGCCCTTGTTTTCCTCCGCCGCAAAATGAAATAAGTGACAAGGGAACGGTTCTTTTGTCACTTATCAGCTGTTAAAGGGTTACTTATGGCGTTGAAACGAATCCAGGAAGAAAACGGCAATTCATGCACTACCATTTTTCGTAAATGCTGTGATTCATATTTTAATCATTATGGTGCCGTATCGATCCTTGATACACTCGATTCCGGCGAAATTGAAAAAAAGCATATGACTATATGAATCCACTCGTAAAAACCACTCCTACAGATTAACAAAAAGACCGCATCAGAAGAGTATTAGGCGATATACCTTAGTTCATCAGCTGCTTTTTTGCAGGAGCCCATTTCCTGGGTAATTTTTACTGCCTGAGCTTTATACTCAGGATCGTGACTACGTTGATTTCGTGCCATTGTTAGCACCTCCTTGTTCCTCTTTATTATATACATAATCTTTGAGAGAAGGGTGCCAACTTTATTTATACAACATCAAATTTATACGAATTTTGGAGGATTTTCTTTCCAAAACCCTTGTAAAATAAGGCTTTTACTTGTCTAATGACTTCATTGTCGGGAACAGGAGTACGTCTCTTATTGCCGCGCTGTCCGTCAGGAGCATCACCAGCCTGTCTATTCCGTAGCCGATGCCGCCTGTCGGTGGCATGCCTATCTCCAAAGCGTTCAGGAAGTCTTCATCAGTAGTGTTTGCCTCCTCATCGCCTGCTGCCAGCGCCTCTTCCTGTACCTTGAAACGTTCCCTCTGATCTATCGGATCGTTAAGCTCGGAGTATGCGTTAGCCATTTCCCATCCATTGATGAAAAGCTCAAAGCGCTCCACATAATCCGGCTCATCCGGTTTCTTCTTTGTAAGCGGGGATATCTCTATCGGGTGGTCGATGACAAAAGTAGGCTGAAGAAGATGTTCCTCCGCGTATTCCTCAAAGATAAGGCTTAAGATGTCGCCTGCCTTATGGCGGTTTTCGTATTCCACATGCTTTTCGTCCGCGATCTGTCTGGCTCTTGAAAGAGCGGCTTCTCCCTCAAGCGCATCAATCTCCGCCCAGTCAACGCCCGCATATTTCTTTACCGCATCGCGCATGGTCATCACTTCAAAAGGCTTTCCGAAATCCAGTTCAACATCACCATATTTAAACCTGGTTGTGCCTAAAACCTCCTGCGCAACATAGCGGTACATATTTTCGGTAAGTTCCATCATGCCGTGATAATCAGTATATGCCTGATACAGTTCCATCAGAGTAAACTCCGGGTTATGACGGGTATCCAGACCTTCGTTGCGGAATACACGTCCTATCTCATATACCCTTTCCATTCCGCCGACAATCAGTCTTTTCAGATACAGTTCAAGCGATATCCTGAGCTTCAGGTCTTCATCCAGAGCATTAAAATGCGTCTCGAACGGACGCGCCGCAGCGCCGCCCGCATTAGACACCAGCATCGGTGTTTCCACCTCCATAAAGCCCTGTCCATCCAGATAGCGGCGGATGGCCGCAAGCGTCTTAGACCTCTTTATAAAGGTGTCCTTAACCTCCGGATTCATGATAAGGTCAACATATCTCTGACGATATCTCAGATCCGTGTTGGTTATCCCGTGATATTTTTCGGGAAGTATCTGCAGGCTTTTTGAAAGCAGGGTCATCTCCTCAGCGTGGATGGATATCTCTCCCATCATAGTGCGGAACATATATCCCTTAACCCCGTAGATATCACCTATATCCGCTTTTTTGAACTGAGCATAGGAGTCTTCGCCGATGGAATCACGCGCCACATACACCTGAACAGAACCCTGAAGATCCTGAATATTGCAGAAAGACGCCTTTCCCATTACGCGCTTGAACATCATGCGTCCGGCTATGGAAACCCTGACAGGCTGCGCGTCCATGATCGCACGGCGCTCATTGTAATCAGCTTTTTTAGCCTCTCTGGCTTCCTGCTCATCCATAGCGGAAGTATCCGGCTCCGCTCTTCCTTCAAGCAGCTTTGCTTCAAGCTCCTCGTAGGCTCTCCTTGCGTCTGTGGTATGGTCCGTCTGATCATACTTCGTTATGACAAACGGATCCTTTCCCGCCTCCTGAAACGCCGCAAGCTTTTCCCTGCGCACCTTCAGAAGCTGGTTTACATCCTGTGCACCCTGTTCGTTACGGTTTTTGCCCGACATCATTAAACCTCTGCTTTTTCTATATTAAGAACCTTATACCTTATATTCCCTGAAGGTATCTCGATCTCAACTACATCACCAACTTCTTTATTCATAAGAGCTGCGCCGATGGGCGACTCGTAGGAGATCTTCTTCTCACGGGTGTTTACTTCTGTTGTCGCAACGATCTGATATAATGTCTCTCTGCGGCTCTTCATATCGCGGACCTTTACCTTGCATCCCATATGTATCTTGTCAAAATCAATTTTTTTGCGGTCGATGATCTGGGAATTTTTGATTATCTTTTCAAGCTCTGCAATACGCGCCTCAATATCTCTCTGCTCGTCCTTTGCCGCGTCATACTCGGCATTTTCGGAAAGGTCTCCCTGTTCCCTTGCTTCTTTTATCTTCTGGGAGATCTCTTTTCTTTTGTTGACCTTAAGGTCTTCAAGTTCATCCTGGAGTTTCTTGTAGTTTGCCTTTGTCAAAAGGTTTATTTTTTCTTCCATTATTTCTATCACCTTTCAAAAATTAGCTTTTTCAGGACAGTTTCCCTGAAAAAGCATTGGAAAATTATATATTATGCGCTTTTCTTTGTCAAATTATGCGATCGCTCCCTCATCCGTCTGCCTTCGGCAGCAGCCTCCCCCGGAGAGGGAAGGCTGTGGTCCCGTTATCAGGGGCGTTTATCGGATATGTAATCGGCGGATACGTATGCGTCCTGTCCATTCCACGAGATATGTGCCCAGCCGTTTGAAATGCCGTAGGTCCAGATCATTTCTCCCGTGTACAGCTTCCAAATGGCCTGGTACTGCGTTCCGGGGCCTGTTCTTACCAGCAGTTCGTCAACCTTAACATACATATTCCTCGGGAAGCTCAGATCCTCCTGGATATTCTTCGGCTTAGGCGCAAGACCATTCTTTTCAATCTCCCGCCTGTCCTCATATGAGCCGTAGAAGCTCATCTCGGAAATACAGGTGTCGTTATACGCGCTTCCTATATAAACCTGAGCAATATACACACTTATCGTGTCAGAGACTATATCCTTATTAAAATCGATAAGCTGTAGTTCCTGCGTGTCTTTGACATCAACATATTGCTCATTTCCGTCTCCGTCAATGATCTTCAGCTGTTTAACTCTGGAATTTTTATTATAGAGATCCGTACTCTTCTGAAAGCCATTGTTGATGGCCAGCCCGGTGATCAGCTGCTCCGTATCAAAAACAAATGTAATGCCTTCGCCTATACCATCATCAGACGCACCCTCAGTCCATGCGGTGGTCAGATCCTTATCCTTGATATAATCAACATAATAGATAAACGTCCCCTCCTTTAGTATGGAGGTTGCGGTAACGCTTTCAAGCGCGCTCATTGACACCGGATCGGCATAAGAGGACTTAGTCTCCCCCTCAGTTTCCTTCTCTGTTTTCTTCTCTGTCTCTTCAATAGCTTTCTGAGTCGTATCGGAATCCGAGTCTCTGTTTTTCCTGATCTTCGGGATAAAGATTATAGATATCGCTGCTATTACCGCCAGAGTAAACAAAATAGAGGCGCCGACTATTATCGTGGTCTTTGTGAAAAACTTCTTTTTTCCGGAACCTTGCTCGTACCCCGGATCATCATCCTCATCCTCTACTTCCATATAAACCTCACTGGTTTCCCGGCCGCAGACAGTGCAGAACCGGTCTTCCGGAGACAACTTGGCGCCGCAACCGATACATAAAAGAACCTGTTCCGTCTCTTCCGGAATCGGTTTTCCGCATGAGGTACAGAATTTATTCCCTTTATTAGCTTCAGCCCCGCAATATGGACAATTCATACAACCCCTCTCCTTA
This sequence comes from Lachnospiraceae bacterium, assembly GCA_045601405.1. Lineage (GTDB taxonomy): Bacteria > Bacillota > Clostridia > Lachnospirales > Lachnospiraceae > RGIG5612. The sequence continues at coordinate 5,291 of JAZRZO010000084.1, read as the reverse complement.
AAGCTTTATTCCACTACAACATAAACATCCTTATACGCATGCGCCGGACCCACGTCACACCGCACGCGAACCTTATATATGCCCCGTTTTGAATTGTCATAGCTGCCTTCCACCGTTACATATCCGGAAAGGTCATTTCCGAAATTATCATGAACCGATACGGCAGCCTGCACGGGATCCACGGTATAATCGGTATCCTTCTTAACGTCCACACTATTCGGCACACGAAGATCGATGCTGTATGTGTGCCATGGATTATAGGTCACCGGATCGGTGGGATCCCATCCGCGCACCTGTTCTATTTCCAGAGGGATACGGTAAGGCTCCGGCTTTGCCAGAGGAAGCTGTTCATTTTCATCATAATAAATAACAACCGTGGTTCCGGTACCGCAGCGCTCGCCAAGCCATCTTACATCCTGACAGGCCATTCTTATACAGCCCATGGATGCGTATTCGCCCAGCTTATTATATTCCTCAATTTCCAGAGTGCCGTGGTCGGTCTCATAGTACGGCACCGAATGAAACATGATATCATTGTTTATATTATCTATTATCCTGTATGCATACAGACCCTGTGTCCCATCCGCCATATAGCACCACTCAGACATCGGAGGAACAATCCACTCTCCCATGGTAAAGGTTCCCTCAGGTGTCTCATGGCCGTCGCGGCGGCCGGTAGAGCAGGCAAACGCTTTTTCAGGAACTCCGTTTCCATTGTAAAAAACAGTTACATTGAGCGCTGTGTTAACGCGTATCGTACAATCTGTATCAGTCCCCTGAACAGGATTTTCATCCGTTTGCGCGATCTCATCATGTATAAACGTAGCTTCAACCTCTTCCTTAGGGATCGCACTCCTGTCAAGACCGGTCTTTTCTGTTGAGGTCTGCGCTGTTGCTGCCTCGGCGTCTTCTCTTTTTTTATTAGAGCATGCAACAACTATAACAACGATAATAGCAATTAACAGAACAAGCGCCGTAATGGCCAGTGCCACGCGTGCTCTCATCTGTTTTTTTCTTTTTCTTTCTCTTGCCGCGCGGGACGGCTGACTTGCCCGGGCAGTGCGGCCCGTCCTTCCGGATCCATTCCAGCTTTGCTCGTCTCTGCTCAAATCAATACCTCTTTCTTATTATACAGTCCGGTTGCTTTGCGCTTATCTCTTATGTTCGCGATACATGAATTGTATTCTATTTATCTTGATTTGTAAAATGCCTCGTCGCTTAAAAATCGGTTCTGCGGCAAAACATTTTTCATAAAACCGGGACTGTACAAAGACAGTCCCGGTCTGTTAGATTATATTATATCTGCCTTAAGATCATTCAGCCAGATCGTCACTGTAATCAGCTGCATTCTCTCCGGCCATTCTTCCGCTGTTTAAGCAGAATGCCATCGTATTTCCGGCAAATGTGAACGGATAGCAGTCGCCATAGATAGCGCATGCGTCTGTTCCCGCTGAATATAAGCCGGGGATAACCTCATCATTTTCGGTTTCAACCTCGAGCATATGGTTAACCTTGATGCCGCCGAGTGTTCCGTATGCGCCTGCGTAGAACTCAAGAGCATAGAACGGGCCTTTTTCCATCGGATACAGATAGCGGCGGTCTTTCTCGAACAAATCGTCCCAGCCTGCCTCACACATATCATTGTATTCTTCAACCGTATCCAGGAATTTTTCCACCGGAAGGCCTATCTTTTCTGCAAGCTCTTCCAGAGTATCTGCCTTGTAAAAATATTTGTAGCCATTGGCGATAGCATTATCGCATACCTCATCCCAGTTATCGAACATATCATAGCCATGTACGTGGTCAAGAAGGTCCGGACCGCGTTTAGCGTATTTTTTAACCATCTTGCTGTCCATGATAGAGATACCAACGTTCTTCGGCTGCTGAAGGATAGCGTTTCCTGTGAATGTTGAGTTAGGAACAAGATCCTCGTTCAGGAATCTTTCACCTCTCATATTTACCCAGAGTCCCGGCTGACGGAAACCGCCGTCAAACTCCCAGACAGTCATGTTGTCCGGGCACTGATACATAAGCTCCATCATCATGTGAGACTTGCCTGCGCCTGCCTCCCATGCCATACGGATACCGTCACCTTTCATTCCTGGTATACGGAATGAGAAGAGGTCTTTGCCCCACTCAAAGCCAAAGCGTTCTTTAAGGAGCTCAGGATTGTCACCGAAGCCGCCTGTGCAGATGATGACCGCGTCAGCGCGGATCTCAAATTCCTCATCGCCCTTCTTAGCGATAACACCTACAGCCTTGCCGTCTTCCATGATGACCTTTTCGCCTGTTGTTTCGAACATGATATTTACGCCGATCTCGTTAGCGTGCTCTGTCATCTTTTTGATCATAGCGCCTGCGCACCTCGGACCGGGCTTTCCGCCGCCTTCCGGTACTACGCAGTGAGCTGTGGGATATGCAGTCGCATATGCCCTTTCATTTTCGTTAACCGCGTAAGCTGTGATAAGGTGGTCAAACTGAACGCCCATTCCTTCCAGCCATTCGATAGTGCTTGCTGACTTTTCATAATGTTTTTTTACAAGCCTTGCGTCACCGTTCCAGTGGATAAAGTTCATGTGCTTTCTCCATGCTTCCGCCGGTGTCATGCTGAAGTTAGCTTCCTTCTGCTGCCTTGTGCCAATGCCGAGCGGAGACATACCCATGTTTGCCGCACCGCCTGTAACATTGCTTTTTTCAAGTGCGATAACAGATTTCCCTGCCTCAGCTGCTGCCAGGGAAGCTGCAAGACCTGAAAGACCGCAAGCTACTACTACAACATCAGTTTTCATGTTTTCCATAATATACTTCCTCCTGTTATTTTTGTGAGGTTTAAAACGTTTTAAAAATAACCTCAGTTTATGTTTACAATTATACTATAAACATATTTCACCGCAAGCAATAAAAGTGAATTTGATGTAGGTTTTCTGCCTGCCGCTTACGAGAATTTCGCCGTGACCTCTGCATACAGCGGCATTTCAATACCATGCTCCCTGCCAAGCTCCGGAATATCAAATATAAGCCCTTTTATCTCCGACGGCTTTCCATCCCGGACATCACGCTGGAGCGAGGTTGTGACTTCATCAGGCTGGTGATCCAGAATATCCAGATTATAGGAAATGACATCCGTATCAAACGGACATCCCATCTTATCCGCCAGAGCCTCTACCTCCTTCATCAGGCCGATGAACATGTCCCGCTTCTCTCCTTCTTTTTTGAAATCTCCCGCCGTGGCATTATAATACAAGCCCGCCGCACCGACCGGAGAGACGTAGCAGAACTTTTTCATGGAGTCCCTTCTTATATTCTCTGAAAGAACTGCTCTTATCTCAGCCGCGTCCAGCTCCTCCTTCAAGTCTGCCAGCACAGCTCTTTTCTCCTGCCCTGCGGCCGCTCCGTAAATGACCCTTAATATCCTGCTGTGCTGAAGTATCACCCCCGGCTCCGCAATATTAGCCGAAACATATATGCACCCGTCCGTGACATACTTCCCGGGCAGCTGCCGCCTTAAGGTTTCACCTGTCGTGAAGATATTAAGCACAGGGACGATCACGCTATCCGCTGACGATATCCTGTCAAGAAACGGAACTATCTGCGGCAGGGAATATCCCTTAACACATACAAATATTACATCTGCCGTTCCGGAAAATTCTTCTTCCGAAAAAGCCGGGACGCGGAAGGATTCCTCCTCACCGCTCTGTATATCTCTTATCACCAGACCGTTTTCTTTTATCTTTTCCAGATGCTTTCCCCTGGCGATCACCGATATATCACAGCCTGCCTTATAAAGAGCAGCGCTTAAAATGCCGCCCGTTCCCCCTGCTCCTGTTACAACATACTTCATTTCCGGTCCTCTCCTGTTTTCCAATGTCAGCTTACTCCTTGTAAAAAAGGGGCTCCCTGATCTCTTAGGGAACCCCTTTTGCTCATGCGTTGATTATCCGCATTTCATCCGGTGCCTCCGGTCCTTTTCTTTTCGTTTTCCCAAAGGACCTTCTGTTTGCACCTTCAGTTCTTGTCTGCTCTGCGGCGTCTTACTGCACAGAATGCTCCTGCGCCTATGCCTGATGCAGCTACTAAGATGATCAGCCACATTATAGCATTATTGTCATCGCCTGTCTTAACTGCCTTATCCTGCGGTTTATTGCTGTCAGGTTTAACATCTGGCTTAACATCAGGTGTAACATTTCCGCCGTTTTCTTTCACAGTAAGATTTGTTTCCACTGCTCCGTTATCAAACACGATATTTACCTTGTGTCCGCCAACAGCCAGGGTCTCAAGGAATTCAGGGCTGAAGTCGATAACTGTGCTTCCCTTATGAACGCTGTAGTCCTTACCGGGAACTAATTCTTTTCCGTCTACTAATACTTTTGCAAAGTGATCAAACGAATCGTCAGTTCCTTCACGAACAGCTATGATCTCAACTCCTTCTGTGCTTCCTTTTGTCCATACTGCGTCGTTGCCTTTGGTCACGATGTAGGATCCCTGCTCCGGCGGAGTGATCTTTGTCCAGCTTCCCCTTACTGTTGCATCCGCTGCCGGCATTACTGCAGGCTCACCGGTCCAGCCGCTGAAGCTGTATCCATCCACAGACGGTACTGCTGCAGGCGTGATCGCCGCACCAACCTCGTAAGCTTTTGCTTCCGGTGCTGCAGGCGCTCCGGCAGGCACTTCCCCTTCATATGCATATGTAAGTGTATAGGTCTTTGCTGTCTCTGCAAATACTGCCGTGTAGATTGCATCTGCTGTTACTGCCACTACTTCAGGATCCCAGCCTGTGAATGTGTATGTTGCTGCGTCCGTTGCCGCCTTCTCTGGTGTTGCTCCGTCATAAACAGGTGTTGCTCCATACGGAACGGTATCTGTCTCAAGGACTGTCCCGTCGTAGTTCTTCCATATTACTGTGTGGGTTTCCGGCTCCGGCTCGCTGCCCTCATCCTCTACAAAGAACACGATATCGGTTCCCGTTGCGTACAGATCGAAGATAAATGCTCCGTTGTATTTTACAAGGTAGTAGTTATCATACTTCAGTACGCCGTCAGCGATGTTCCACTTGTGCTCATCCTGTTCTGATACGCCAAGATTATATGTCAGGTAGCTTCCGTCGTTCAGCATAAAGAACCCGCTCGCATCTCCTGATATCGTCCAGATGCTGTTCGCATCGTCAGTCACTATCTTGCCGTCTGCTATCGTTACGGCTGCTGCCTGCGTTCCTTCTCCGCCTTTCTGGAGCATGAACGCGCTTCCGTTTTCTCTTTGACTTACTATCAGATAATCCTTGCCGCTTTTGAGCG
>JAZRZO010000083.1:0-78245 GCA_045601405.1 Lachnospiraceae bacterium | reverse complement strand
AAAAGATAGCAGCATTAAAGAATCATATCTGGGGTTTGTAAAAAGCAATAAAAAGAATATAATGGTGGAGAAATCTTTGATTCTAAACAGGTTTAAGGGATGCTCTGTCTGTTAAATTCCTACAGTAAATTTACGCTATCTGTAAAACTGTTGATTTTTTCAGGTTTTATGTTTATTGTTAAAAAGAAAGAGAATCATACCTTGTCTCATATAACCCGTTGCATATGCATTTAGATAATGATGATACCAAATCAAATATAGATCAGGAAGCGCAATTCTCAACAATAAATATACCCAATGAGCCGAAGAAAAAGAGTAAGGCCGTGTTATGCATGGTTATTGTGGCTGCTGCTATTGTCTGTGCGATCTGCGGCACGATCCTTATACCTGTGATAGCCGAAAACATCGGGAAAAACCATGTCATAAAAGCGTTCACACCCAAGATAGAGAAAGCACTGGAAAAAGCCAAAAAGGCGACAGGTTTGTCAGACCTGTCTTACAAGGTAGGGATTGATGACTATGATAAAAGTGATAATGGTCGGGGGGAGTACATATCTGTTCAGGGCGACATTATTCTGCTGAGCGATGAAATAGAGAAGCTGCCGCCGGATGAAATGTATCACACCATGCAGAATGTGTCTGAGGATTTCTTCCAGGCAATCAAAGGCGAGAGCTTTGAGTGCAAAGTTGATAACATCACTTTCCGTATACTGCACGGAAACAGATATTCCCGGTGGAGGACTTCAAAAGGGACAGAATATGAAGCAAACTATTTTGAGTTGAAAAAGAATAACATGGAAATATATAAAAATCCGTACCGGGATAGAGATAAGGAACGGTATGAATTCACTCATCCGGCAGGAGGGGGCTCGGGGAATACAGGAAACAGTGGCGGTAAAAGTAATTCATCAGGCGGCCATTCGTCCTCAAATGATCAGTCATCATCAACATCAGATCCCTATAATGCAAAAGAGTATTCGGACATAGATGATTTCTGGGAAGAATACTATAACGACTTTGCAGATTTTGACGAGGCAGAGCAATATTGGAATGGATATCATTGATCAGAAAAAGGAGAGAGGAGGTGTCTGTATGTATGGAGCTATTTCAGGTGATATGATCGGCTCCCCGTATGAGTTTGACCGGGGGATAAAACGAAGGTATTTCCACTGTTTTTAGAGAAATCCTGTTTTACTGATGACACAGTTATAACGATCGCCGCGTTTCTTGAGGGTGAAGATTTCGTGGATGTGATCCGGACAGCAGTTTCTCTTGGCGGAGACTGCGATACACTTGCCTATATTGCCGGAAGTGTCGCGGAAGTATTTTATGTAGTTCCGGGTCAACAGAAGACAGAATGCCGGAACCGCCTTCCGGATGATATCCTGCAGGTGCTGGATCGGTTTGACATGGAAAGTCCTTGAATAAAACAGCTTTTCCATACATTATATAAATAAAAATATGAAAGGAAGGTATGAGCTTATTAATACCGAGGGAGAGAAATGAAAAAGGGATTTTTGTTCGCCACTATTGTTTTAGCGGTTGCCGCAGGACTGCTTGCCGCGTGCGGGACTTCCGGAAAAGAAAAGCTTCCTGTGTCCGACACGGAGTATGCGGAGTACGTTGGCACGCAGTATTCAGGAGATGATCCGTGGGGAGGTAAGCTCACGCTCACCGTGCGAAGCATTGTGGACGGTAAGATGGACTGGACATTTACGGACATCTTTGAAGATCACACGTTATACCAGGAGATAAGCTCAACTCCGATCAAGGACGGAACAGCTGAATATGAGATCCAGGGGACAGATGTGGAAAATGAAAAAGTAAGCTTTTCTTACAAGGGGAGCATGGAGCTTAAAGACGGACAGATCGCTTTCAGTTTTTTGAAAGGCTCTGTAACGGTTTCATCCACAGAAGGAGACTCGGATTCCCGTATGGCGGAAGCGTTGTCTGATTCAGGACTTAAGAACATGGTGATTCTGAAAAAGACGCCGGATTAAAACCTGACAGCGTACACTGTGAAAGAAGGAGATTCGATCCACAGTATAGCAGAGGAGTTTGGGGTCACTACAAAAGAGCTTGCTATAATAAATCAAACAGTGATCATAGAAACAGCGCAGGCACACGGCCATAAATATGATGACGTCATCGAATGCGCAAAATACCTGTTCCCGGGTGAGATACTAATGGTTCCGGTAAAGTAGGAATAGGCAGAAGTTTTTACGCATTTATTGTGATAGAAGATATGATGAAGAAAGCCTGATGTAGGGTGGGGATGAGTAAAGCAGAGTGCTGTATTATCATAAATAAAAGGCAGACAGCGGACGGTTAACACAGGGCTATGTGAGCTCCGGCTCAACACAAACCTTAAGGGGCTGATCTTTAAGCAGCATCGCATCGCCGAATGAAAAGAAACGGTAGCCACATTTAATGGCTTCGTTATATGCATTCAGGATTTTTTCGCGGGAAGAGAAGGCGCTTACAAGCATGAGAAGCGTTGACTCAGGCAGGTGAAAATTCGTGATAAGAGCATCGGTTGTTTTAAAGCTGTATCCGGGATAGATAAAAATATCGGTCCAGCCGGAGGACGCTCTTACGGTGCCGTCATCACAGGCGGCGCTTTCAAGAGTTCTTGCAGAGGTTGTCCCGACACACACTATCCTTCCGCCATTCTTTTTTGTATCATTAATGACTTTTGCGGCTTCCTCATTTATCACATAGAATTCCGAATGCATTTTATGCTCAAGTATGTTTGCTGTTTTTACGGGACGGAATGTTCCAAGACCAACATGCAGCGTTACAGCGGCAATGCTGATCCCTTTTTCGGACAGCTCATCAAGCAGTTCCCCGGTAAAGTGAAGTCCGGCGGTTGGAGCGGCGGCGCTTCCGTCGTGTTTGGCGTATACCGTCTGATACCTGTTCTTATCCTCAAGCCTGTGTGTGATATAAGGCGGAAGAGGCAGCTGACCCAGTACATCCAGTATCTCTTCAAAAATCCCTTCGAATTCGAAGTGGATTATGCGGTTGCCGCTTTCTAATACATCTGTTATCTCGCCTTTTAAGATATGCGGCGCTTTTCCGAAATCTATCCTGCACCCGGTTCTTGCTTTCTTGCCGGGTTTAACGAGACATTCCCAGTCCGTATCACTTATCCTTTTTAAAAGAAGGATCTCTATGGCAGCCTTACTTTCCTCTTTTATGCCGAAAAGACGCGCGGGGATGACTTTTGTGTCGTTGATAACAAGACAGTCACCCTTGTTCAGATATGAGCCGATATTATGAAATGTGTCATGGATCAAAACGCCGCTTTTTCTGTCCATAACCATAAGCCGGCTGGAAGAGCGGTCTTTCAGAGGGTCCTGCGCTATCAATTCCTTAGGAAGCTCATAGTAAAAATCATGAAGATCCATAGTCTTATATATTTCCTTAATTATTGCGGGTAGGCTGTATCCATGATACTATAAAACAAATATCTTCAGGAGGCAATAAAGATGTTTTATAACGATAAGATCTGGATGGCAAGGAATGAAGACCTCATTTACCTCCTGCCTCAAATGTCCAACCGCCATGGTCTGGTAACAGGCGCTACCGGAACCGGTAAAACGGTCACCATCAAGGTGATGGCGGAGGCTTTTTCCGATGCCGGGGTACCTGTTTTTCTTTCAGACATCAAGGGTGATCTTACGGGCATGAGTGTTGCCGGAGATAATACAGAAGATATGCAGAAACGGATAGAAAAATTCGGTCTCAATGAAGCCGGATGGGAATACAGGTCTTACCCCACAACCTACTGGGATGTGTTTGGGAAGAAGGGAACGCCTGTAAGAACAACGATATCAGAGATGGGACCGGTGCTTTTATCAAGGCTGATGGGTCTTTCGGAGGTTCAGGAGGGCGTACTTACCATAATATTCAGGATAGCGGATGATCAGAACCTTCTTCTGCTTGACCTTAAGGATTTAAGGGCTGTAACGCAGGCGGTAGGAGATAATGCCGCAGCATATAAAACATCCTATGGAAACATCACATCCGCAAGCGTAGGCGCGATACAGAGAGGATTGCTGAAGCTTGAAGATCAGGGCGCGGACAGATTTTTCGGAGAACCGGCGCTTAATATAATGGACTGGATAAGGACAGACGAGAACGGCAGGGGAATGATAAATGTTCTTAACTGCGAGCAGCTTTTCCGGCAGCCGGATATGTATGCTGCCTTTCTGCTCTGGATGCTTTCAGAACTTTATGAAAGCCTTCCCGAGGTAGGCGATATAGATAAACCAAAGATGGTGTTCTTCTTTGATGAAGCGCATATTTTATTTGACCTTGATTCAAAAGATCTCCTGGAAAAAGTGGAGCAGGTTGTGAGACTGATAAGAAGCAAGGGGGTCGGAGTCTACTTCATAAGTCAGAGTCCGTCTGATATACCCGGCAGCGTACTGGGGCAACTTGGGAACAAGATACAGCACGCGCTTAGAGCATATACGCCTGCAGACCAGAAGGCTGTAAGGGCCGCGGCTCAGAGCTTTGTTGTAAATCCGGAGTTTAAAACGGAAGAAGCCATAACTCAGCTTGGCACAGGCGAAGCGCTGGTGTCATTCCTGGATGAAAAAGGTGTGCCGCAAATGGTACAGAGAGCAAAGATACTTCCGCCACAAAGTCTTATGGGGGCGTGTGACGAAGGCTACCTTATGCAGCGTATAGCAGCCCAGGACATGGCGGCAAAATATACTGAAACAATCGACAGGAAGTCGGCATATGAGATCCTTGCGGGTAAGGCAGAGCACAACGCGGCTTCTTTTACGCAGAAGGAGCTGGAGCAGATGCAGAAGGATGCCGTAAAGGAAGCCAAGGAGCAGCTTAAAAAAGAGCAGGCAGCAGAAAAGGCCGCCAGGGAAAAAGAGAAGCAAAAGCAAAGAAACAGGCAGAAGCTTGTGAATGCCACTGCCGATGTGCTCACGGGAGCGGGAAAGACTGCCGCAAATAAGCTTGTAAGAGGTATTATAGGAAACCTCCTAAAATAAAAAAGATGTTGGAAGAAAGGTGAAACAGGTAAATGAACATCAGATACGATCACAGTGAAATTGAAAAAAAGTGGCGCGCGATTTGGGAAGAACATCCGGTTAATACAGACGACGGGAAAAAGGAGAAATACTATTGTCTGGATATGTTCCCGTATCCTTCCGGGTCCGGTCTTCATGTGGGTCACTGGAGAGGTTATGTGATAAGTGATGTGTGGAGCCGGTATAAGCTTATGCAGGGGCACTATATTATTCATCCCATGGGCTGGGATGCTTTCGGTCTGCCGGCAGAAAACTACGCGATAAAAATGGGCATACATCCGGCAGTATCAACTGAGGATAACATAAAAAACATCAAAAGACAGATCAACCAGATAGCGGCTATATATGACTGGGACAGAGAGGTAAACACAACCGACCCGGCCTTCTACAAGTGGACACAGTGGATATTCGTACAGATGTTTAAAAAAGGTCTGGCTTATGAAAAGGAGATGCCGATCAACTGGTGTCCGAGCTGCAAGACCGGTCTTGCCAATGAAGAGGTTGTTGACGGCAAATGCGAAAGGTGCGGCGCTGAGGTAACTAAGAAAAACCTTAAACAGTGGATGCTGAGGATAACTGAGTACGCAGACAGACTTCTTGAAGACCTTGATACTCTTGACTGGCCTGAGAAGGTTAAAAAAATGCAGACAGAGTGGATAGGAAAGTCATATGGAGCAGAGATAGATTTTGCGGTGGACGGAAGCGATAAAGCAATCACCGTATATACAACCAGGCCTGACACGCTCTACGGGGCGACCTTCATGGTGCTCGCACCGGAATATGAAGGCGCAGCGGAGCTTGCGACAGAAGAGCAAAGAGCCGAGGTTGAAGACTATATTTACAGGACATCCATGAAGTCATCTGTAGACAGGCTTCAGGATAAAGAAAAGACGGGCGTGTTCACGGGGAGCTACTGTATAAATCCCTTGAATAATGAAAAGGTTCCCATCTGGCTGGCAGACTACGTTCTGGCCGATTACGGAACAGGCGCGATAATGTGTGTTCCGGCTCATGATGACAGGGACTTTGAGTTTGCCACAAAGTTCGCGCTTCCAATCGTTCAGGTCATTAGTCCGGACGGTAAAGAGCAGCCGGAGCTTACGCAGGCATACACACTCCCGGGAACGGTGATAAACTCCGGAGAGTGGAACGGACGGGATTCAAATGAACTGAAGGCAAGCGCTCCTGAGGAAATAGAAAAAAGAGGTATAGGTGAAAAGAAGGTCAACTTTAAACTAAGAGATTGGGTGTTCAGCAGGCAGAGATACTGGGGAGAGCCCATACCGATAGTTCATTGCGGGGATTGCGGATGCGTTCCGGTTCCGGAAGAAGAGCTTCCGCTGACACTTCCCGAGGTTGAAAAATACGAGCCTACAGGTACGGGAGAATCTCCGCTTGCCGCAATAGAGGAGTGGGTTAATACTAAATGCCCGAAATGCGGGAAGCCTGCAAAAAGAGAGACTAACACCATGCCGCAGTGGGCAGGATCCTCATGGTATTTTTTAAGATATGTGGATCCGCATAATGATGAGAAGCTGGTTGACAGGGAAAAGGCGGATAAGTACCTTCCGGTGGATATGTACATCGGAGGTGTTGAACATGCGGTCCTTCATCTGCTTTATTCAAGATTCTACACAAAGTTCCTGAATGATATCGGTGCGCTTGATTTTGATGAACCTTTCAAAAAACTGTTTAACCAGGGGATGATCACCGGCAAAAACGGCATAAAGATGAGCAAGTCAAAAGGAAATGTAGTGTCGCCGGATGACCTTGTCAGGGATTACGGCTGCGACTCATTAAGGCTTTACGAACTTTTCGTAGGCCCGCCGGAGCTTGACAGTGAGTGGGATGAACGCGGAATAGAAGGTGTCTACAGATTCCTGAGCCGTTTTTATGTTCTGGCCGTTTCAAGTCTTGAGGCGAAAGCTGCGGAAACAGGTGAAATGATAAAGCTGCGGAACAAGCTGATAAGAGATATCACCAAGAGGCTCGAAGGCTTTAGTCTTAACACTGTAATAAGCGGTTTTATGGAATATAACAACAAGCTCGCCGAGCTTGCCAGGGAAACAGGCGGAATAGATAAGGAAACGATAGAGGCATTTATAAGGCTTCTGGCGCCGTTTGCTCCGCATATTTCAGAGGAACTCTGGTCAATGTACGGAAATGAAGGATCTGTATTTGACCCGGAAAAAGGATGGCCGGAGTTTGACGAGGAGCTCTGCAGAGATGATGAGATAGAAATAGGTGTTCAGGTGAACGGGAAAGTAAGAGCAGCTGTGCTCATACCGGCAGACGCATCCCGAGAGGAAGCTGTTGCAAAGGCAAAAGAGGCGCTTGGTGATAAGCTTTCGGGTAATATCGTGAAAGAAATATATGTTCCGGAAAGAATAATCAATATAGTGGTGAAATGATCGTCTTTCAAATAGTTGTTATCGTCATCCTGATCGCGCTCTCCGCCCTTTTTTCATCGTCGGAGACTGCGCTTACCACTATATCTCCCCACCGGCTAAGGACGCTGACCGAGGAAAAAGTCAAAAATGCGGACATTCTTGAAAAGGTCATCGGACAAAAGTCAAAGATGCTGAGCGTCATACTCATATGCAATAATATTGTCAATCTCTCGGCATCGGCGCTTACGACTCTGGTAACACAAAAGCTGTTTGGCAGTGCTTTCGTAAGCGTGGGCACAGGTGTGCTGACTCTGCTGATACTGATATTCGGAGAGATTGCGCCCAAGACCATGGCCACATACAGGGCGGAAAGATTAGGCCTTTTTATCAGTCCTCTGATAAACGTTCTTATGATAGTATTCACGCCTGTGGCAGCGGTTGTGAATTTTCTGTCAGCAGGGGTGATAAGGCTTTTTGGCATAAGAAAGACAGATAAAGCGGAATCCTATACTGAAAATGAGATTCGCTCCATAGTGGAAGTAAGTCATGAGGAGGGGGTCACTACCAGCGGTGAAAAAGAGATAATCAACAATGTTTTTGATTTTTCCGACACAACCGTAAGGGAAGTAATGGTCCCAAGGATCAATGTCACCGCTATAAAGATCGATTCCACATATGATGAGATAATGGAGGTTTTCAAAGAGGACCACTTCACCAGACTTCCCGTATATGATGAAGAGGAAAAGGGATTTATAGGCATAGTCAACGTAAAGGATCTGGTTTTTTATGATCCCGCGAAAATAAATGATTTTAAAGTAAGCGACATTATGAGGGGGGCGGGATATACCTATGACGGGAAGCATCTTTCAGAGCTTTTCATAGAGATGAAGCAGTCACGCGGCGGTATGATGATAGTCCTTGACGAGTATGGTGAGACAGTAGGCGTAGTTACACTGGAGGATCTTCTTGAGGAGATAGTCGGGGATATAAGAGATGAATATGATGAGAAAGAAGAAAGTGAGATCATTCAGTTAAGTGACAGGGAATATGTGATAAAAGCATTCGTGAGTCTTGAAGATATTAACGACAGACTGGAAACGGATCTCAAATCCGAAGCATACGATTCTATAGGAGGACTTTTGATAGAGCATCTTGAAGCGCTGCCTGAGACGGGGGATGAGGCTGAGCTGGACAGATGGAAGCTTAAAGCACTGAAGGTGGATAAAAATAAGATAGAGTGGGTGAAACTCACTGATACAGGGATAGATGATAAGACAATAAGGGATGAATGAAGATCTTGAAAAGAAACTCAACACAGGATTGACAGGAGAAGAGGTTGACCAAAGGGTCGCCAAAGGGCTTGTTAACGGAGATCTGGATGTAAAGACAAAATCCTACAAGCGCATTATCTTTGATAATCTCTTTACTCTTTTTAATTTCGTGAACCTTATCCTGGTGATATGCGTGCTACTTGTGGGATCGTGGAAGAACGCCCTCTTCTTTCTCGTTGTCATATGGAACTTTCTCATAGGCTGTGTTCAGGAGATCAGGGCGAAGCAGATAATAGAAAAGCTTTCACTGCTTTCAGCGCCTAAGGCGTATGTGCTCAGGGATAGGGAAATAGAGTGTATCGCGGTAAAGGATATAGTGCTTGGGGATATAACCAGCCTTAAGACCGGATATCAGATCTGCGCGGACGCGGTTGTCCTTGACGGTGAGTGCCAGGTGAACGAAAGCCTTATCACAGGTGAGAGCACGCCTGTTTTAAAGAAAAAGGGGGATCATCTTCTTTCCGGGAGTTTTCTGATATCGGGAAATGTAATGGCAGAGGTTGAGCACATAGGGGTGGACAACTATGTCAACAAGATAACCCTTGGCGCGAAATATTATAAAAAACCTGACTCAATAATCATGAGGTCGGTAAAAACCATCGTCAGGACTGTTGCGATAGCTCTTATTCCCGTAGCCGGCCTCATGGTATGGAAAAACTTCTTTGTGATAGAACAGCCGGTAAGAGACGCAACTGTGAAGGTGGTTGCGGCAATATCCGCAATGATACCGGGAGGACTTGTGCTGCTCGTCAGCGTTGTGCTGGCGGTAAGTGTGATCAGGCTGGCCTCGCACAAGACGCTGGTTCAGGAGCTTTACTGCGTGGAAAACCTTGCCAGAGTAGATGTACTATGCCTTGATAAAACAGGCACCATCACAGAGGGAGATATGAAGCTTGAAGAGATCTCCCTGCTGCCGGGAGCAGAAGTAAAAGAGACGGAGGATATGATAAAGGACTTCTCGGCGGTGATAGATGATGACAATTCAACCATAAATGCTATCCGTACCTATTTTGGTACAGAGAAAAGAAAAGATGAATCCTGCCGTATAGTTCCGTTTTCATCGGAAAAGAAGTGGAGCCTTGTATATTATGAAGGAAGGGGCAGCGTTGTGATAGGCGCGCCGGAATTTGTGTGCCCTGATATTTATGATGAACTGCTTCCGGAAATAGAAAAATACACGGACAGGGCAAAGAGGGTGTTGCTGCTTGCGGAAAGCAAAGAAATGCCGTGTGACGAAAACGGCAGCCCTTCGCTCGAAGGAAGAGAACTCCCGCAAGCACTCAGAGCAATGGCGCTGCTGGTGATAGGTGATAAGGTGAGAGGTGACGCTAAGGAAACTCTGAAATACTTTGAAGCGGAAGAGGTAACCCTTAAGGTCATATCCGGAGATGATCCAAGGACTGTTTCAAGAGTGTCAAAAGAGGCAGGCTTTGATGACTATGATAAATGGGTGGACGCAGTAGAACTTAAGAGTTATGACGATATAGAAAAGGCAGTAGATCAATATACGATATTCGGAAGGGTGACCCCTTATCAGAAGCTGGATATAATCAAAGCTTTGAAAAGCCACGGACATACTGTTGCAATGACAGGCGACGGGGCGAACGATGTTCTGGCTCTGAAGGAAGCGGATTGTTCGATAGCAATGCAGTCAGGCTCTGACGCGGCCAGGAATGTTTCTGATATGGTGCTCATGGACAGTAATTTTGCTTCACTGCCAGTGGTAGTGGCTGAGGGGAGAAAGTCTATAAACAATCTTCAAAGGAGTGCGTCTCTTTATCTTAACAAAACGATATATGCGGTGATAACGGCGATATTCTTCCTTTTTGCTCTTTTTGCATATCCGTTTGAGAACATACAGATAACGCTTATAGGCGGCTGTACCATAGGACTGCCATCATTCTTTCTGGCTCTTGAGCCAAACAGTAACAGGATAAAAACAAATTTCCTCAGAAACGTTTTTATGAATGCGCTGCCGAGCGGTATTCTGACTGCTGTTGCTATAATATTAAGCTCTTATCTGGCAAATAAGATGGGAGCGACACCTGCTGAAGTTTCCACAGTTGCTACGCTGGTTTCCCTGATAGCGGGCTTTACAGTGGTATTTAACGTTAGCGGCAGGATGAACATCTGGAAATGGCTCATGCTGGTATTTATTATCGGGTTGGCGGCCGGGGCGATATTTATCTTCCCGTCATTTTTCAGTCTGGTACCTGTTGGAGGAGCGATGATCCGGCTTATAGCTGTTTGCGGAGGCGTATTCTTTGTGGTACATACTCTGATATTCAGAGTGGTATATCCCAGGGTGATAAACAGGTAATGGAATATGGAAGGTAATGTGTTGGACAGATATATCAGAAAATACAGGAGCATATTGAGGGTAAGCGGGCTTGCTGTCATTGTTTTTGGTATATGGAGTATCATTAAGGGCGTTCTTTCAACGCTGATCGATACGAGCTACCTGATGATAGATGAAAAACTCCTTGTTCCTGTGATAGTAATAGTTGCAGTAGTTGTGTGTGTGGATCTTGCCTTTAGATTAATTGTGGGGATTGGCGCGATCAGCGAGGGCAGAGGGGAAAAAAGGAGCGCAGCGTATCTTGTGCTTGTCGGGATAATGATACTCTTTTCGATGGTATCTCTTTTTTTCACCATCGCAACTTCAGCAGAAAAAAATATTATTGAATTGATAGTAGAACTGCTGGTAGAGGGAACATCGATGTTTTCTCTTATAGAGGTAATGGTATTTTCGATAAAGCTCAGGAAAAAGCTGGGAGAAAAGGAGCAGATGCAATAAGATGCAGATGGATTTTCATTACTATGCCACATATTGCGCGGCATATATAGCCGGCTTTACGCCGGAAGAAAGCCAGACAATAGCATACAGTGCCAATTTTGTTGACCTTTGTTCGGCGACATTTCTGAAAAGTATAAAGGCACAGCAGAATGCAGCCACCACACAGCTTAACATGGAAATGGCTGATACAAAGACCAACTTAAGCGGAATACAGGGGATAACCCGTATCTGGGCTGCCTTTCATTTTCTGCCGTATGATCTTTATGCGGAGCCCGGGCACGGAATAAAGCTGTATAAAAATAAATATCGCCTTATCTGTAAGCCCGACGGAGTACTCGTAAAGGACACCGTGGAACGGGCAAAGGGCAATACCCTTCAGGCGGCTGGCATTGCAATGCATGTTCTGGCAGACACATGGGCGCACAGTAATTTCGCCGGGACGCCGTCACTGGTAATCAATAATATAAGCGGTGATGTTTTTGAACTTTTTCCTGAAGGCGGAGGATACAGGGAGAAAAAGATAAAATTCAGACATGCAATGTCAGGCAGTGACGATATTGAAAACAGTGTTTATACCGCAACGATATTCCAAAGCAGTGAAACCGCTGTTATGAACCTGGGGCATGGCAGGGCAGGGCATATGCCGGACTATAGCTTCATGAGATATAAATATATGCCTGCCTGGGCGGATTATGAAGAGATAATAAAGGATAATCCGTCTGACTATATGCATGCCTTTGCGCAGATGGTATATGCTCTCAAATACCTGAGAGGCGAAACTGACTCATTCGAAACCGGAAAATATGACTGGGCGGCTATTGAAGGATACAGGGAAGAGATAAAGAAAATACTGGAGAAGAGGCAGCTTATAGCCTGTGATGACTGGAAAGCGTTCGGAGAGAGAATATCGGATTTTGAGATAGAGCCTTTTGAAAGGGACAGATATCAGGATGAATACATCAATGCGGAAAATGGCGGCAGGGAAGGCACTTTCCTCGGCAAATTCATAAAAGAGGCAGTTGTGCACAAAAAGATGATAATGGAAAAGATAACCGGATCGGGAAATAAACTGGCAGGAGTTGTGAAAAAATGAGTCTCGGAAGACGAATAAGGGATATAGGCATAGGGGTATTAAAGATCATTTTAGGGATGATCCTGATCCTGGCACCGGGGAACGGTCACCTGGTCGTGGCATTGGTGCTGGGTGTGGCTCTTTTGATATACGGGATAAGGAACATCATCTACTATTTCACCATGGCAAGATTCATGGTTGGCGGCAGGATGATACTTTACCTGGGGGTTCTGATACTGGATGCCGCAGGCGTGTTTATCATTCTGGCAAATGACTCGGTATTTTATATAATGATATACCTTATAGTAATATTTTTGGCATCGGGAGTGATCGATCTTTTAAGAGCGCTGGAGGAAAAGCAGATGTTTGTAAGCGCATGGAAGATCCAGCTTGTAAGCGCTGTGGTAAACCTCCTTGTTGTTGTTGCCTGTATCATATTTATCAGATCGGAGGAGATATGCATATATATCTATGCCGGAGGTTTGATGTATTCGGCATTGGCGGGGATCATTGCAGCCATCAGAGCGCCAAGGGCGTCGCTGATACTTTGATCAGAAGACATTTAAGCACAATCAACAACTAATGCGATATGGAAAAAACAGTAGATATCCAAACCGTAAAGTGATAAAATAAGCCATCGGAAGTATTAATTCATGTAACGAAGATATGAGGAGGGAGAGAATGAGGTTTCCAAATGCTTTTAGCGGAGTCGAAAAATCTTCATAGCTGAGATCCTGAGATTGGTCGTAGGGCTGCTGGGAGTGATAACCGCTGTGCTTACAGTAGTTGCTGTGTCGAGTGGGAGCGTAACTTCAAGTATCAGCGGGATCGTGATCTTAGGGATTGCAGCAATGATAATCGGAATAGCGTTATTTATCATTAATCTTGTAGGTATAATCCAGGCAATGAAAGATGAGGGCTCATTCAAGGTTGCGCTTGTTTTTGTTATTGTCGGAGTTATTGCCAGCATACTAGGCGGGATTTTCACAACCGATCAGACATTGAATTCAATAATAGGTATAATAGAGTCTCTGTCAACGCTTTTAGTTATGGTGTTCATCATACAGGGAATACAGAACCTTGCTGTAAGATTGGGGAACGAAGAGGTCCTTAACAGCGGAAAACGTATATTTGTGCTTATCATTGTTATTCAGGGGCTGGCACTTATCGCTTCGATAATCGCCGCAATATTCAGCTCATCGCAGGCTGCAAATATAACAGCTGTTATTCTCTTACTCATTAGCTCGGTCATCGGACTTATAGCTACTATCATGTATCTGGTATTCCTTGGCAAGGCAAAGAATATGCTTGCCGAAGGCAAATAGTATTAACAGCATAGGATTTTAGTGTTAATATATCAGGGGCAGTTATTGCCTCTGATATATTTGATGATACAGACCGGCATTATACTGATCCCGGCCGGCGTCATAGACAAAATTGCGATACAACAAAAAAATGATGGCTTACCCCGATATCATTGATCTACATATGCACACAACGGTCTCAGACGGAACAGACACACCGGCTGAGCTGCTTAAAAATGTTAAAAAAGCAGGGATCGACATGTTTGCGGTAACTGATCACGATGCGATCAAAGGGTGCGGGCAGGTAGCGGATTTCCTGAAAGACGGAGATCCGCTGTTTATATGCGGAGTTGAGTTTTCCTGCAGAGATGACAGGGGCAGATACCATATATTGGGATATGATTATGATATTAACTCTGAACATATAAGAAGCGTGGTTGACAGGGGACATGGCTTAAGGATGAAAAAGGCTGCCGGAAGACTGGAAGGCCTGAAAGAAAAGTTCGGCTTTGTTTTTTCTGATAAAGATGTGGCGGAGCTGATGAAAAAAGACAATCCCGGGAAGCCTCACATTGGAAATATGATGACAAAATACGGCTATGCTTCAAACATGAACGATGCTATAAAGCGATACCTGAACAAGATAAAAACACCTTCTGAATATATCAGGCCGGAAATGGCAATAGAGGGGATCCTTGCCGCCGGTGGGATACCGGTACTTGCTCACCCGTCTTATGGAAACGGGGAACAATATATTTTAGGTGATAATATGGATGAGCGACTGAAATATCTGACTGGAATGGGGCTCCGGGGAGTAGAGGTTTTCTACTCAGGGTTTACGGATAAGATAATTGCCGAGCTGCTCGGCTTCGCAGAAAAATACGATCTCTATATCACAGCGGGAAGCGATTATCATGGAAGCAATAAGCTGGTGAAGCTTGCAGATACAAACCTCGAATCAACAAAAAACGCCCCGGCAGGACTCCGGCGCTTTCTGGACAAAATACTGGAGAAAGACAGACGCAGATAGGATGAAAATAGGTTTTTGGTGTTGCGTTGCAAATCTCGCTGTGCTATACTGTCAAATGCTGATTTTTCAGTAAATTTGATCCGGAGAGTTAAAAGTTTTCCGGACGGGATGATTAAGGAGTGATCAGAAATGAGAGAAGGAATACATCCGGCTTATCATGAAGCAACTGTTACCTGCAACTGCGGGAACACTTTCACAACCGGCTCAACCAAGGAGGATATCCACGTTGAGGTATGCTCAAAGTGCCATCCGTTCTACACAGGTCAGCAGAAGGCTGCCCAGGCCAGGGGCCGTGTTGAGAAATTCAACAGGAAATATAATTTAAGCCAGGAGCAGTAGTGATATTTAATAAGGATTGAGTAGTTCTTCTTTGGGAAGCCAAAGAAGAATTGCTCATTTTTTTTATCTATGAGAAAAGAAAAAAAACAAAAGAAAAAGGGCAGATCCTCAAATATCGGAGGTCAGGCGGTCATCGAAGGCGTTATGATGCGCCATGATGAGGACGTGGCAGTTGCGGTAAGGCGGCCGGACGGAGAGATTGAGGTCGGGAAAAGCAAATGCGTCAGTCTGAATAAAAAAAGCCCTGTATTTGACTGGCCGGTAATAAGAGGAGTAGTAGCTTTTATCAGCTCCCTTGTTCTGGGTATCAGAACGCTCATGTTCTCCGCCAGCTTTTACGAGGATGATATAGAAAAGGAAAATGGCAAGCTGGACAGATCGATAGATTCCACCTTTAAGTCTAAAGGCGAGAGCGCGGTTATGATAGTCACCATTGTGGTTGCGCTTGCCATAGCAATTGCGCTGTTCATTGTGCTGCCTTATCTGGCGTCGCACTTTATATTAAAGGTCACCAATATTACATCCAGCGCGCTGCTGGCGGTGATCGAGGGTGTTATAAAGCTGGCTGTTTTCATAGGCTATATCGCGCTCATATCAAACATGAAGGACATAAAGAGAACCTTTATGTATCACGGAGCCGAGCATAAAAGCATAAATTGCATAGAGGCAGGTCTTGAGCTTAATGTGGAAAATGTGATGAAGTCCTCGAAGGAGCACAGAAGATGCGGAACGAGCTTCCTCTTCTTTGTCCTTTTTATAAGCATAATATTCTTTATATTTATTAGAGTGGATAACATCTGGCTGAGGCTTGTTATAAGACTGCTGCTCATTCCGGTCATATCAGGAGTTTCCTATGAATTCATAAAATGGGCGGGTAATTCCGACAGCAAGGCGGCAGCAGTGCTCTCGAGACCGGGTATGTGGATGCAGGCGCTCACAACGAAAGAACCCTCACCTGACATGGTAGAGGTTGCTATAGCTTCAGTAGAAGCGGTGTTTGACTGGAGGGCATATCAGGAAGGTATAGACGATCTTTTTGAGACTGAAGAGATAGTAATAGACCGCAGGGAGGCAAAGATAGAGGATATTATCACAGGCAGTGATAATGAGCAGGAAAAGATTGAAAACGCAGACGAAGATACTATATCATGGTTGTAGAAGACGTGCTTGAACACGCGGTGAGAACGCTCCGGGCGGCACAGATAGAAGATGCGAAAACAGATGCATTTCTTCTTCTGGAAAAGGCCTCCGGCATAAACCGGAGTATGTATGTTCTTTATAAGGATAAAGAGATCACTCAGGAGCAGTTTGACAGCTATAAAAAACTGATAGAAAGAAGGGCGGCACATGAGCCCTGTCAGTATATAACAGGAATATGTGAATTTATGGGACTGCCGTTCATGGTGAACGAAAATGTGCTCATCCCGAGGCAGGATACCGAGGTGATGGTTGAGAAGGCGCTAAGGCTTACGCCTGGAAACGCCGACGTTCTGGATATGTGTACGGGAAGCGGCTGTATTGCCATATCGATGCAGCGTCACAGGCCTGATATCAAGCCGGTGGCAGTGGACATATCAGAAGCCGCGCTTGAGCTGGCTATGGAAAATGCCAGAAAACACAGGTGCAGGATCGGCTTCAAAAAGAGCGATCTGTTCGGTGATCTGGACCGTAATGCAAAGTTTGATGTTATCATATCCAATCCCCCGTATGTGAGCGATCAGGAATATGACGGACTGATGCCGGAAATAAAAGTTCACGAGCCGGAGCTTGCGCTGAAAGCAGGACCGGACGGGCTTGATATATACAAAAGACTCATAAAAGATGCCGGATTTTTTATAAAGCCTGAAGGTGTGCTCCTGCTTGAGATAGGATCCGGACAGGCAAAGGCAGTTACTTCGATGCTTAAGGAAAGCGGTTTTGAAAATATAGAGGTGATCAAAGATTACGCAGGCCTTGACCGTGTGGTTACAGCGAGGTGGAAATGTTAGATAAATTAGAGTCAATAGCTAAAAGATATGATGAAGTCTTAAAAGAGCTGGAAGATCCGAAGACAGCTTCTGATCAGAATAACTTCAAAAAGCTGATGAAGGAGCAGAGTGAGCTCCTTCCTATCGTGGAGGCATATAATAAGTACTCAAGGGCAAAGCAGACTGTGCTGGACAGTCTTGACATACTTGATAACGAAAGCGACGAAGAACTGAAGGAGCTTGCTAAGGAGGAACTGACACAGGCTAAGAAAGATGTTGCCTCCCTGGAAGAGGAGATAAAGATACTTCTGCTTCCCAAGGATGAAAATGACGATAAGAATGTCATAATGGAGATACGTGCCGGCGCGGGCGGTGATGAAGCCGCGCTCTTTGCTGCCGAACTTTACAGAATGTACTGCCGGTACGCGGAGCGGAACGGCTGGAAAAGCGAGTTGATCTCTATCAATGAAATGGGGATCGGCGGAGTGAAAGAAGTTGTGTTCATGATTAATGGTACGGGCGCGTATTCTAAGCTTAAGTATGAAAGCGGGGTGCACCGTGTGCAGAGAGTTCCCGTTACGGAAAGCGGGGGCCGTATCCATACCTCAACGGCAACTGTTGCTGTAATGCCTGAGGCTGAAGATGTGGATGTGGAAATAGACATGAATGACTGCAAGTTTGATGTCTTCAGAGCATCAGGCAATGGTGGGCAGTGCGTAAATACCACGGACTCGGCCGTAAGACTGACACATATCCCGACAGGCATCGTGGTCTCATGTCAGGATGAAAAGAGCCAGCTTAAAAACAAGGATAAGGCACTTAAGGTGCTAAAAAGCAGGCTCTATGACATGGAGCTTCAGAAAAAACAGTCGGAAGAAGCAGCGGCAAGAAGGTCGCAGGTGGGAACAGGGGACCGCAGCGAGAAGATCAAAACATATAACTTCCCTCAGGGGCGGGTTACCGACCACCGCATTAATTTCACATCATATAAACTGGACAGCATATTGGACGGCGACATATTTGAACTTGTAGATAACTGTATCGCGGCAGATCAGGCTGCGAAGCTGTCCGCGTCAGCTTAATGCCGGATAAAGCGATGAAGCATAGCTTCAAAAGCCGGTTGTGACGATCTTTTTTCGGCTATAAGTGCATACAAAGTTTAGTACGGAAACACCGTGCAAACACCACATATTGTGGTTTTTTCGTTGATTTAACACCATTTTTTTGCTATTATCTATTAAGCTTTATTCTGGCGTTTATTTTTGTACGCCGGAATAACTGAATTTCTATAAAAACGGAGAAAAATATGATCAGATTGATTGCGGCAGCAGACAGGAACTGGGGGATCGGAAAAGGGGGGAAACTCCTGACGAGCATACCGGATGACATGAGATTTTTCAGACAGACCACAAGAGATACTGTGGTCATAATGGGAAGAAAGACCCTGGAAAGTCTTCCCCAGGGGCAGCCTCTGGCGGGAAGAGTGAATATCATACTTACAAGAGATCCCGAATATAAGGCAAACGGCGTGACAGTAGTTGCGTCTGTGGAAGAGGCTCTGGAGGAAGCCAAAAAGTACGGGACCGATATATATGTGGCCGGAGGCGCGCAGGTATACGAGCAGATGCTTCCGTATTGCGATGAAGCCCTTATAACTTTTATAGATTACTCATACCAGGCAGATGCGTTTATGCCTGATCTGAACAAGCTGCCTGAATGGGTACTGGCAAGCGAATCTGAAGAGCAGACACACTTTGATGTTATATACTATTTCAGGGAATATGTTAGAAGAAAGGACTATTTAACAGAAAAGGGAAGAGATTATGATCGGAGATAAAAAAGTTCTATACAGCGGAATGCAGGCAACAGGAAACCTGACGATAGGTAATTATCTTGGAGCCCTTAAAAACTGGGTGAATCTGTGCGATGAATATGAATGTTTTTTTGCTGTTGCGAATGAACATTCCCTGACGGTGAGGCAGGATCCGGCTGAGCTCAGAAAAAACGCGAGAATGCTTATAATGCTTTATATCGCGGCGGGGATCGATCCGGAGAAAAACTGCCTCTACTACCAGAGTCATGTTCCTGCCCATGCTGAGCTTGCATGGATACTCAACTGCTACACTTATATGGGTGAGCTTAACCGTATGACTCAGTTCAAAGACAAGTCCGGCAAACATTCGGATAACATAAACGCCGGACTTTACACCTACCCGGTTCTTATGGCCGCGGACATACTCCTTTTTCAGGCGGATCATGTGCCTGTGGGTGTGGATCAGAAACAGCATCTGGAGCTGACAAGAGACATAGCGGAGCGTTTCAACGCCATATACGGGGATGTATTTACAGTTCCGCAGGTTTATCTGGGCAAGGCGGGAAGCAAGATCATGAGTCTTCAGGAGCCGGAGAAGAAAATGAGCAAGTCTGATGAGAATGCCAACGCTTATGTTCTGATGCTGGATGATAAAGACACCATAATTAGAAAGCTGAAACGAGCTGTCACGGATTCCGAGACATGCGTAAGATACAGTGAGGATAAGCCGGGCGTTTCAAATCTTATGGAGATATACTCATCATGCACCGGAAAGACTATGCCGGAGATAGAAAAAGAATTTGATGGCAGGGGGTATGGTGATTTTAAGCTTGCTGTTGGAGAGGCGGTTGCCGATGTTATGTTGCCTATCCGTGAGAAATTCAGCGACCTTGAGAAGAATAAAGATTATGTGGACAGGATCATAAAGGAAAACGCCGAAAAGGCAAATTATTTCGCAAACAAAACCTTAAGGAAGGTCCAGAAAAAGGTGGGCTTTCCCGAACTTATAAGATAGGAGCTTAAATGGCGGCTAATAAAGAAAACAACTACAATGCTGACGCGATAACAATACTTGAAGGCCTGGAGGCTGTTCGCAGAAGACCCGGAATGTATATCGGGAGCGTTTCGACCAAAGGCCTGAACCACCTGATCTATGAGATAGTGGACAACGCGGTGGATGAGCACCTTGCGGGGTATTGTACAGACATAAGCATAACTCTGAACGGGGACGGCTCTGTCACGATAGCCGATAACGGAAGGGGTATACCTGTTGGCGTCAACAAGAAAACAGGGCTGCCTGCCGTTGAAGTTGTGTTCACCATGCTGCATGCCGGAGGAAAGTTCGGAGACGGAAACTATAAGATATCCGGCGGTCTTCACGGTGTGGGCGCGTCTGTTGTAAATGCCCTGAGCACATGGCTTGAAGTCAGCATAAAAAAAGACGGAAAGGTGTATCACCAGCGGTTTGAGAGGGGGGTCAAGACCTCTGACCTTCAGGAGACGGGGACCTGCAGAAAAAATGATACGGGGACTACAGTTTCTTTTATGCCGGATGGGGAGATATTTGAAAAGACATATTTCAAGGCTGATGCAATCAAGAGCAGACTTCATGAGACTGCATATCTCAATCCTGAACTGACTATAAAGTTCATCAATAAAAGATTCAGCGAGGAAGAGGAAGTCGTCTTCCATGAAAGCGATGGCCTTGTTGCGTATATCAATGACCTCAACGCCGGAAAAGAGGCAGTTGCTCCTGTTGTATATTTCAAGGGCAAAGAAGAGGGGATAGAGCTTGAGGCTGCCTTTCAGTTCACCAATGACTTCCAGGAAAACATCCTGGGCTTCTGCAACAATATTTATACGCAGGAGGGCGGCACGCATATCACTGGTTTTAAAGCGCGCTTCACTCAGCTGATAAATAACTACGCTAGAGAGCTTGGCATTTTAAAGGAAAAGGACGGCAATTTTACCGGTGCTGACGCAAGATGCGGGATGACTGCCATTGTTGCTGTTAAGCATCCTGATCCGCGTTTTGAGGGACAGACCAAGACCAAGCTGGACAATCCGGATGCGCAGAAGATAACATCTGATATCACAGGCGTGGAACTGGAAAGATATTTTGATAAGAATATTGAGATATTAAAGGACACCATAGCATGCGCTGAAAAGAGCGCGAAGATAAGAAAGGCAGAGGAAAAGACAAAAACGAATATGCTTACGAAAAGTAAGTTCGTTATGGAGGGGAACGGAAAGCTTGCTAACTGCGAGAGCAGAAAGCCTGAAGAGTGCGAGGTATTCATAGTGGAGGGCGATTCCGCCGGCGGCAGCGCGAAAACCGCCAGGAACAGAAGAACTCAGGCCATCCTTCCCATAAGAGGCAAGATACTTAACGTGGAAAAGGCTACTATGGATAAGGTGCTTGCGAATGCCGAGATAAAGACAATGATACAGGCATTCGGCTGCGGTTTCTCCGAGGGCTACGGAAACGATTTTGACATTTCAAAGCTGCGATACAACAAAATAATCATTATGACGGATGCGGATGTGGACGGAGCCCATATCTCAACGCTGCTTCTCACGTTTTTCTACCGCTTTATGCCGGAGCTTATCCAGGCAGGGCATGTATTTCTGGCTACACCGCCGCTGTACAAGGCAATACCGAAAAAGGGTGAGGAGGAATACCTTTATGATGATGCGGCGCTTGATAAATATAAAGAAAGCCACAAGGGGGATTTTATCCTTCAAAGGTACAAGGGGCTTGGAGAGATGGATGCCGAACAGCTATGGGAGACGACGCTTGACCCTGAAAACAGGGTGCTGAAAAAGGTGGAGATAGATGACGCAAGGCTGGCTTCGGAGGTTACTGAGATGCTTATGGGATCTGATGTTGCGCCCCGTAAGAAATTCATCCACGATAGTGCTGTGCTGGCGGAGCTTGATGTGTAGTATCGGAGGGATAAATATAAACAAACAGGAGTAATATATGCCGGAAAAGATAATTAACAGTGAATATTCAGACGTAATGCAAAAGTCATACATCGACTATGCCATGAGTGTTATCTGCGCCAGAGCTGTGCCGGATGTGCGGGACGGACTTAAGCCTGTGCAGCGCCGCGTGCTTTATGCGATGAGTCAGCTGGGCCTTAAGAGCGACAGGCCCCACAGGAAGTCGGCCCGTATAGTCGGAGATGCCATGGGTAAGTATCATCCTCATGGTGATTCATCGATTTACGAGACACTCGTGGTAATGGAGCAGGACTTCAAAAAAGGAATGCCGCTTGTTGACGGACACGGAAACTTCGGCTCGATAGAAGGCGACAGCGCGGCGGCAATGAGGTACACGGAAGCCCGCCTTGAAAAGTTTACGCAGGATGTTTATCTTGCGGACCTTGATAAAGATGTTGTGGATTTCGTGCCAAACTTTGACGAAACGGAAAAAGAGCCGGAGGTGCTCCCGGTAAGGGTTCCAAACATCCTTATCAACGGGGCGGAGGGTATTGCGGTAGGTATGACAACAAGCATCCCTACACATAACCTCAATGAAGTAATCGACGCAATGATCGCGTATATGAAAAAGAACAGCATAAGCACTGATGAGCTGATGGAGATTCTGCCCGGACCGGACTTTCCGACAGGAGGCATTGTAACCAATAAATCCGACCTGAAAGAAATATATGAAACGGGAAGCGGAAAGATCAAACTCAGAGGAAAGGTTGTTCTGGAGAAAGGCAGAAGAAAGTCTGACAAAGACAAGCTGGTGATAACCGAGATCCCTTATACCATGGTGGGAGCCAACATAGGGAAATTCATCCTGGACGTATGTGACCTGGCAGAGAGTAAAAAAACAACAGATATCTCGGATGTATCCAACGAATCATCAAAAGAGGGAACAAGGATAGTAATAGAGCTGAAGAAGGGCGCGAATCCTGAGAAGATAGAGAATATGCTCTATAAAAAGACAAGGCTCGAAGATACCTTTGGTGTTAATATGCTTGCGATAGCAGATGGAAAGCCGGAGGTAATGGGCTTAAAGGATATCCTTAAGGCGTGTGTGGACTTCCAGTATGAGATAAACACAAGAAAGTACAACACTCTTCTGGCAAAGGACAAGGAACAGAAGGAAATAAAAGAGGGGCTTATAAAGGCATGTGATATCATCGACCTGATAATAGAGGTCATCAGAGGCTCCCGGGAGATAAAACAGGCTAAGGCCTGCCTTATGAGCGGAGAAACAAAGGACATAAATTTTAAAAGCGAGTCATCGAGGCAGGAGGCATCAGTTCTTTCATTTTCGGAAAAGCAGGCACAGGCGATCCTTGATCTTCGCCTTGCAAAGCTCATAGGGCTTGAGATAATGCAGCTCAGGGAAGAGTATGAAAAGCTTTTAAAAGAGATCTCTGAGTTTGAAAAGATCCTGAGCGAAAAAAACGCGATGAGAAAGGTTATCATAAAAGACCTTGAAGCCATCAAAAAAGAATACGGCTTTGAAAGAAGAACGGAGATAGTTGATGCCGCGGCAGCCGTTTATGAAGAGGAAAAGGTGAAGGAACAGGAGGTTGTGTTCCTTATGGACCGCTTCGGATACGCTAAGGTGATAGAGCCTTCTGCATATGAGAAGAACTCTGCGGTCATAGATGAGGAAAACAAATATGTGATGTCCTGCATGAATACGGACAGGATATGCATATTCACGCAGAACGGCATGGTTCATCAGCTCAAGGTGCTCAAGGTTCCGGTCAGGAAGCCGAAGGACAAGGGGGTGCCGATAGATAATCTCTGTAACTATACAAGCGCAACGGAGGACATCATACAGATCTGCCCGCTGAGCAGGCTTAAGATGCATATGATGCTCTTTTCGACATCGATGGGGATGATGAAATTCGTGGATGCCTCCGAGTTTGATATGACAAGGCTTTCCGCCGCTGCCACAAAGCTGAATGAGGGTGATAAGGTGATAAGCATAGAGCTTTTTGACGCGACAAGACAGAAGGTTTATGCGGGAGAGCCGGAAGAGGAAGAAGAGATCGCTATTACAGGCGGATATGACGATGGAATAAGCCCTTTCACTGAGCCTGAAGATTCGCAGCTGACATTTGAGTTTATCGACATCAATGACGGAAGCAGCAGCATAGTAGGGCTGGATGATGAAGAAGGCCAAAAAGCAGAGACCGGGAAAAAGGTGGATAAACCAAAGTTTGAGACAAGCAAAATGGCTGTTATCCAGACCAAGGATGGAGTTTTCCTGAGGTTCAGGCTTAACGAGGTTCCTGAAAAGAAAAAAGGAGCTGTAGGAGTAAGAGGAATAAAGCTGGGCGACGGCGATGAGATAGACAAGCTTTATATTGTTGGCTTTGGCGACAAGACAACGATAAACTACCGCGGAAAAGATGTGGAGCTTATGAAGCTTAAGCTCGCAAAAAGAGATACCAAAGGCACAAAGCTGAGATCATAAATGAAATGTTATCATTGATTATTGTGTAGTGCGGCTTTATCATTAATCTTTAGCGATATCAATTAAAAAAAGAGAAAGAGGGAAGAAAAATGTACAAGAAGCTGAGAGTAGGTATATTAGGCGCGACCGGTATGGTAGGACAGCGTTTCGTAACGCTTTTAGAGGGACATCCCTGGTTTGAGGTTGTAATGCTTGCGGCATCTGAGCGCAGCGAGGGCAAGACCTACGAGGAGGCTGCCGGCGGCAGGTGGAAGTTGGATGCTCCTATGCCGGAAAGACTTAAAAATGTGATTGTAAAAAACATCAACGACATAGAAGAAAATGTAAAGGAAGTGGATTTCTGCTTCAGCGCGGTTGATATGACCAAGGAAGAGATAAGAGCATTCGAGGATGCTTACGCAAAGACCGAAACCCCTGTTGTGTCAAACAACTCTGCGCACAGATGGACTCCGGATGTTCCGATGATAGTTCCGGAGGTAAACCCGGATCATGTAAAGATAATAGACATACAGAAAAAACGTCTTGGAACCACACGCGGATTTGTTGCAGTTAAGCCGAACTGTTCTATCCAGAGTTACACACCGGCGCTGCACGCGCTTAAAGAGTTCGGCCCCAGGGAAGTGGTAGTAAGCACCTATCAGGCTATTTCCGGCGCCGGCAAGAGGTTTGAAGACTGGCCTGAGATGGTTGAGAATGTTATTCCTTATATCGGCGGCGAAGAAGAAAAAAGTGAGCTGGAACCGTTAAGACTCTGGGGACATATAGACGGGGAAAAAGGAGAGATAGTTCCGGCAGAGGCGCCGAAGATAAGCGCACAGTGCATAAGAGTGGCTGTTCAGGACGGACATACAGCTTCGGTTTTTGTGAACTTTGAAAAAAAGCCGACAAAAGAAGAGATACTTGAGAGGTGGAGAAGCTTTGAGGGAGAACCTCAGAAGCTGGATCTCCCGAGTGCTCCCAAGCCGTTCATCCGGTATTTTGAAGAGGATAACAGACCGCAGCCTGTTCTCGACAGAGATTACCAGAAGGGTATGGGTGTCAGCTTCGGCCGTTTAAGGGAAGATACTATCTTTGACTATAAGTTTGTAGGTCTTTCCCACAATACAGTCAGAGGCGCGGCAGGCGGAGCTATCCTTCTTGCGGAGCTGCTTACGGCAAAGGAATATATAACGGCGAAATAAGGTGGAGAACGAATGAAGATCAGAACCAGATACGCGCCAAGCCCTACGGGGAAAATGCATGTGGGAAACCTGAGGACGGCACTGTATGAATACCTTATAGCACGCCGGGAAGGCGGAGACTTTATACTTCGTATAGAAGATACGGATCAGGAGCGTCTGTTTGAAGGCGCTCTTGAGATCATTTACAGCACACTGAAAAAGGCAGGGCTGGATTATGACGAAGGTCCGGAAAAGCCCGGTGAGTGCGGCCCATATGTGCAGTCCGAGCGTGTCAAAGCCGGTATATATATGGAACACGCGAAGAAGCTCATTGAAACGGGTGAAGCCTACTACTGTTTCTGCACAAAGGAAAGGCTGGATGGTCTGAAGCAGAATATAGCAGGCAAAGAGATAATGCTTTATGACAAGCACTGTCTTTCCATTGATAAAGACGAGGCGGAAAAAAGAGCAGCATCCGGCGAGCCATTTGTTATAAGGCAGAATGTTCCCGGGGAAGGGACTACAACATTCAATGATGATATCTACGGGCCGATAACAGTTGAGAATTCCGAGCTTGATGACATGATACTTATCAAGTCGGACGGATTCCCGACCTATAACTTTGCAAATGTTGTGGACGACCATCTTATGGGGATAACACATGTGGTCAGGGGGAATGAGTACCTTTCATCAACCCCGAAATATATCAGGCTGTACGATGCGTTCGGATGGGAGGCGCCCGTATTTGTCCATCTTCCGCTGATAACGGATGAGGAGCATCATAAGCTCAGCAAGAGGAGCGGTCACTCATCCTTTGAAGACCTTATAGAGCAGGGTTTTCTTCCGGAGGCGATCCTGAACTTCATAGCGCTTCTGGGCTGGAGCCCGGAAGGCACGGAAGAGATTTTCTCGCTTGAAGAGCTGAAAAAAGTATTTGACTACGGACGGATCAATAAGGCTCCGGCTGTGTTTGATATGGTAAAGCTTCGCTGGATGAACGGTGAATACATAAAAAATATGGACTTCGACAGGTTCAGGGAAATAGCAGGACCGTTCCTGGATGAAGTGGTTAAAGCCGATGTGGATAAAGATAAGATACTGGAGCTTGTTAAGACCAGGATAGAGACCTTCCCGGAAATAACAGAGATGACAGACTTCTTTAACGAACTTTCGGATTATGATATAGCTATGTATACCCATAAAAAAATGAAGACAGACAGCGAAAGCTCCCTGGAGGTTCTGGAGGAGACGCTGCCTATACTGGAGGAACAGCAGGATTATTCTCTGGACGCACTTCATGATGTGATAATGGACTATATAACAAAGAAGGAAGTTAAGAACGGAAAGGTTTTGTGGCCGTTAAGGACAGCGGTTTCGGGAAAGCAGTCCACACCGGGAGGCGCTTTTGAGATAATGGAGATACTGGGAAAGGAAGAGTCTCTCAGACGGATCAGGAAAGGAATAGAAAAGCTGAAAAATGGGATCCGATAAAGGACTGATACATATCTATACAGGTGATGGAAAGGGCAAAACTACTGCAGGTCTCGGCCTGTGCTTCCGTGCTGCCGGCGCGGGGCTCAAGGTTGTTCTGGCAAGATTCTTAAAGCTCAACCGCTCAGCGGAACTGAATGCGATCGCGAGGATGCCGGAGATAACAGTTATAGAAAACGATGAGATATTCGGCTTTTCCAACAAGTGGATAGATGATGAGGAAAAGAAGGCCTCAGCGCGCAGGTATTATGACAATATGCTTAAGACTGCCCTGAATACTGCGGTTGCCGAATACGCGGATGTTCTGATGCTTGATGAGATAATGGCGGCGGCCCGTCTGGGACTTGTAGATGTTGATGTGCTTGTGGATTTTCTCGCGAACAAGCCCGACACACTGGAAGTGATAATGACGGGCAGAGAACCGCTTCAGGAGATCGCAGAGCAGGCGGACTATATATCAGAGATAAAAAAGGTTAAGCACCCGTTTGATGAAGGAATACCGGCAAGACGCGGAATAGAGTTTTAGCAGGGGCTTTCGGATGTCGCGAATATCACGCACGGAAGGGGCCCTCTTTTAAATACCATCAGAGAGGAGTAGGAAATGGACAGAAAAACAATAGAAGATAAGCTTGCAAGATACGGACAGATGCAGCTGTTAAAGTTTTATGACGAGCTTGATCCAATGGGGCAGCGGTCACTTCTTAATGATATCTCGAGGATAGACTTTGAGCTCGTGGATATAAACAGGGGAAATGAAAATGCCGGGAAGATAAGCACGCTTGACGCATTGACGCTGACCGAGATAGCAGAGAGCAAAGACAGGTTTTATGAGATAGGCACGGATGCGATAAAGCAGTGTAAAGCAGCAGCAGTGCTGCTTGCGGGAGGACAGGGAACCCGTTTGGGAATAGATGGCCCCAAGGGCACGCTCAATGTCGGGCTTACAAGACAGCTTTTTATTTTTGAGTGTCTGATAAATAACCTCCTGGAGGTAACAAGCGCTGCGGGTGCTATGATACCTCTGCTCATTATGACATCCGATAAGAACGATGAAGCAACAAGAGTCTTTTTTGAGGAGCACAGCTATTTCGGATACGACAAAGAATATGTTTTCTTTTTTGTTCAGGAGATGGCTCCATCAACAGATTTTGAAGGAAAGATATATCTTGAGGAAAAAGACAAGGTGTCACTTTCACCTAACGGAAATGGTGGATGGTTTGTTTCACTGCAGAAGGCCGGTCTGCTTGACAAAGTGAAGGAAATGGGCGTTGAATGGCTTAATGTATTCGCGGTTGATAATGTTCTGCAGAAGATGTGCGATCCTCTTTTCCTTGGCGCGGTGATAGACTCAGGTGAGCCGATAGGCTCCAAGGTGGTAAGCAAGGCTGCGCCGGATGAAAAAGTTGGCGTAATGTGCCTGCGGGACGGACGTCCTTCGATAGTCGAGTATTATGAGCTGACCCCTGAGATGATGGAGGAAAAAAACTTCGCGGGTGATCTTTCATACAATTACGGCGTCATCCTCAATTATCTTTTCAGGATAGATGCTCTTGAGGAAGTTGCCGATAAGGATATGCCTCTTCATATAGTAAAGAAAAAGATACCGCATATAGATGATGATGGCAATCAGGTGAAACCCGAAGAGCCCAATGGCTTTAAATTTGAAACTCTTGTATTGGATATGATAGAGATGATGGACGGCTGCCTTGTATTTGAGGTGGACAGATCAAAGGAGTTTGCGCCAATAAAGAATATGCATGGTGTGGATTCGCTTGATACAGCGAGAAAAGCACTTGAAGCTAACGGAGTCAGATTATGAAAAAACTGCTTGATATCATAAGCCTCGAGCTGAAGAAGGCCTTTGAGGACTGTGGTTACCCGACTGAAAATGTGGTTGCGTCTGTTTCGAACCGCCCGGACCTTTGCGAATATCAGTGCAACGGCGCAATGCCGCTTGCGAAGACCTGCAAAAAAGCACCTCTTATGATCGCGCAGGAGGTCTGCGACCGGCTTGGTGAAAGCAGCATGTTTTCGATGGCGGAGGCGGTTAACCCCGGCTTTATAAATCTTGATCTGGACGGAAATGTCCTGGCTTCCCACATGAATGAAATGGTTTCCGATGAGCGCTTCGGGTATGAAAAGCTTGAGGGTGCCGTAAAAACTATAGTGGACTATGGCGGACCAAATGTCGCAAAGCCCCTGCATATAGGGCATTTAAGAGCCGCAATCATAGGTGAGAGCATCAAGCGGATATGCGTCTATGCGGGCCATGAGACTCTCGGCGATGTCCATTTAGGTGACTGGGGGCTTCAGATGGGACAGATAATAGCAGAGCTTAGGCACAGGGAACCGGAGCTTCCTTACTTTGATAAGGATTTTACAGGAGAGTATCCGGAGGAAGCACCTTTTACAATATCTGCGCTGGAGGAGATATATCCGGCTGCGAGTAAAAAGTGTAAAGCCGGAGGCGAGGCATATGATGAGGCCTTTGCTCGTGAGGCGCATGAGGCAACGGCTCTTCTGCAGAGCGGCGAGAGGGGCTGCATGGCTCTTTGGCGTCACATAATGAATGTATCGCTCGCGGATCTGAAAAAGAATTATGAAAATCTTGATGTCCATTTTGATCTGTGGAAGGGCGAGAGCGATGTCCAGAAATACATACCGGACATGGTGGAAAAAATGAAGGCGGATGGTTATGCTTACGAAAGTGACGGCGCACTGATAGTTGATGTTGCACAGGAGGATGACAAAAAAGAGCTTCCTCCCTGTATGATCTTAAAATCAGACGGGGCAACACTGTACAGCACAACTGACCTTGCAACACTGATAGAAAGGATGCAGCTCTTTGCGCCCGGAAATATCATATACGTAGTTGATAAAAGGCAGGGCCTTCATTTTGAGCAGGTATTCCGCGCCGCGAAAAAGACGGGGATCGTTCCTGCGGATGAAAGACTTTTCTTCCTGGGTTTCGGGACGATGAACGGAACAGACGGGAAGCCGTACAAGACAAGGGACGGCGGGGTGATGCGTCTGGAAGATCTGATATCCGAGATCAACGAGGCGGTTCTTGCCAGGATGAAAGAGAACAGGGAGTTTGACGTTGCGGAGGCTGAAGAGACCGCGAAAACGGTAGGTCTTGCAGCGCTGAAGTATGCGGACCTCTCCAACCAGGCAACTAAGGATTATATCTTTGACATGGACAAATTCACCTCCTTCGAGGGGAATACGGGACCGTACATACTTTATACTATGGTAAGGATAAAATCCATACTGAAGAAATACGGTAAAGAGGCAGACGCACCTGTTGTATTTACGGGTGAAAAGAGCGAAAAGGAGCTGATGATGAAGCTGGCTGCTTTTTCGCATACTATGGAAAGCGCGTATAAGGAGCTTGCTCCGCACAGGATCTGCGCTTATATCTATGAGCTGGCAGATGCGTTTAACGGCTTTTACCATGAGGTGCGCATTTTGTCGCAGGAGGATGAGGAAAAGAAAGCAAGCTGCATCCGGCTCCTTAAACTGACGCTTGATGTTTTAGAGCAGTGTATTTATCTGCTGGGCTTTTCAGCGCCCGAACGCATGTAAAACATAAACAGGGTAAGTTATATGCCGGTACATACACAGCCCGGTAAAGATTTAGAAAGCAGCAAATATGGATCAGCAGCATATCAGAAACTTTTGTATCATAGCGCATATCGACCACGGGAAAAGTACCCTCGCAGACCGCATCATAGAAAACTGCGGTGTATTAACGAGCCGTGAAATGCAGTCGCAGGTTCTTGACAACATGGACCTAGAGCGGGAGAGAGGCATTACGATAAAATCCCAGACTGTAAGGATAATCTACAAGGCAAAGAACGGTCAGGAATATATGTACAACCTGATCGATACACCGGGACATGTGGATTTTAATTACGAGGTTTCAAGAAGTCTCGCGGCGTGCGACGGCGCGGTACTGGTGGTGGATGCCGCCCAGGGAATAGAGGCACAGACTCTTGCCAATGTATATATGGCGATAGACCATGACCTTGAGGTCATCCCGGTAATAAACAAGATAGACCTCCCGAACGCCGAACCCGAAAGGGTAATTGAGGAGATAGAGGATGTTATCGGTCTTGAGGCTCAGGATGCCCCGCTGATATCGGCAAAGAACGACATCAACATAGATCAGGTGCTTGAGCAGATCGCGGAGAGAATCCCTGCGCCGGACGGAGATCCGAAGGCTCCGTTGAAGGCTCTGATCTTTGACTCGATATATGATCAGTACAAGGGCGTGATCGTTTTCTGCCGCATAAAGGAGGGCACTGTCAAAGCCGGAACTCAAGTGAAGATGATGGCGACGGGAGCGTCATTTAATGTGGTTGAGGTCGGTTACTTCGGTGCAGGAACCTTTATTCCGTGTGATGAACTGAGTGCGGGAATGGTAGGATATTTTACCGCGTCCATCAAGAATGTAAGGGACACCATGGTAGGTGACACTGTAACAGATGCGGCAAACCCGTGCGCAGAGCCGCTTCCGGGATATAAGAAGGTCAATTCAATGGTATACTGCGGAATGTATCCTGCGGATGGGGCGCACTATGAAGACCTTAGAGACGCATTGGAAAAGCTGCAGCTTAATGATGCTTCGCTGAATTACGAGCCGGAGACTTCTATCGCGCTCGGATTCGGCTTCAGATGCGGGTTTTTAGGGCTGCTTCATCTAGAGATAATAGAAGAGAGGCTTGAAAGAGAATATAATCTGGACCTTGTAACAACAGCGCCCTCTGTTATCTATAAAGTTCATAAAACGGACGGCACGGTATTTGATCTGACCAACCCTACAAATCTGCCTGATGCGGCGGAGATAGAATATATGGAAGAGCCGGTGGTCTCTGCGGAGATCATGGTCACAAGTGAATATATCGGCCCGATCATGGAACTGTGTCAGGAACGGCGCGGAGTCTACAAGGAAATAGAGTATATAGAAGAAGGCAGAGCTATACTCAGGTATGACCTGCCTCTTAATGAGATCATCTATGACTTCTTTGACGCGTTGAAATCACGTTCAAGGGGCTACGCTTCGCTGGATTATGAATTAAAGGGATATGAGCAGTCAAAGCTGGTAAAACTTGATATCCTTGTGAATAAAGAAGAGGTGGACGCGCTATCATTTATAGTTCATGCGGATACCGCTTATGAACGCGGCCGCAGGATGTGTGAAAAATTAAAAGAAGAGATACCCCGGCAGCTCTTTGAAATTCCTGTTCAGGCTGCGATCGGCAGCAAGATCATTGCAAGGGAGACAGTAAGGGCAATGCGGAAAGACGTCCTTGCGAAGTGCTACGGCGGTGATATCACAAGAAAGAAAAAACTTCTCGAAAAACAAAAAGAGGGAAAGAAGCGGATGCGTCAGGTCGGCAGTGTAGAGATCCCGCAGAAGGCCTTTATGTCAGTGCTGAAGCTCGATGACCGCTGAGGGGGATGGTCTATGATCATACAGGAAGATATTGCAGGATGACCAACATGAACGATCACGGTCCGGAAATCTATATTCATATCCCATTCTGTGTAAGAAAGTGCGATTACTGTGACTTTCTTTCTTTTGCAGGAAAAGAAGATCTGATGGCTGCATATACAGATGCCCTGTGTGCGCAGATAAAAAGCAGCGGCGGTATCTTTGCAGGTAAGGAGATAGCATCCGTTTATATAGGCGGCGGAACACCATCTTATCTTCCTGTCCGGATGTTGGATAAGGTGATCAACGAACTTTACAGATATTTCAATATTAAAGACACAAAAGAAAAAAGAAGAGGCTGGGGACTGAAAAAAAAGATCAGGCCCAAAACGGAGTTTTCCATCGAATGCAATCCGGGCACTGTTGATAAGAGCAAGCTGAAGAACTATAAAAAGATGGGGATAAACCGGATAAGCTTTGGCCTGCAGTCAACTGAAGAGGCAGAGCTTAAGACGTTAGGTCGTATTCACAGCTTTGAGGATTTTATGGACAGTTTTGAAGCCGCAAGAGAGACGGGCTTTGATAATATCAACGTGGACATGATGCAGGCACTTCCGCATCAGACAACAGGCAGCTGGATGAGGTCTCTTGCACTTGTGGCAAGCCTAAAGCCTGAGCATATCAGCGCGTATTCTCTGATGGTGGAGGAGGGCACGCCATTTTATGACATGAATGAAAAAGGTGAGCTTGAGGTTCCGGATGAGGATGCGGAGCGGGAAATATATCATTCCACGAAGGATTTTCTGGAAAAAAGCGGATATGTCAGATATGAGATATCCAACTATGCTGTTCCCGGCTTTGAGTGCGTACACAACACGGGATACTGGAAGAGGGCAGACTACATTGGACTCGGCCTTGGCGCTTCATCCCTGGCGGGAAATACCAGATGGAAAAATACAGAGGATATAGATAAATATATAGGCTCAGCCGATAAAGGCTTTGAGAGGGTGGAGGAGGAGCGTCTTTCACACAAGGAGCAAATGGAGGAGTTCATTTTTCTGGGACTCAGGCTGTCTGAGGGGATAAGCAGGAAAAGGTTTTTTGAGCTTTTCGGACAGGATTTTGATCATACATACGCGTATGTGGTAGAGAATAACAAAGCAGACGGCCTTATTGATACAGATGGAGACAGGGTATTTCTGACGGATAAGGGTGTGGATGTGAGCAACCGGGTATTTGCGGACTTTTTGCTTGATACCGGAAACTGAGAAGATGAGACGGGCTCCCGGAACGTTTTTAGCTGACATATGAAACACAGCAACGGTAAGAACTTTATAATGGGCATGAAGGCCGGTATTCCCATAGCACTGGGTTATTTCGCCGTGTCCTTTACATTTGGGATAATGGCGACTCAGGCTGGTCTGAGTGTATGGCAGTCCGGTCTGATGTCGCTTACAAATCTCACAAGTGCGGGGCAGTTCGCGGCCCTTTCGGTAATAAGTACGGCGGGCAGTCTGCTTGAGATTGCGCTGAATCAGATAGTGATAAATCTCAGATATCTCCTGATGAGCTTTTCGCTTTCACAAAAGCTCGACAGATCATATCCTTTCCGGCATAAATTTTTAGTGGCATTCGGGATAACAGACGAGATATACGCAGTGGCATCTGTGCGGTCGGAAAAGACCAGTCCCTTTTTTCACTACGGGGCAATGGCTCTTGCTATACCCGGATGGACTGCCGGCACGATAGTTGGGGCTGTGGCGGGACAGATACTTCCTGCCTTTGTTCTTTCGGCACTTTCTGTCGCTATTTACGGAATGTTCACCGCGGTCATCATCCCGGCGGCGAAGAAGAAAAGGGGGCTGTTTATAGTGATAGGTGCTGCCATGGCTCTGGGAGCAGCCTTTAAATATATTCCCGGGCTTAACAGGATATCCCAGGGTTTTGTTATCATTATAGTAACGGTGGTTGTGTCTTTGGCGGCGGCGCTCATACGGCCGGTCGGGGAGGATGGCAATGAGCGCTGACGTATATGCATATATTGCCGTAATGGCTGTAGTTACATACCTGATAAGAGCTGTGCCTCTGCTTCTTGCGAGACATGAGATAAAAAACAGATTTATAAAGTCTTTTCTTTACTATATGCCCTATGCGTGCCTTGCCGTGATGACTTTTCCGGCAATACTCGGCGCGACGGATTACATGATATCCGGTCTGGCAGGCTTTATAGTGGCCATCATCCTCTCGTATCTTGAAAAAAGTATGGTTCTTGTGGCGATCTCCTCCTGCGCGGCTGTATTTGTTGTTGAGCAGGTGATCAGATGGATTGCCTAGCCGCAGGCGACATAGGACAGTTTTTTGTCGTCGAGAACCATCCCGGCAGAACCGTGTGGTCATGGACAATAAGAGTACGAAAAGATGGGATTTATAGATAAGATTTAAAATATTTCCTATAAGCATACATAAATAAAGTCAAAAATCGCATGATTATCGACTGCCGATGATTCCGGGGAAAATATATAATTGAAAAAATATATAAGTTGTTGAATTGGAACCTAAGTGTTAGACTGTAGGAATAAATAACGTTTTTTTCGAAAGCGGTGTCATTTAAGGCTATGACAATTTGTTGAAACAAAACGTAAGAAGAAAATTGTTTTGGAGAAACGTGAGTGTTTTATAATGAGTTGCATTAGCCATGTGAACTGAGAAAGTGAAAAGTAGGCTGCAATTATTATTTCAACATATAAATCATACAGAGTTTTATGAGATGACCGACTCATAATAAACACATTCGATATGTTGATAATCTGTATGGGACATTCGGTATTGATTTATCAGGACTGTATTCCGGTTTTGGCAGGAGAGAGGCGAGCTAATGGATTTATGTTCAATATAATAATCCCGAAAATATATCAGTGATCATAAATGTCAGGTTTGTAAAAAAATATAAGGAGAGTTTTTGAACGATTTCTGATGAGTGCAGAATCCTTTGTATCAGTAAAAAAAAGAGAATTATGGATTGATAATGCAAAGGCAATCGCCATGATTCTTATTATATTAGGACATACAAGTGACGAATTGACCGGTTTGATCCGGTTTGATTTTGTTTACGGGATTCATTTGGTTGTTTTTTTTGTTTTGAGCGGTTACACCGTGAAAGACATGCCGCTAAGCCTGGATTATGTGAGAAAAAAATTCACCAGGCTAATGGTTCCTTATTTTATTTGCTGTTTTGCCGTTTTGTGCATGGATATTTTTAATGAGTTTTTTATTTATGGCGAACGGTCACTGGTCGGTATTACAGAACATATTTCGAAAGATATAGCCCGATCATTCTTTGCTTCCGGAGGATATACTTCTTTCGGAGAAATAGATATAGGAAACAGAATAGGTGCAATCTGGTTTTTGCCGGCCTTGTTTTTTGCACTTGTTATTTTCCAGTTAATAGTTGCAACCATTCGCAATAATAAAGTAATGGGACTGGTATGTGCTGCGGTTTCTATTTGCGGCTATATTACCGCCAGGTTTGTCTGGCTTCCATTCAGTATTCAATCCGGTCTTTTTGCAGTTTTTTTTCTCTGGATTGGATATTCTGTGAGTAAAACAGGAATATTGTTAAGAATAAAGTGGTATGTCTATATCATTGCGTTCCTTTTTTTAGCTGGCGGAATTCATTTTGGGTATTGCCTAATAAACTTTGTTATAGCAGATATGACAGATTTGTTCCTTTCACCCGTTATTGGACTTTGCGGATGTCTTCTGGTCTATCTTATAGCCAAACATACGACAAAAGTAAAATTTCTAAATTGGATTGGAAAAAACTCATTATCCGTTCTTTGCGTGCATTTGTTTGCTCTGGAAACAATGGGAGTGTACTTTGACAAAGTTTTGAATTTGCTTAATTTAGATGGTCAGCTAAGGGGCTGGGTCAAGATAATTCTGGAATTAGTATTTGCCATATTAGGTGCTTATCTTATGTTGATGCTTAAAAATAAGCTGTTATGCCCGTTCGAGAATAAGATTAAAGATAAAATATCTGGAAAAAATAATAAAAGAACAAGAGATATTACGGTTGATATTACCAGAGGTATATTGATCATTTCCATGTTAGTCGGACATTTTGCAATTGGCAGATCTTTAAGGAGTATTATCTATTCATGTCACATGGTCGCATTTGTCTTTCTTTCCGGTTATTTCTATAAAAGAAGCGAACATCTACTGAGATCGGTGCTTAATGTAATGAAGACATTTCTTATTCCTTATGTCATCTGTTTTGTGGCTGATGTTATTATTCATTTTCGGTTATGGTCGGGGAGCTATTTTTCAGAGGTTATACAACGGTACATTTTTGGGATGTCTTTTTCCGGAAAACAGTTTTTGGGTATTGCGTCTGTGGGGTCGGTATATTTTATTCTGATGCTTTTTGTGGTAAGACTTCTTTATATGATCATTGATAATTTTATAAGGAATGATATTTATAAATGGGTAATTATCCTGATATTTGCTGCTTTGGGTGTGTGGCTGGGAGTCCAGGACATCTGGCTTCCGTGGAGCGTGGATATCTCCTTATATTCTTTGATATTTTATCAGTTGGGCGTTTCGTTTAAAAAATATCGGATACTGGATGTGCTGACTCGGAACTCATGGGTGTATTTTATAATTTCTCCTGTTTGGGCATATATGATATGGAATGGCAGTATGGAAATTGCAACGAGAGCCTATAAGCCTTATGGAATTGTGGTCATCGGAGCTTTGGCCGGAATTATTTTAGTATATAGCTTTTCCGAATATATAAAGAATTCGTTAGCCTTAATATCGGGTTGTCTTGCGTTTATCGGAAAAACTTCAATCATTATTATTGTTATCCATGTTTTGCTGAATTCCATAATTAACGATTTTCTGGAAAGGGTTGTATCTTCTGATGGATTTGCGCATATGTTTCTCAGTATAGCTGTTCAGATTGTGATAGCTGTTGTTATACAGCTTCTTTTAGATATGTGCAGAAAGGTAACAGGCAAACAAAGAGGAAATGCCTTATCGAATGGATGATAGGCTTTTGGATGGAGGGGGACTATGGGACGGTTCGGTAAATTCTTATACTAACTTCCACTGCAAGTTCCACACTGGAAGTCACTTTAGGAATTTACACTAATGGGACGGTTCTCTATATTGCCAGAATTAGTGCTTGCAACGGAAATGTATATTGTGATAAAATTATCGGGCTGTGAAACAGATGGTCCTCTGTTACCAGACGCATTAATGTGTGTCCAGAGTATTAAGAACATCGAATTTTTATAAGGAGGTCACACACATGAACGAGATCATCAGGAAGATCGAGGAAGGTCAGCTGAAAGAAAAAGTTGATCCCTTCAACGTTGGAGATACTGTTAGAG
Source organism: Lachnospiraceae bacterium (assembly GCA_045601405.1). Taxonomy (GTDB): domain Bacteria; phylum Bacillota; class Clostridia; order Lachnospirales; family Lachnospiraceae; genus RGIG5612. Next base: position 40,212 of record JAZRZO010000083.1, on the reverse strand, counting down.
TATCCGCGAAGATCAAAGAGGGTAACAGAGAAAGAGTACAGGTTTTTGAAGGCATCGTACTTAAAAGGCAAAACGGCGGCGCGCGCGAGACATTTACGGTAAGAAAGCTGTCAAACGGCGTAGGCGTTGAAAAAACATGGCCGCTTCATTCACCCAACATCGAGAAGATAGAGGTTGTAAGAAGAGGTAAGGTGCGCAGAGCAAAGCTCAACTACCTCAGAAACAGGATAGGAAAGAGCGCAAAAGTAAAAGAAGTGATAAGGTAATAGCCTTGAAGATAAGAACAGCCGGAAGGCTGTTCTTTAGTATCTGATTATGTTAAAATCTCATTCATGAATTTCCAATGGTACCCCGGCCATATGACAAAGGCCAAAAGACAGATGACAGAAGATATGAAGCTCATCGATCTTGTGATAGAGCTTCTTGACGCCCGCATTCCACTTTCATCAGAAAACCCCGATATTGACAAACTGGCGGGAAACAAGTCGCGTATGATACTCCTGAACAAATCAGACATGGCGGATCCTTTGGTTACGGATAAGTGGGTTTCTTTTTTTGAAGATAAAGGCCTTAATGTGCTAAAGATCAACTCAAAAAATCCGGCAGATATGAAACAGATAAACGCTCTTGTTCAGAAAGCCTGCGCGGACAAGATAGCAAGGGATAGAAAACGCGGGATCAAAGCAAGGCCGGTAAGGGCAATGGTGGTCGGTATACCTAACGTGGGGAAATCCACATTTATAAATACATACGCTAAAAAGGCTGCGGCAAAAACAGGAAATAAGCCGGGTGTTACAAAGGGCAAGCAGTGGATAAGACTTGGAAGCAGCCTGGAGCTTTTAGATACGCCGGGTATACTCTGGCCCAAGTTTGAAGACCAGAGCGTTGGCCTTAAGCTTGCGCTCATCGGTTCCATAAAGGATGAGATCATCAATATCGAAGAGCTGGCCATGGAGCTGATAAAAATACTGGACGAAAAATATAACGGAATTACGGAAAACTATTACGAACTGGATGATATCGATGAGGAAAGGTACCCCGGAAAAAGGGAAGTGGCTGTTCTTGAAGCTATAGCAGAAAAAAGAGGCGCGATAGCAAAGGGCGGCGGGCCGGACTGGTTGAAAACGGCTAATATATTACTCGAAAATTTCAGGAACGGAAAAATAGGAAGGTTTTCTCTGGAAGAACCGGAATAATACACGGAGGATAAGATGGCAGGATTTTTTTCGAAATTATTTCAAAAAGGAAAAGAGATAAACGAGGATTTTTATGATGAGGTCGAAGAGACCCTGTATACAGGTGATATGGGGGCAGCAGCCACAGAGGAGCTGGTTGAGAATCTGAAGGCCAATGTTATATTCAAGACTGTAAAAACTCAGGAAGAGGCTAAACAGTATATGATGGACAAGATAAAGGAGATCATGCTCATCCCTGAGGACGCTTATGATTTTGAAAATGAAAAAAGCGTGGTTCTGGTAATAGGTGTAAATGGCGTTGGAAAGACAACCAGCATAGGAAAGCTTGCGGATAGATATACCAGAGAGGGCAGGAAGGTAATACTCGCGGGCGCGGATACCTTCAGGGCTGCAGCGGGTGAACAGCTTGCGATCTGGGCAGAGCGTACAGGCTGCTACATGGTATCGGGAAACGAAGGTGCGGATCCGGGCTCTGTTATATATGACGCAGTGGCGGCATCAAATGCGAGAGGTGCCGACATTCTTCTCTGCGATACAGCTGGAAGACTGCATAACAAGAAAAACCTTATGAGTGAGCTTGCCAAGATAGACAAGATACTTGCAGGAGAATACGGAGATGCTAAAAGAGAGAACCTGATAGTCCTTGACGCGACCACAGGGCAGAATGCTCTTGAGCAGGCAAAGCAGTTTAAGGAGATCATGAAGGTGGACGGGATAATCCTTACCAAGATGGATGGGACAGCAAAGGGAGGAATAGCCGTAGCGATAGCAAAGGAGCTGGGCGTACCCGTTCTGTATATGGGCCTTGGTGAAAGTGTGAACGATCTTAAACGCTTTGATGCTGAGGAATACGTGCAGGGAATGTTTGCCGGTGATGATGAGGACAACTAAGATGAATTATAAGAATTACGAAACAGTATTTGAAAAGGACGTAAAAGAGCTTAAGAGTAAAGCGATACTTCTGAAGCATATAAAGACAGGCGCAAGAGTTTTTGTTCTTTCAAATGATGATGACAATAAGGTTTTTTATATAGGCTTCAGGACTCCGCCGGAAAATGATACCGGAGTGGCCCATATAATGGAGCATTCAGTGCTGTGCGGCAGCAGAAAATACCCGCTTAAGGATCCTTTTGTTGAACTGGTAAAGGGGTCATTGAACACCTTTCTTAATGCCATGACATATCCGGATAAAACTGTATATCCGGTGGCGAGCCGCAATGATAAAGACTTCAAAAATCTGATGGATGTGTATCTTGATGCCGTCTTTTATCCGGCTATTTATGATCACCCGGAGATAATGAAGCAGGAAGGCTGGAGCTATAAGATAGAGTCAGAAGAAGACGCGATCGAGTATAACGGTGTTGTATATAATGAGATGAAGGGCGCTTTTTCATCACCGGAAGGAGTTCTTGACAGACAGATACTCCATTCCCTATATCCGGAAACCTCATATGCGGTGGAGTCGGGAGGAGACCCGGCGAACATTCCCGAGCTTACATATGAGGAATTCCTGGATTTCCACAGAAGATATTACAATCCCTCAAACAGCTATATATATCTGTACGGAGATATTGATATAGAAGAGAGGCTGGCATTTCTGGATGAGGAATATCTGTCGTCTTTTGAAAAGAGAGAAACGGATTCCGCAATAAAGGTACAGTCCGCATTTAGTGAGCCTGTTGAAGAGATCTTTGAATATCCCATATCTGAAGGAGAAGATGAGTCGGAAAACACCTATCTCACATACAATCTTGTGTGCGGGACAAATATGGATCCGAAGCAGTATTTTGCGATGAGCATGGTCTTATACGCTCTGGTGGGGACACAGGGCGCACCCGTAAAAGACAGGCTGTTAAAAGAGGGAATAGGAAAGGATGTACTGTCAGGATATGAAAACGGAATTCTACAGCCGTATTTCAATATCACTGCCAAGAACGCGGAGTTAAAAAACAAGGATGCCTTTCTGGACATCATCAAAGAGGAATTTGAAAAGGCCGCAAGAGAGGGACTGAACAAAAAAAGTCTGATCGCAAGCCTTAATTCGCTTGAATTCAAATATAAAGAGGCTGATTACGGAGGGTATCCCAAAGGACTGATATACGGACTTTCCGCACTCGACGGCTGGCTTTATGACGAGAGCAGACCTCTTATGCATATTGAATGCGACGGGACCTTCAAAGAACTCAGGGATGCTATCGATACAGACTATTACGAGGACCTTGTGAAAAAATACCTGACAGATAATCCGCATTCATCGCTTGTTGCGCTTGTCCCGGCTAAAGGTCTTGCGGCAAGAAGGGATGAAGAGATCGCCAAAAAGCTTGCCGGATTCAAGGAATCTCTTTCAAAGACAGAGCTTGATGAGCTGATAGAAGAAACGGCTGCGCTGAAGGCATATCAGGAGCGGGAAGAAGACAGGGAGCAGATAGAGACTATCCCGCTTCTTTCAAGATCTGATATCAAAAAAGAAAGCGATAAGATCAGCAACGAGGAGAGAGTAATAGACGGGATACCGGTGATATGTCACGATCATTATGTGGGCGGTATATCGTATATACAGCTTTTCTTTGATTGTAACGATATCGATACGGACAGCCTTAAATATCTCAGCCTGCTCAAATCCGTGATCAGCTATGTTGATACGGAAAATTACACATATAAGGAGCTTAATGACGAGATAAACATAAATACCGGCGGACTTTCTTTTGAAACGGGAGTCTATCCGAGGATGAGCGATAAAAAGGATTTTTCTGTCCTGTCGGATCTTACGATCAGAACATTAAATTCAAATACTGAAAGGTCTGTTGAGCTGTTAAAGGAAGTGCTGTTTTCCGGCAGATATGATGATATGTCGAGGCTTTACGAGATAATCGCGGAGCTTAAAAGCCGGCTGCAGATGGTTATTAACACTTATGGTAACGGAGTGGCGGTTATGAGGGCAAAGTCATATTACTCAGAAGCCGCGTATGTTTCCGAGCTCACAAACGGAATTGAGTTCTATAAATTCATTGACGATATCGAAAAGAATTTTGACGCAAAAAAGGACGAGGTAAGAGCAGGCATTGAAGCTGTATTGAAAAAAATAGCAAGGCCGGAAAAGATGACAGTGAGTTTCACGGGGGATGAAGAGGGCTATGCCCTGTTTGCCGAAAGCTTTAAAGGCTTCGCAGGCAGCTGTTCCGGCAGGGAAGAAAAGAGGGAGGATATCAGAAGCAGCAGCTATGAGCTTATAACACAGGATATGCTAATGCGGAAAAATGAGGGCTTTAAGACCTCGGCGACAGTGCAGTATGTGGCAAGGGCCGGAAGATACTCTGATAAAGTAAGGGAAAAGAGCGGCGCAGCCGCTGTGCTCAAGACTATCCTGAGTTACGACTATCTCTGGTTTAATATCCGTGTGCAGGGGGGAGCTTATGGCTGTATGTGTAATTTCTCAGCGACAGGAGACGCCAATTTTGTCACATACAGAGATCCGCATCTTAAAAGGTCAAACGAAATGTTTGAAGCTGTTCCGGATTATCTGGAAGGCTTTGACGCTGATGAAAGGGAAATGACTAAATATGTGATAGGCACCATGAGCTCTGTGGACGGACCTCTCAGTCCTTACGCGAGAGGGGCGCGGGATATGATGTATTTTATCACAGGCGTGACAGAAGAAGATGTGCAGCAGACCAGAAATGAGATAATAGGCTGCAGCGCGGACGATATAAGGTCAATGGCGCCGCATATAAGAAAAATGCTGGATGAGGGAAATATATGCGTTGTAGGAAGCGAGGCGAAGATAGAAGAGGACAGAGAGCTTTTCCTTGCGACCGCTGATCTTTTTGAATGATAATGAGCGAAGATAATAAAAAGTCGGGATATGTTGCGATAATAGGAAGGCCGAATGTGGGGAAGTCGACCCTGATGAACCGCATCATAGGCCAGAAGATAGCGATAATATCAGACAGAGCACAGACCACAAGAAACAGGATACGCACTGTTTATACGGATGAAAGGGGACAGATGGTCTTTCTTGACACCCCCGGCATCAACTCTCCGAAAAACAGATTGGGGGAATACATGCTGGATGTAGCCCTCGATTCCGCAGGGGACGCGGATGTGATCTTGTGGCTGGTGGAGCCGTCAAACTTCATAGGAAAGGGCGAGGAATATATCATGGAGCAGCTTGGAAAGATGGATGTTCCTGTTATCCTTGTGATGAATAAGATCGATGAAGTTCCGAAGGAAGAGGTCTATGGTTATATAGATCATTACAAAGCCCGGATGGAGTTTGCTCAGGAGGTCCCGATATCAGCGGAAAAGGGGACAAATGTACAGGCGCTTAAAGAGGAGATATTCAAAGCGCTTCCGGAAGGACCGTATTTCTATGACGAAGAAGAGCTGACCGACCAGAGCTTAAGACAGATAGCGGCTGAGATGGTAAGAGAAAAGGCGCTCAGGCTTTTAAAGGATGAGGTTCCGCACGGAATAGCAGTCGTTATAGACAAGTATCATGAGAGAAAAAACAGGACAGGAGAGCCGATAGCGGATATAGATGCGGTGATCATCTGCGAAAGAGACAGCCATAAGGGTATTGTTATAGGAAAAGGCGGCTCGATGCTGAAAAAGATAGGCAGCGCGGCGCGTCGGGATATAGAAGAGATGACGGAAATGAAGGTTAATCTGAAGCTTTGGGTAAAAGTCAGAAAGGAATGGCGAGATAACGAAAAAGAGCTTAAGAATTTCGGATATGAATAAACTCACGGTTAAAGGGATGGTGATATCCTCCATGCCGATAGGAGAATATGACAGAAGGATAGAGCTCCTCACAGACTCGTTCGGAAGAATAAGCGCGTTTGCGAGAGGCTCAAGAAAGCCCTCCTCGGCACTGGTATCAGCGGGAAGGGTTTTTGCATTCGGGGAGTTTGACCTTCATGAAGGTGCTTCCGCATACAGCATCAACGCGGTAAGGATAAGCAATTTTTTTGAAGAGATGTCCGCGGATGTGGATCGCGCTTATTACGGCTATTATTTCCTTGAGCTTGCAAGATTTTTCACAAGAGAAGGTCTGGATGCAAAAGAAACACTCAAGCTTATTTACCAGAGCTTCCGCGCTCTCATACATGAAGGCTTTGATAACAGGCTGGTGAGGGCGATATATGAGATAAAGCTGCTTGAGATAAACGGGATATGCCCTTTGACGGAGGAAATAAAGCAGAGGTATGAACCGTCTCAGAGTGCGCTGTATGCTGTCGATTTTGTTAAAAACAATCCGATAGAAAAGCTTTATACCTTTACACTCGCGGGAGAGCCTATGGTGCAGTTTATGGATATCGCTAAAGGGCTGACTGAAAGATCTGTCGACAGACCCTTAAAGTCGCTTGAATTCCTGTAAAGCGGATTATGTGTAAATCTTCCGCCATTATATAAACTCCTTGAAAGCACCCTTTTACTGGAGTAATATTAAAAAGTTAATTATTCGGTGCAAACCAGTGACAGGCGATACCGGACTCTGGCACAAACCGGCATCGAAAATATAAAGAACGGAGAATAAATATGGAAAAATCAATGGACAAGATAGTGGCACTGTGTAAGTCAAGAGGCTTTATATTTCCGGGATCGGATATATACGGAGGCCTTGCGAATACATGGGATTACGGGAATCTGGGAGTGGAACTGAAGAACAACGTTAAGAAAGCGTGGTGGCAGAAATTCGTACAGGAAAGCCCTTATAATGTGGGTGTTGACTGCGCAATACTCATGAACCCGCGCGCATGGGAGGCCTCAGGCCATCTGGGGAATTTTTCGGACCCTCTTATGGATTGCCGCGGATGCAAGGAAAGATTCCGCGCCGATAAAGTTATAGAAGACTATGCCCATGAGAAAGGCATAGAGCTTGAAGGCTCTGTTGACGGTTGGAGTGATGAAAAGATGGAACAGTATATAGCGGACAATCAGGTTCCGTGCCCAAGCTGCGGAAAAAGCGATTTCACTGCGATCCGTCATTTCAATCTGATGTTCAAGACCTTCCAGGGGGTGACAGAGGATTCAAAAGACGCCATATATCTTCGTCCGGAAACGGCTCAGGGGATATTTGTGAATTTCAAGAATGTTCAAAGGGCTTCAAGGAAGAAGGTTCCCTTCGGAATATGTCAGGTTGGCAAATCCTTCAGGAACGAGATCACTCCGGGAAACTTCACCTTCAGGACGCGTGAATTTGAACAGATGGAACTGGAATTCTTCTGTAAGCCGGGCACAGATCTTGAGTGGTTTGAGTATTGGCGCAGCTTTTGCGTAAACTGGCTAAAGAGTCTTGGGCTCAAGGATGAGGAGCTTCGCTTAAGAGATCACGATCCGGAAGAGTTGTCGCATTACTCAAACGCTACAACCGATATAGAATTCACATTTCCGTTCGGCTGGGGCGAACTCTGGGGAATCGCGGACAGGACAGATTACGACCTTACTCAGCACCAGGAGTTTTCGGGAGAACCGATGGACTACTTTGATGATGAGACTAATGAAAAATATATCCCTTATGTTATCGAGCCTTCTCTTGGTGCCGACCGTGTTGTTCTTGCGTTCCTTTGCAGCGCTTATGACGAGGAAGAGGTAAAGGAGGGCGACGTCAGAACAGTAATGAGATTCCATCCGGCTCTTGCTCCTGTTAAGATTGCCGTGCTGCCGCTCTCGAAAAAGCTTAATGAAAAGGCAGAGAAGATCTACAGTATGCTGAGCAGGTATTATTACTGTGATTTTGATGACAGAGGAACCATCGGGAAAAGATACAGAAGAGAAGATGAGATAGGAACTCCATACTGCGTCACATATGATTTCGATTCGGATGAGGATGGATGCGTCACTGTTCGTGACAGGGACACAATGGAGCAGGAAAGAGTCAGGATAGACGACCTGGAGGAATATTTCAGGCACAGGTTTGAATTTTAGTAAGATATGGAATTAACAAAAGAAGAGGCCGAAGAGCTTGCGCGGATAAGCAATTCGGGATTTATAAAGCTTGCCGGAATAGAGATCACAGACATAGGTGAAGGATATTGTGAAGGAAGGATAGAGGTAAGGGAGGAACACCTTAACCCCAATGGAGCCCTGCATGGAGGGCTGCTGTTTGCGCTTGCGGATACTGTGGGAGGCGCTTCTCTCCGGAAATACGGAATTGTGCCTACAACAAGCTCCTCAACCATCAACTATCTCCGGCCTACAGTTGGCGCGAAAATTATCAGAGCCAGAGCAGAGACGATAAAAAAAGGCAAGAACAACTCAGTTGTGAGAATTGAGCTTTATACCGACAAGGATGTTCATGTAACAAGTGTTATCGCTAATTATGCGGATCTTTCGGACAGGATAGGCATTACGAAATGATATGCGGAAAGAAATTATGAAAAGGATTTTTATCCTGCTTCTTCTGCTTGTTGTATCTGTGATGTCGGCGTGCGCGCAAGGAGAAGGAGTGGAAGGGAACACTGACGGGGTAAAGGCTCTTTTTGAAAAAAAGGATAACGTGGTCATAGACTGCTTCGGAGACAGCATAACCTGGGGGATGTTCAGCAGCCCTGAGCTTAAGGAGAGATGGAAAAAAACGAGATAGAGGTTAGCCTTGATGACGGAGGGCAGTTCTCCGAAAAGCACGGATCATATGTATCAGGCGTAAATCAAAGTGACCCCACCTACCCTGAGGCGCTGGAGGAAAAGCTGAATGAGGACCTTGAAGACGCGGGCTTTTCAAAACGTGTAGAGGTGTATAACGACGGTATATGCGGAGACTGGATAACCCCGGATTCCTATACCCGGATAAGCTGCAGCCCTGACATAGTAATAATGCTTTACTGCGGGAATAACTATTATTACGGAGTGGAAGCGGATGGCGTTATGGAAGAGAACATAGAGGCTCTGAGAGAAAAGGGCTGCATTGTCTATCTCGCGGATTATGTCATATATGACGGCAGCGGATTTTCCGCCGTTTTTGAAAAGGCGAATGAACATATAAAAAAAGTGGCAAAGAGCACAAAAACACCGCTCATAGATCTTGATAAGCTTGTTAAAAAGAGCGGCAGGGATATGAAGGAACTTTTCAGTCCGGATCATACCCATCTTTCACCCGAAGGATACCGGCTTTCAGGCAGGCTTATCGCAGAAACGATATTAGAAGACATTAGATAAAGGCGGAGCATGATAGGTTTAGGAACTTTAATAAATACTGCGGCAGTCATATTAGGGGGGATAATAGGGCTCATCTTCGGCAAACTCATTCCCGAAAGGCTTCAGAAGACACTTATCATGTGCAACGGCATCTGCGTCATGTTCATAGGCGGGGGCGGTGCTGTTGCGAAAATGCTTGCTCCTTCAGACGGCGGAGGGTTTGATACACAGAAGTCACTCCTTCTTGTACTGGCCATGGTAATAGGAACTATCATCGGAACGCTGATAGATCTGGAAAAGCGGATAGCCGGATTTGGCGAGTGGCTTAAAAAGAAAACAAAAAGCCATGGAGACAGCGGATTTACAGATGCGTTCATAACTGCGTCATGTACTGTCTGCATCGGCGCGATGGCAGTTATCGGTTCTATAAACGACGCAATGTTCCACGACTATTCCATACTTATAATGAAGGCCATAATCGACCTTATCACCATCTGCATAATGACATGCACTTTGGGCAAGGGCGCGATATTCGCGGCAATACCGGTATTCATTTTTCAGGGACTGATAACAGCTTTGGCTCGTGTTATCAGTCCGGTAATGACCGATCTTGCGCTGGATGATCTTTCGCTTGTGGGCTCTGTACTGATATTCTGCGTGGGGCTGAATCTTATACGCGAAAAAAAGATACCTGTTGCAAACATGCTGCCGGCGATACTTATAGCGGTTGGTCTTTCCTTTGTTCCGTGGCTGAATTAAAACTGCTCGGGGCAGTGAAGCCCGGCCGTGTCTAAAAAGCCCAAAAAGGCATAAAAAACACTTACAATTTACCCTGATTGTGATAAAATAACTCTAAAAGGGAATTAAAAAAGAAAGGGAGGATTACGTGTTTCAGGTAGGAGACCTGGTGGTCTACGGCAATGTTGGCGTGTGTAGAGTGGAAAAGATAGGAGCGCCTGACCTTACAGGAGCCGAGGACAAAGACTACTACACACTGCTGCCATATTATTCCAGCAAAAGCCGGATATTTACACCCTGTGATAATGACAAGGTGGTAATGAGACCTGTCATATCTAAAAAGGAAGCACAAAAGATCCTCAGAGAGATCCCCAGCATAAAAGTTCTTGTTATTACTGATGAGAAAAAGAGGGAGGAATGCTACAAACAGACAATGAAGACCTGCGACTGCAGGGAGTTTGTGAGCGTGCTCAAAACCATCCATATACGAAAAAAGATACGTCTGGCCGAAGGCAAAAAAGTAACGGCGAGCGATGAGCGGTATTTCAGCATGGCAGAGGATAAATTATTCGGCGAACTGGCCATAGCCCTCGGAATAGAAAAGAACCAGGTGAAAGAGAAGATCAAAGAATATGATCTTGAGAAATAGAAAACTTTAAACCAACAAATGTAAACAAAGTGTCCGTTGAAAATAACGGGTGCTTTTTTTATAATCTAAGAAGCAGAATAAAACAGCATAACAGCTGATAAACAAGATGAAATATTTTGAAAAGGAGAAAAAAATGGCTGAAAATAGCGGACAATTTTTCACATTGAAAGAAGTTTTTCAGGGTGAAGAGATCGAAGCTATCTACAGGGTGGCAAGGAAGCCGGTGGCAGACCAGGAAGAGATCGACCTGGCGCAATCGGAAGATCCTATGGCAAGAATGGGGCAGGGGTTCTGTCCTGCATTCAACCAGAGAACCTATGAGGCAGCGCCGGGAGTCATATGCCACCAGGATGTTGAGGTGGTGTTAAGGGACGGATGCAAGATCTATACAGACATCTTTCTTCCGAAAAACCTTACAGAGAAGATACCGGCTATCGTTTCCTGGAGCTGGTTCGGCAAGAGGCCGGGAGACGGAATGAGTGAGTGGCAGATCATGGGAGTGCCTCCAAACACTGTTTCAAAGCTGGCAAAGTTTGAGTCTGTGGATCCGGCTTACTGGTGCTACCAGGGATATGCTGTAGCGAATGTTGATGTGCGCGGAGCGGGACATTCAGAAGGCAATGTTCATATGTTCACGCATCAGGACAGGGAAGACGGATACGACTTTGTTGAGTGGCTGGCGCAGCAGGAATGGTGCAACGGAAAGGTAGGTATGAGCGGAAACTCAGGTGTTGCGATGCATCAGTGGGGAATAGCTGCAGAGTGCCCGCCTCACCTTGCGTGTATAGCTCCGTGGGAGTGTACAACAGACCTTTTTGCCGATTCACTTTATGAAGGCGGTATACCGGCTCTCTCATTTAACGAATTTATCGCGGCGCAGGTTACAGGCCCTGGCGGTGTTGATGACCAGGTTGCGATGGCGCGCAAATATCCGTTCAGGAACGGATACTGGAATGACAAGGTTGCTGATTTCAGCAAGGTAAGGATACCGGTATATCAGACCGCAGGCTGGTCGCACTTCCACCTTCCGGGTTCCATGAGGGCATATGTTGCGTGCAAATCCAGGATGAAGTGGCTCCGTGCCCACAGGGATTTTGAATGGCCGGACACATATTCACCGGAAAATATAGAAGATCTTAAGCGCTTCTACGACAGATATCTTAAGGATATTCATAATGGATGGGAGATGACTCCGAAGGTAAGACTGGACGTAATGGACGCAATGGATCATGACTTCGCGGTAAGGAGACCGGAGAATGAATTCCCGTTAAGGCGTACACAATACAGGAAATATTATCTTGACGCGTCTGATCCGGATAACCTGACTATGCATGATGAGTCCGTTAGCGTTGAGTCTTCTGTGTCGTATAACGCAGAGACAAAAGAAGACGGATATATCGACAGAGTGGAGTTCGATATGTCATTCAATGAGGACGTTGAGCTTACCGGCTATATGTGGTTAAGGCTCTGGGTTGAGGCGGACGGCCACGATGATATGGATATGTTCGTTAATGTCCAAAAAGCGGACAGCCGGGGTAACTGGATCCCGTGGCTTACACTTAACGAGCCGCATCCGGGCGCATGGGGCAAGATGAGAGTTTCACGCCGCGAACTTGACGAAAAGAAGTCAAAGAAATACTGGCCTGTACAGGCTCAGCTGAGGGAATTAAAGCTTTCGCCGGGAGAAGTGGTTCCGGTTGATATCGCTATCGTTCCTTCAAGCCGTATCTGGCACAAGGGGCAGAAGCTGCGCATCCAGATAGCCGGCAACTATATCAGGGAAGGCTGGTTCGAACCGCTCAGCTGGGATGTTGATAATCATGGCAGACACATCATACATACCGGAGGAAAATACGATTCCTGGATACAGGTTCCCTTTGTGCCTCCGAAGATCAACGAGCAGTTTGAAAAGCTCGGAATGCAGTTTACAGATGACGGATATGACTACAGGTGATTCACAGCATTGTTAATGGAGATGTTCCGGGCATGAAAAATATACAGGCAGATGTTGTTGTGATAGGAACAGGTCCTGCCGGGCTGGCAGCGGCTGTAGAAGCGTCTGAAGCAGGTTTTAAGGCGGTAGCCTTTGAAAAACAGAATGTTTCAGGCGGAGCGGCAAATATGGGCATGGGACCGTTAGGGATAGGTACAAGATATCAGCAGGATTAAATGGTTGATATCGACGTTGAAAGAGCATTTAAGATGTTCATGGAGTACACGCACTGGCGCGTGGAAGCCAATATGGTAAAAAATATTTTGAGGCATCCGCGGATACCATAGCCTGGCTTGAAGGCCTCGGCGTTGAGTTTGCGGGAGCATATAAATATTTCCTGAAGAGCGAGGCAACCTGGCATATAGTAGCTGTCAACGGCGGGATCGGCCGTAACGGCGGAGCTTTAATGAATAAAGCAATACTTGAAGCGGCACAAGAAAACGGCGCGGAGTTTTATTATGAAACACCTGCTAAAAAGATATTAAGAGACGCCGAAGGCAGGATATGCGGAGTGGACGCTACAGATAAAGAAGGCGGGGAGATCCATGTTGACTGCAGGGCCGTTGTGGTTGCGACAGGCGGCGCAGGCGATTCTCCGGAATATATGAAGGAGCGCATGGGCTACACCTTCGGAGAGGATCTTTTTAACATCGTTATACCGGGGCTTAAGGGCGAGGGTATAAAGATGGCGATCGAAGCAGGAGCTGCTACAACGGATATGACAGTTGAGAAGATCTATATCCTGCCCAGCTCCGACATGGGTGTGCAGAGTGTCCTGATAGTATTTATGCAGCCCAACCTTCTTGTTAATGTGCAGGGCAAACGCTTTATTAACGAGGAGCAGATGCAGAATACAACATTTACGGGCAACGCGATACAGATACAAAAAGGTGCCATCGGTTTTTCCATTATAGACAGCAGCATTATCAAGACATATAAAAAGAAGGGTCTTGATGTAGTAAATTTTGTTCATTACGTTGATAATATTGACGATTTTGAACAAGCATGCGAAGATATAGTGAATGATCCGACAAACCCGGATGTTGTTATCGCCGACACGCTGGAAGAACTTGCGGAAAAATGCGGTATTGATGTTGACAGGTTCCTTGAGACTGTTGAAGAATACAACGATATGTGCGAGAGTCAGGATACGCAGTTCTACAAACCGTCCAAGTATATGAAGCCCATCAGGAAGGGGCTGTTCTATGCAGGGCTTTTTCGCCCGTCGTGATACGGAACATTAGGCGGCATCAATGTCAACGAAAACTGCGAGGTCCTTGATGACGACAGGAATGTTATACCGGGCTTTTACGCGGCAGGTACAGACACCTGTACTATCTACGGAGGCAGCTACATGTTCTTGCTTCCCGGCAACACCATGGGCTACTGCGTAAACACAGGAAGGTTTGCCGGTCAGGGCGTAGCTGAATATTGTGAAGAAAATTAAGGGGAAAAACTATGGCTGAAATCAAGTTAACTATTGATGGCCGCCAGGTAACAGCGGACGAAAACAAAAGCATACTTGAGGCGGCACTGGAAAACGGGATATATATCCCGCACCTGTGCTACCACGAAGATCTTAGTCCGAACGGCGGCTGCAGGCTTTGCGTTGTTGAAGTCGAAGGAGTTGAGGGGGTGGTTACATCCTGCTCCGAAAAAGTTAAAGAAGGAATGGTCGTTTCAACCAAGGGAGAGCTTGCGGAGAAGATCCGCAAGCTTTCCTGCGACTTTATGTTCAAGACTCATCCGAGCGAATGTACCGGATGTCCCAAGTACGGAAAATGCCAGCTGGCATCTATCTCCCAGTACATAGGAGATACCGGACGTGAACTCAGAGAGATAAAGATACGTGTTGCGGCGGATGAGACCAATCCTCTCATGCTTCATGAGATGTACAGATGCATCCTTTGCGGCAGATGCGTAAGGGCCTGCGGAGATCTGAGAGGCGTATCAGCTCTTAAATTCGCGAAGGTGGACGGAAGGATGCAGGTGGTGATAGACGGAAGTACGCTCAAGGAAGCGGAGTGCCGTTTCTGCGGTGCCTGTGTTGAGGTTTGTCCTACCGGATCTATCCGTGATAAGGTTGGAGTATTCAGGGAGGATCTTCCGAGGGATGTTGCTCTTGTGCCGTGTCAGGCTGAATGTCCGGCGCATATTGATATCCCGGCCTATCTCAGGGCTGTTAACGAAGGCGATTGCGATAAGGCAGTCGGTATTATCCGCGAAAAGGTTCCGTTCCCGCATGCGCTTGGTCTTGTATGCAACAACCGCTGTGAGAATGAAGGTTGTAAGAGAAGAGATCTTAACGGCGCGGTATCCATAAGGAATATCAAGAGATATGCCGCTGAGCACGATGAGACTCAGAGCTGGAAAGAACAGTATCTTAAGGTTGCGGACAGAAGCGGAAAGAAGGTTGCTGTCATCGGAGGTGGCGCAGCAGGTCTTACAGCCGGCTACTATCTCAACAAGAAAGGGCATGACGTAACGGTATTTGAATCCAAAAATATACCGGGGGGTCATATGACCAGCGGAATGCCGGAATACCGTATTCCGACACAGGCTGTCCTTGACGAGATAAAGATTATCGAAGACAGCGGCGTTAAAATTGAATGCGACCATCCTGTAAACAGCATAAACGAGGTTAAAAACGACTTTGACGCTGTCCTGGTTGCCATAGGAACGAGCGTTGGCAAGAAGCTGGGGTATCTTCCGGGGGCGGATCTGCCTCAGGTTTATTCAGCTCTTGAGATCCTCCAGGCACAGAGACTCAATAAAGAAATAGATTTAGGCGATACGGTTAATATCATCGGCGGAGGAAATGTTGCCTTCGACGTTGCGGGAACATGTATCAGAATGGGGAAGGCAGTGAATGTGGTATGTCTTGAGAAAGACGCTTCCCAGGCATCACCGGAGGAAAGGGACGCGGCTCTTGAAGAGGGGGCAGCTCTTTTCGATTCTCATTCAAACGAAGCTATCCTGGGAGACGGCGGAAAGGTAACAGGTCTTCAGGTTCATAAGATAAACAGCTTTCACTTTGACCCGGAAACAAGGGCGCTGGTTGAAGACCCTGTTCCGGACAGCACTTATACCATTCCGTGTGACAGCATAGTATTTGCGGCAGGGCAGGTAACGGGCCTTACCGACGAATTCGGTCTTGAACTGAACGAATTCGGGTATCCGATAGATCCCGCGACAGGGAAGAGCGGATACAAGACCAGCGTTGATGGCGTATTTACGGCCGGAGACGTTATAACCGGAACGAGGTTCCTTATAGATGCTATCGCAGGCGGAAGAGATGTTGCGGAAATAATGGATAGGTATCTTGGCGGAGACGGAATGATCGATGAGTGCCTCGCCGTGAGAAAAGCATCACCCTGGGTCGGCCGCATAGAAGGCTTCGGCGATATCGAAAGACGTGAGATGGCAGAGCGCGACGCGGCTGAAAGAAAAGCGGATTTCGCGCCTATAACAGACGGTTTTACCTGTGACCAGGCTTCATGTGAAACCGACAGATGCCTGCAGTGTGATCTGAGGCTTCAGATCGCTCCGCAGAAGTTCTGGAATGACTATACGGGCGAAGCGGCGGAACCCGCAGTTCTGAAAGGGGGTGAGCAGTAATGAATAAGCTTGTTGTTTTAAGTCTCGTAAAGGATGACTGTTATTCAAAAAACGCGGCATATATTGTCTCGACATATCCGCAGGAGGTTAAGGCGGGTGTGGAAAAATTCGCTGAGATGAACGGTGCCGATCAATGTATGGTGCTGCTTCCTGAGGATATTTCCGATCCCGGTTTTGGCTGGGAGGCTAAAACGGGAATAAAGACGCTTACAGGAGATAATCCGTTCTCCTGCCAGCAACAGTTTTTGGGAAAGCTTCCGCGTCCTATGATGATAGACGGCTATGTTGCTGAGTACGAGGAAAGAGAGATTGCCGTTATCCTTCCCGAAAATGCATATTGGCTCGGCAAGGACGACTTTGGCACTAAATTCATCACTGTAGGTAATGAGGTTAAAGAGGTAGCTGTCGGCACAAAACTCAGTGAAGTGATAGACGCAAAAGACGCGAAGGCCGTTATTGTGGGCGGCTTAAGAGGCCGGATGGTGCTTCCGGAAAAGCTCTCTGAGATGGAGGTGGGCGTAGACGAGCTTTACAGCTCTATTACACTTGTTCCCAAGGATGCATGCATCGTTTCCTTCATGGCTCAGCATATGAATGAGGCCTGGACTGCATCCTGCGGTAAATGCGTTGTGTGCCGCGAGGGGACGCTTCAGTTTAAAACTATCTGCGAGGAGATGACAGCAGGAAAAGGAAAGAATAATGATCTTGACCTTATAAAGGAAGTGGGAGAACTCATTATGGCGGGAGCGTACTGTCCCTACGGGCAGAGTATGCCTCAGCCGCTTATTGACGCTATCGGTCTGTTCGCGTCCGAATTTGACGCCCATATCAAAAGGAAAGCATGTCCTGCCGATGTATGCTTCCGCAAGGGTGCTACTTACGTCATTCTGCCTGATAAGTGTACAGGCTGCACAGACTGCATTGATGAGTGTGATGAAATGGCCATAGAAGGTAAGAAGAATTTCATTCACATGATAGACCAGGATATGTGCGAGAGCTGCGGCGACTGTGTTGATGCCTGTGATGAAGATGCGATCGTGATAGTTGAAGGCAAGATGCCGAAACTTCCGAAGAAGCTTACAAAGGTCGGCAGATTTTAGATCTTAACAGACGGGTTTTTACTTTAAGCATTTATGTGCCTGACGGGTGAACTGTGTGATCATCCGCAGGCGCATTTTGTTCAGCCTGATAAATAGTCCGGGCTGAACAGTGAGATTGCCTTGCACCTTCTTTTTGTGGTATAATTTTCCGAATGGATAACAGATATGATGAAGACAGATCGATGGAGGAAAAGGAGCGCTTCCGGGTCACTGAGAAAGACGAAACGGATCAGTTCAGCAAAGAAAGAGTAAAGGCTGTCAGCTATGACATCTTTGCTTTTTTCAGAAATCTTTTGTTTGCGCTCATACTCGGACTCGGGATAGGAGCATATGCAACAGGCTTTGCCATGCTCATCAACTATCTTACGGGGCTCAGGGAAGCGAACAGCTGGCTGTTATTTCTGTTGCCTGTTGGCGGTCTTGCGATAGTATGCTTTTATCATCTTTTCAGGGTACCTTCGTCGCAGGGCACCAATAATGTTCTGGAATCGATCTCTTCTAATGAGGAACTGTCGCTCAGGATGACACCTCTCATCACTGTTGGAACAGCTATAACCCACTTTTTAGGAGGAAGCGCCGGCAGAGAAGGGGCGGCTCTTCAGATAGGCGGCAGCATAGGAACATGGTTCGCTAAAACGCTTCGGCTTGACAAGAGAGAAATAACGGTAATGACTCTTTGCGGAATGAGTGCGGCTTTTTCCGCGATGTTCGGAACGCCTCTTACGGCTGCTGTTTTTGCGATGGAGGTTGTGAGCATAGGGATATTGCACTATTCCGCGCTCGTGCCATGTGTAGCGTCTGCGCTTACTGCGGGAATGACAGCGAAGCTGATCGGATATGTTCCGGAAAGATATCCGGTGATCGGGTTTCCGGAGTTTGACTGGCTTTCTGGTATAGAAGCTGCAGGTTTTGGCATCGTCTGCGCAGCGGTCAGTATAATCTTCTGCATAGTTCTTCGCAAAACAGAAAAACTGTATATACGCTTTATTCCGAACCAGTTTGTCAGGATCCTGGCAGGCGGAGCGCTGGTCGTACTGATATCTCTCGCTCTTGGGACCCGTGAGTTCAACGGGGCGGGGATAGAGAGCATCGTGGCCGCAATGGAAGGCAATGCTCTATGGTACGCGTTCATAGCCAAGATGGTGCTTACCGCGCTTACCTTGGGCGCCGGCTATAAAGGCGGTGAGATAATACCCACGATCTTCATTGGCGCTACGTTTGGCTGTGCGTTCGCCCCGTTGATAGGGCTTCCGGCCGCCGCGGGCGCGGCACTGGGGGTGGCAGGTGTATTCTGCGGTGTGACAAACTGCCCGATAGCGTCGATCTGTATATGTATAGAGTTATTCGGACTTAAAGGCCTGCCGCTTTATATGATAGTAACGGCTGTAAGCTATCGGCTCTCAGGATATTACGGGCTGTACACGAGCCAGAAGATCATGTATTCAAAATCCCGGCCGATGTTCATCAACCGTACCACCTGGAAATAAAAGGCGCGACCATAGCCCCCCTCCGGGGGAAGGTGGCCGCCGAAGGCAGACGGATGAGGGACGCACCGCATGTGAAATCTGACTATCCCGCCTCGAAGCATATATACCTCCGGGCGACAGGTGCCGGGTTAGTCGCCCGTCGATATATATGCATCATCGGCGGGAGTTTGAAAGGTTTATCTTATAATCCCGTCTTGATGTATATATCTCCGTGTGACACATGCCAGGTTAGTCACACTTCGATATATATATGCATCTTCGGTGGGAGCTCATATCATACCGGCTCGCGGCATATGTATTTCCGGGGGTTCCGGATGAGCCGTTTTGGTTCTTATATTTTTCGGAGGCTTTTAGCGGCAAGTGCTTCGGTCCACAAGTTCGAAAAGCACTTAGGCATCAGAAAAAATGATCATAGAGATCATTTTTTGGGTGTTGCCGGCCGCGTCAAATAGCCGGAGGCGATGGTTGAAGGCTCCGGTGGGGGCAATAATATATTGACAAGTATGCATAATATGGTAAAATGTCGAAGTTGCATACCTGCCCCCGGATGAAGGACACTCCGGCCTCATCTTGGAGCAAGGCGATTTTAATAACAGGAGGAAAATAAAATGATCACACAGGAGATCAAAGCTGAGATCATCAAAGAGTATGGAAAAACTCCTGATGATACCGGTTCGACACAGGTACAGGTTGCTATCCTGACATATAGGATAAAGGAACTTACCGAGCACCTTAAGGAGCATAAAAAAGACCACCATTCAAGAAGGGGACTTCTGAAGATGGTAGGTCGCAGAAGGGGCCTCCTTGACTATCTTAAGCAAAAAGATATAGAGGCATACCGTGAGCTTATCGAAAAGCTCGGCATCAGAAAATAATAATGCAATCTCAATAGACCCGGCCGCCAGCGGCCCGGTCTATTGTTAGTTTCAGAAGGCAGTTTTATTACGGCATGACAAAGGAAAGCCCGAAGCTACTGAAAATCTCATGAGCCGATCGTGATGTTTTCAGTTGTTTCGGAGGCCTTTGTCTGAAGTTAATAAATAGAAATTTTCAGAAAAAAGGAGAGAAACATGAGCGATTTCAGATCATTCGAAATGGAACTTGCGGGAAGGACTCTGCGTGCGGATATCGGGCGCGTGGGTGCACAGGCAAATGGGGCGGTTCTGCTTTATTACGGAGAGACGGTTGTGCTATCTACGGCAACCGCTTCCGAGAAACCGCGTGAAGGTATCGATTTTTTCCCGTTGAGTGTTGATTTTGAAGAAAAACTTTATTCAGTTGGAAAGATCCCCGGAGGATTCACCAGAAGGGAGGGAAGGCCATCTGATAACGCAGTGCTTACAAGCCGTGTTATAGACAGACCTATGAGGCCGCTTTTTCCGAAGGACTATAGAAATGATGTTGTGCTCAACAATCTTGTAATGAGTGTTGACCCTGACTGCTCACCTGAGCTTACGGCAATGCTTGGAAGCGCGCTGGCCACATGCATATCTGATATTCCGTTTGACGGACCGGTTGCAATGACTCAGGTGGGTATGATTGACGGTCAGCTTATCTTCAACCCGACACAGGATCAGAGGCATGTATCTGATCTGAACCTTACCGTGGCATCAACGCCTGAGAAGGTGATAATGATCGAGGCGGGCGCGAATGAGGTGCCGGAAGACAAGATGATAGAGGCTATCTATGCCGCAGATGATCTTAATAAAAAGATCAATGAGTTCTTCGCGAAGATCATTGCTGAAGTGGGCAAGGAAAAACATGACTATGAGAGACACATCATCCCGGCAGAGATAACAGCGGCAGTTATGGAGCTTGTACCTGCTGAAGAAATGGAAAAAGCCGTATTTACTGACGTAAAACAGGAAAGAGATAAAAACATTTTAGAGATCAAGGAAATGCTTGAGGAAAAATTTGCGGCTGAACATGAGGAGTGGATAGAGTTCATAGACGAAGCTGTTTATGCGTACCAGAAGAAAACCGTACGTAAGATGATACTCATGGATAAAAAGAGACCGGACGGCCGTGCTATGGATGAGATCAGACCTCTCGCGGCAGAGATAGACCTGCTTCCGAGAGCTCACGGTTCGGGAATGTTTACAAGAGGACAGACACAGATCATGACTGCAACCACACTGGGACCGCTTTCAGAGGCTCAGAAGCTGGACGGACTGGATCTGGAAGTTACATCCAAAAGATATATGCATCAATATAATTTCCCAGCATATTCAGTTGGAGAGGCAAGGCCTAACAGAAGTCCGGGACGGAGGGAGATCGGCCACGGCGCGCTTGCGGAAAGGGCGCTCCTTCCTGTCATTCCTGACGAGAAGGAATTTCCTTATGCTTTGAGGCTCGTTTCAGAAACCTTTGAATCCAACGGTTCGACCAGCCAGGCCTCGGTTTGTGCGTCAACTCTCAGCCTTATGGCTGCAGGCGTTCCTATCAAAAGGCCGGTTGCAGGTATCTCCTGCGGACTTGTTACAGGCGCAAGCGATGACGAATACCTTGTACTTACCGATATTCAGGGTCTTGAGGATTTCTTTGGAGATATGGACTTTAAGGTTGCCGGCACGGACATCGGCATAACTGCTATCCAGATGGATATAAAGATACACGGGCTTACAAGAGCTATCGTTGAGGAAGCTATAGCCAGGACAAAGCAGGCAAGAACATATATCCTTCATGAGGTGATGGAGCCTGTTATAAGCGAGCCGAGAAAAGAAGTCGGCAGATATGCTCCGAAGATTGTCAGCATGCAGATAGATCCGGAAAAGATAGGAGATGTTGTAGGAAAGCAGGGTAAGGTCATCAACGAGATCATCGCGAGGACCGGCGTGAAGATAGACATCAATGACGATGGAATGGTAAGCATCTGCGGTGTTGAGAAGGATATGCTTGAAGAGGCAGGTAAGATCATAGACACTATCGTAAGTGAATTTGAAACGGGAAAGGTTTATGAGGGAAAGGTTGTTTCCATAAAGGACTTCGGAGCTTTTCTGGAGTTTGCCCCCGGAAAAGAGGGAATGGTACATATCTCAAAGATCGCGCATGAAAGAATAAGAAGAGTTGAGGATGTGCTTACTCTCGGAGATGAGGTGAAGGCTAAATGCCTGGGGCCTGATAAGCTGGGACGTGTTTCGTTCAGCATAAAAGACGCAAAATAATACGTAATTTTAATAATAAGCTTAAATGCCGGCAGATGTTAATGCATTGCCGGCATTTTTTTGCGTGATCGGCAATGGCCCCTTTGGGGGAAGGTGGCGCCGGAGGCGACGGATGAGGGGCGTCTTGCATGTGAAATCTTCATTCCACGCCTCGAAGGATATATATCTCCGCATGACGGTTGCCGGGTTAGTTACACATCGATATATATATGCATCTTCAGCGGGTGAGGGGAGGCGGAGCCATGTTATAGCGTGTCACTAAGGTGTTGAATAACAAGGTGAAAAAAGGTACAATATATTGATGAGAAACAGCTTAGATACACAAGATGAGGAAATAATGGCACAAAGAAAATATTCAAAAAAGAAAAAAGCAGCGGCTGACAGCAGCAAAGGAACACTTAAGCTTGTGATATTCACAGCTGTTGCTGTTTTTCTTGAGGTATGTCTTTTTAATATACTGGGGAATTTCGGCGGATGGATAAGATATGGACTTTTGGGTGTTTTCGGCCTGGCTGCGTATCTTTTTCCGATACTTATCATCATTCTTTCCGCCTACGTCATAATGAGCAGGGATACTAAGAAGAGCAAGGTAGTTTGCTTCATTGTTCTTTTCGTGATGTTATCTGTCTTCCTGCATCTTGTAAGCTTTGCGGATTATATGGACTATTCACCTGTTGAATATTTCAGGGAGTGTGCCGTTCAGGTAAAAGGCGGAGGCATTGCAGGCGGAACTCTGGCCTACGGTCTTACCAGGGCTGTCGGCAAAACCGGGGCCTATGTCGTTACTATAATAGCGGCGCTGGGCTGCCTTACGGTGATAACCGAGGTATTGACGTTTTTTAAGGAGTGGATACCAGAGGAAAGAGAAAAAGATAAAAGAGAAGGCGGAAAGATCGTAAAGCCTGTCAAAAAAGACAGGGAAAAGGAGTTTTATCCTGACGGGACAGAAAGCTTGCGAAGACCCGGAAGGGATCGCCGCGTGGAGAGGCAGTATCCTGATGATGAGGATACCGTTTATACAACAAAAGATGAGAATGGCGTTGTCATCAGGATAGTTCAGACCAACAAGAAAATAAAACGGCCGAGAGTCCCGCTTAAGAGATCTTTCAACAGGGCGCAGCCGTTAAGAAGCGATAATGTAAGACCGCTGGGAGACAGACCAAAATCAATAGGTGTGAGCACAAATGTGGATATTGCATCGCAAACGGCGTCGCCGGATGAGGTTAGGGAGATAACAAAAAAACAGCCTGAGAATGGCGGCGGCCAGGTGATGCCGCTTATTCCCAGAGCGCAGAAAGCAGAGACACCGAAAAAGACCGCTGCCGCAAAGACGCAGATCGCAAAAGCCGGACCGAACTTAAAAAGAGAAGAAAAGAAGCCTGCTCAAAAGGTGACCTCTGAGACGAAGATAACACCGGAAAAGAAGAAGGCAGCGCCGGCATCCTCCGCCGGTTATAAATATCCGCCGCTGGAGCTTCTGGCCAGAAGGAGAGGCCGCGAAAAGGGCAGAAATGAAGCTGAGCTGGACAGAGTAGCAAGGAATCTGGAGATAATACTTGCCAACTTTGGTGTGGAGGCAAAGGTGATTGACAGGCAGTCAGGCCCGTCTGTTACCAGATATGAGCTTCAGCCGGAGATGGGAACCCGTGTCAGCAAGATCACCAAGCTTGAAGATGACATCAAGCTGAATCTTGCGGTATCTGACATACGTATAGAGGCGCCTATTCCCGGGCGTGCGGCGATAGGAATAGAGATACCGAATGCGGATAAGGAAATGGTGCTGATGAGAGAGCTTCTTGAAGCGCCGGACCTTATGAACCATAAATCAAAGATAGCATTTGCCGCAGGAAAGGACATCAGCGGCGATGTGATCGTATCCGATATCGCTAAGATGCCCCATCTGCTTGTGGCAGGCACGACAGGTTCCGGTAAATCCACCTTCGTCAATACTATCATAATGGCCATTCTTTACAGAGCAAAGCCATCAGAGGTCGGCCTTATAGTCATCGACCCGAAAAAGATAGAATTCGGAGTATATTCCGGAATACCGCACCTTGTTAAGGACGTGGTGACAGACCCGGGTCAGGCAGTGAGCACACTGAGATGGGCGGTGAATGAAATGGAAAACCGCTATCAGAGGATGCAGCTTTCCGGAGTCCGGGATTTCAAAAGCTATAACGATAAGCTGGATAAAGGCACATTGAGCAAAGAAGAGGAAAATCCCAAGCGTATGCCGCAGATAGTTATCATTATAGACGAGCTTGCCGACCTTATGATGGTTGCCTCAAAGGAGGCGGAGGCTCTTATCTGCCGGCTGGCACAGCTGGCAAGAGCTGCCGGGATACACCTTATAATTGCCACGCAGAGACCGTCCGTTGATGTCGTTACCGGCCTGATCAAAGCAAATATCCCTGCAAGGGTGGCGTTGCTTGTCGCGTCTCAGGTTGACTCAAGGACGATAATAGATATGAAAGGGGCGGAGGAGCTTCTCGGAAACGGAGACATGCTCTTTTATCCGACCGGATACTCTAAACCCGTCAGGGTTCAGGGCGCGTTCATATCAGAGGAAGAGGTCGCGAATGTGGTAAGATTCCTTAAAAAGAACAAGCAGGAGGAATTCTTCGCAGAAGAGTCCAGACAGATAGAGGAATATATAAACAATCCGGCAGCCAGAGGCAGCTCGGGAGGCGGAGCGGATGCCGGAGGAGACGACGGAAGATATGATGAATATCTTTACGAAGCAGGCATGGCATGTATAGAGGCCGGAAAAGCCTCGTCATCAATGCTGCAGAGGCGCTTTTCAATAGGCTTTAACCGCGCGGCAAGGATAATAGACCAGCTTGCGGAGATGGGGGCGATAGGCCCTGTCAACGGCTCCAAACCGCGTGAGATACTTGTAGATGTAATAACATTCGAGGAAATGTATAATTCTCAGGTGCAGTAGATATGAAAACGATAAAGGAATTACTGGCGGATACGGAATATGAGGTTGTAAGAGGGAGTGTTGATACAGAGGTGTCAGATCTGATAATAGACTCCAGGATAGTAAAAGAAGGCTGTGCCTTCTTCTGTTTTGTAGGAGCATTGGCAGACGGACACGACTTTATACCCCAGGTGGTGGAAAAGGGCGCAAGCGTGATCATCCTGCAAAACGACGTGGACTTTGAGGCTATGGGAATAACGGAGGAAGCCCTTAAGGAACTTACCATCCTTAAAACACCGGATACCAGAGTGGCCTTAGGGGCGGCAAGCAGCATATATTTTGACAGACCGGAGGATGAGCTGCTGACAGTAGCGCTGACAGGGACAAAAGGAAAGACCAGCACAGCGTCGATCATCGCCTCTGTTCTTGGAAAAGCAGGACATAAGGTCGGAATCATCGGTACAATAGGCGCGGATGTCGGAGGCGAGCTCATAAAGACAAAGACGACAACCCCGGAATCCTATGAGGTTGAGCGTCTGATGAGAAAAATGGTGGAGAACGGTTGTGATACCTGCGTTATGGAGGTGTCATCACAGGCCCTTAAGATGAACAGGGTGTCACAGATAGTTTTTGACCATGCGGTATTCACGAATCTCACTCCTGATCATATTGGCGGGGCGGAGCATATCGATATGGCGGAATATATCCATTGCAAAAGCCTTCTTTTTAAGCAGTGCATTCACGGTCATTTTAACGCGGATGATGAGCATTGTCCTGAAATGACTGCGGGCGCCGTATGCGATATAAAGACATTTTCAATAGATGAGCAGTCAGACCTTAAAGCGGAAAATGTGATACATCTCAGAGAAAACGCTTTTCTGGGTATGAGCTTTGATATCAAGGGGAGTGAAAAAAAGTACAAAGTCAGTGCCCCCGGAAGATATTCCGTGTATAACGTGCTTGGAGCAATGAGTGTGACGCGTGCGCTGGGGATAGACGATGACACAGCAAGAGAGGCGCTTTTAGAGGTTCATGTAAGAGGAAGAATGGAGCCTGTAGCTGTGTCGCCGGATTTCACAGTGCTGATAGACTATGCACATAACGCGGTCGCTATGGAGAGTATATTAAAGGCTATGAGAAGATATGAGCCGCGCAGGATAATAAGTCTCTTCGGGTGCGGCGGAAACCGATCCAGACTAAGGAGATATGAAATGGGTGAGATGAGCGGAAGGTACGCGGACTTATCCATAATCACGGAAGACAATTCAAGAATGGAAGCCGTTGAAGATATAATAAGTGATATAGTTACGGGGATCGAAAAAACAGACGGTGAATACATTATCATTCCCGACAGGAAAGAAGCGATAAAACACAGCTTTGAGATCGCGGAAAAAGGGGACGTAATACTTCTTCTCGGAAAAGGACATGAGGACTATCAGGATAAAGGAGGGAAGAAGACTCCCTTTGACGAAAGAGTTATCATACAGGAGATACTTAAAGAGGCCGGAAAATGAGAAGCTTTGCCGATATCATCATTGACATATCTCATGAAAAACTGGACAGGCCTTTTGAATATATCATTCCTGATGAGCTGGAGAATGAAGTGCGGCCGGGAAGCCAGGTTATCATCCCTTTCGGAAGGGGCAACAAGCCCGTAAAAGGCTTTGTCTTAAATGTTAAGGAGCATGCCTCGTATGACGGGGAAAAGCTCAAGAGCATAAGTGAAGTGGTTAAAAACAGCACCTCGATAACAGGCGATATGATCGCTCTGGCGTATTTCATCAAGACCAATTACGGCTCAACGATGAACAGGGCGCTGAAGACGGTCCTTCCGGTAAAGAAAAGCGCGCAGCCTGTCAAGGAAAAATTTGTGTATCTTGATATGGAAGAGGACGAGGCAGGAGCGTTTCTTGAAAAGCTTTATTCGGATAAGCGCTCAGCAGCCAAAAGAAGGCTTATGGAGGAGCTTGTAATAGAAAAGGTCCTGCCGTTTGATATAGTAAGGGACAAGCTTAATATATCGGCATCCACGCTCAGGTCGCTTGAAAAAAGCGGCGTTATCAGAATAGACATTAAAGAAAATCTGAGAGACGCGTTTAATATAAAGGTCAAACAGGGATACGATATCAGGCTGAATGAAGCGCAGAAGAAGATATCGGATGATATAAAAGCAAGATATAAAAAGGGTGATATAAGACCTTCGTTGATAAGAGGAGTGACCGGCTCCGGAAAGACTGAAATATATATAGACCTTATAGAAGAAGTCATAAAGGAAGGCCGGCAGGCCATAGTTCTTATTCCGGAGATAGCGCTTACATATCAGACCGTGATAAGGTTTTATAAGAAGTTCGGCGACAGGATATCCGTTATCAACTCGAAGCTTACGAATGCCCAGAAATACGACCAGCTTGAAAAAGCAAGGGAAGGAAAGGTGGATATCATCATCGGTCCGCGCTCGGCACTTTTTTCCCCCTTCCCCAACCTCGGGATCATCATCATTGATGAGGAGCACGAGGGAACATATAAAAACGAAAACATCCCAAGATATCATTCGAGGGAAGTGGCGGCTGAAAGGGCAAGAATGAGCTCCGCCATGTTGGTGATGGGTTCCGCCACGCCCTCGATAGAAAGCTACAGAAAAGCAAAAGAAGGAGCCTATGTTCTTTACGAGCTTGAGGAAAGAGCATCGGGAGCGCAGCTTCCGAATGTGGAGATAGTAAATCTGAGAGAGGAATTAAACTCCGGAAACCGGAGCATGATAAGCAGAAGGCTTGATGAGCTGATAAAGGACAGACTTAAAAAAAAGGAGCAGATAATACTTTTCATAAACAGAAGAGGGTATTCGAGCTTTGTATCCTGCAGAAGCTGCGGAACGGCTGTAAAATGTCCGCACTGTGATGTGTCGCTGAAATATCATAAAAACGGAAAGCTTATGTGTCATTATTGCGGATATGAAACCCCAATGATGAAAAAATGTCCGGAGTGCGGGTCTGAATATATCGGCACCTTCGGGACAGGAACCCAGAAAGTGGAAGAGACCGTCAGGAGATCATACCCTGGGGCAAGGGTGTTGAGAATGGACCTTGACACTACCAGGGAAAAGGACGGTCACGAAAAGATCCTCAGTGCATTCGCTGACCACGAGGCTGACATCCTGATAGGAACGCAGATGATAGTTAAGGGTCACGATTTTTCCTGTGTAACGCTGGTGGGGATACTCGCGGCGGACCTTTCGTTATATTCGGGCGACTATGTTGCCGCGGAGCGTACATTCCAGCTGATAACACAGGCGGCAGGCAGAGCCGGAAGAGGAGAGAAAAAAGGAGATGTGGTAGTGCAGACCTATTCTCCGGAAAATTATTCCATAAGGCTGGGCGCGAAACAGGATTACAAGGAATTTTACAACTATGAGATGTCATACAGAAAGCTGCTCGGGTATCCGCCGGTTATGAATATGATGGGCATAATGATAGCGTCGGAGGATGAAAAAACACTCATTAAAAGAGCAAATGAAATAAGCCGTGTGATAGAGATGTCAATAAAAGCAAAGGAGGCTGCCCGTCCCGGCGGGGAAGAGATAATAAAAATAGGTCCGGGAAAAGCGCCCATAGCAAAGATAAACGATAAACACAGAATGGTGCTCTATGTAAAAAGTCCGTATTATAAAGATCTTACAGACATAAAGGACAGCGTGGAGGCTTACGATAACGCAAGTCCGCTTAAGACGGCGGATATGGTATTTGATTTTTCAATGATGGGAGAAAGCAAGAGGTAAATATGGCACTTAGAACAATAAGGACGGAAGAGGACGATATACTCAGAAAGCGCTCAAAGGAAGTAAAAGAGATCACACCCAGAGTGGATGAACTGATCGACGACATGATAGAGACAGTTCATGACGCGAACGGTGCCGGACTTGCGGCGGTGCAGGTAGGCGTATTAAAAAGGATATGCATAGTTACAGTGGAAGCGCCTCTGACCGATACAGACGAGGACGGGAACGAGATCGACGCGCCGGATCCGCTCACACATAATAACGGAGAGGATCTGGTGATAATAAATCCCGAGATCGAAGTGCTATCAGACGAGACTCAGTGCGATACTGAGGGATGCCTTTCATTTCCGGGTAAATACGCTTTTGTGACAAGGCCTGAACATATCAGGCTTAAGGCATATGACAGAGAATTAAAGCCATACGAGATAGGAGCGAGGGGGCTTTTTGCAAGAGCCATATGTCATGAATGCGATCATATGGACGGCATACTTTATGTTGATAAAACAGAAGACGGCATTCACTATTTCGGAGAAGAAGATGAGGAAGGGACAGAAGCAGAGCAATGAAGATAATTTTTCTGGGAACACCATATCTTGCAAAGGTCGCGCTGGAGGAAATGATCGGATCCCGCCATGAGGTGATAGCAGTGGTAACTCAGCCTGATAAGACCAGCGGAAGAGGAAGGCGCATGAAGTTTTCTCCGGTCAAGGAACTGGCGCTGGAAAAGGGAATTGCCCTGTTCCAGCCTGTTTTCATCAAGGATGAAAAGGTGCTGGATGAACTTGATACCCTGAAGGCGGATATATTTGTGGTTACCGCATATGCGCAAAAGCTTCCCGAAAGGCTGCTGCACATGGCGCCATTTGGATGTATAAATATCCACCCGTCCATGCTTCCCCGGTACAGAGGCGCATCGCCTCTCAGAGGGCCTATCCTTAACGGGGATGAAAAAACAGGGGTTACGATAATGAACGTTGCGTATGAATTTGACTCCGGGGACATACTGCTGCAGGAAGAAATAGATATGGACGCTAAGGAGACTATAAAAACGCTTGAGCCTAAGGTTGCGCAAAAAGGCGCAAAAATGCTCGTTGAAGCACTGGACAGGATAGAGGAGGGGACGTTGAGTCCCAGACCGCAGAACGAGGAAGACCACACATACATCAAACAGCTTGATAAAGAGGCGGGCAGGATAGATTTTAACGATGATGCCGTGGATATCGAAAGGCAGATAAGAGCCTGCGATCCCTGGCCGAGCGCGTTCACATCACTTGACGGAAAGATGTTCAAGATATGGGATGCTGATGTGACAGAAGATGACGAAGAAGGTGTGTGCCCGGGAACGGTATCTTATGTTGACAGGAAAAATCTGCATATACAAACCGGAAACGGTACGCTGAAGGTGAATGAGGTTCAGCTTGAAGGCAAAAAAAGAATGAAAACAGAGGAATTCTTAAGAGGAAAAAGGATAGAAAAGGGCTATGAATTCGGAAAGTGATGATGTAAGAAGTGCAGTCCTGGATA
The DNA here is from genome assembly GCA_045601405.1 of Lachnospiraceae bacterium. Classification (GTDB taxonomy): domain Bacteria; phylum Bacillota; class Clostridia; order Lachnospirales; family Lachnospiraceae; genus RGIG5612. The sequence continues at coordinate 9,909 of JAZRZO010000083.1, read as the reverse complement.
TGCTTGTCGAAACCCTCGAACGGGGAGCTTTAAGCCATAAGGTCGTAAAGGGCGCATTTCCGGCAGTTCTTTACACAAGGCAGGAGAGAGCCTTCGGGGAAAGACTGTATTACGGCACGGTGGAGAGAGCCATATTTCTTGACTGGATAATAAGCTCTTATTCAAATGTAAAGGTTGAAAGAATAAAGCCCCTGATAAAGAATATCCTGAGAATGAGCATATATCAGATGCTGTTTATGGACTCAGTGCCGGACAGGGCAGCAGTATCAGAGGCCGTTAAGCTTACAAAGGACAGGGGACTTGACGGGCTGGCGCCGTATGTTAACGGACTTCTCAGGTCTTTCCAGAGAGGCGGGATAAAGCCCGGGATGCCGGAAAATGTCAAATATTCAGCGCCTTTGTGGATGTACGAGATGATAGTAAAGGAGCATTCCAAGTCCCTGGCTGATAATTTTTTCAAGGCAAGTGAAGAACCGGCGGAGGGGATCTGTGCGAGAGTTGTGTTTAGGAACGGCTCTAAAGATGAGGTGATAAACACGCTTCTGAATGAAGGCGCTGATGTCTGGGTGTTTGATGAATCAGACGCGGCTGTGGAAATAGCCAATTCGGGAGATATAACAGCATCTGAAGTCTTTAAAAAAGGACAGATATTTATACAGGACCTAAGCTCCATCATGGTTGGAGAAGAGACAAAAAAAGCTGCGGAAGGAAGCCGGGTGGAAAGGGTTGTCGACCTTTGCGCGTCTCCCGGAGGCAAGAGCCTGCACATAGCAGAGCTGTTTCCGGGGGCGGATGTGCTCAGCCGGGATATCTCAAAAGAAAAAACAGATCTTATAGAAGAAAATACAGCCAGACTTAAAATAGACAACATAGTAACAGAGGTATTTGACGCTTCTGTTACAGATAAAAGCCTGAAAGAAAAGGCCGATATAGTGATAGCGGACCTTCCCTGTTCCGGACTTGGCGTGCTGAGGAAAAAACCGGATATAAAATTCAGGCTTAAAAAAGATGATATAGCGGCGCTTTCATCTCTGCAGAGAGATATATTAGACGCTTCGTACCGCTATGTAAAAAAAGGAGGGCTGCTGGTATACAGCACATGCACGGTGACACGCGCGGAAAATCAGGACAACGCCCGTTATATAAGGGAACAGCTTCCCTTTGAACAGATATCGGAAAAACAGTTCGTCCCGGGAAGAGATGAACAGGACGGGTTCTATATAGCCATATTCAGGAGGCTGGATATTGACGACACAAAATATTGATATTCTGTCTTTACAATACGACGAGCTTAAAGAAAGGATAACCGGGTTGTCCCAGCCTGCGTACAGGGCGGGACAGATATTTTCCTGGCTGCACAGGCAGCAGGTTTCATCCTTTGATGAAATGACCAACATCCCAAAGTCTTTTGCGAATGAGCTGAAGAATGAGTTTTATTTTCCGTCTCTCGAAATAGAAAAGGTATATTCATCAGAGATTGACGGAACACGTAAATTTGTTTTCAGGCTTGACGACGGAAATCTCATTGAAAGCGTTATGATGCCATACAGGCACGGCAACAGTGTCTGTGTATCATCACAGGTCGGATGTGATATGGGCTGCGCGTTCTGCGCTTCCACAATCGATGGCTGTGTAAGGAATCTAAGGGCATCGGAAATGCTTCTTCAGGTATATGAGATACAAAAATATACCGGGCAGAGAATATCAAATGTTGTTGTGATGGGGATGGGTGAGCCGCTGATAAATTACAATAATACAGTGGCTTTCGTAAGGCTTTTGTCCGATGAAAATGCCTTGAAAATAAGCCAGAGAAATATTACAATATCCACATGCGGGATAGTGCCTGCCATATTAAGGCTGTCTGAGGAATCACTGAAGATTACTCTGGCGCTCTCTCTGCACGCGCCCGATGATAAGATCAGGCGGAGCATTATGCCTGTTGCAGGAAAATACAGCATCAGCGGGGTAACAGATGCCTGCGACAGATATTTCGAAAAGACAGGCAGACGGGTGACTTATGAATATTGCCTGATATATAAGATCAATGACAGACCTGAGCACGCAAAGATGCTTGCCGGGCTTTTGAAAGGAAAAAACGCGCACGTTAATCTGATTCCGGTTAATCCTACTCCGGATAATGATTTTAAAGGGACAAAGGAAGGGGATATCGAAGCTTTTGCCCGCATATTGGAGAGTGCAGGGATAACGACCACAAGAAGACGGGAAATGGGAAGAGACATCAAGGCATCCTGCGGTCAGCTGGTCAGGAGGAGAAAGTGAAATCTTACGGATTAACAGATATAGGAATATCAAGAAAATACAATCAGGATTATTCACTGGAATGTGACGAGCCGATAGGTAATCTTGATAATCTTTATGTGTTATGTGACGGACTCGGGGGACATAACGCCGGGGAATTCGCTTCGGAAAACGCGGCGGAGATATTCTTTGACGTAGCGGAGGACAGCGATTCGCATATGCCTCTTTCCATATTCAGGGAAGCGATCAATAAAGTAAACTCTTTGATATACAGGAAGGGCAAGGAGCCGGCATACGCCGGAATGGCGACTACGTTAGTAGGATGCACGATACGTGACGATACCGCGTATGTTATAAATGTGGGAGATTCCAGAGCTTATATCATAGGCGATGATATCACGCAGATAACAATAGATCACTCTTACATGGGAGAGCTGATAAGTGAAGGGCGCATCTCCAGAGACGAAGCCCGCTTCCATAAAAAGAATAACGTTATAACAAAGGCCATAGGCGCGGAAAAAACAATAGAGCCTGATTATTTCCAGGTGGATATTGAAGATGATGAGGTCATCATGCTCTGCTCGGACGGCCTTTATAATATGGTCAGTGAGCAAACCATAAAGTCAGTTGTTGATTCTGAGGGTTCTCTTAAGAAAAAAGCTGAAAGGCTGATACAGCTGGCGAATGAGGCGGGCGGCAGGGATAATATCGCCGTGATACTGATTTCAAAATAATTTTGAGAGGTGGTCCTTTATGATAAGACCAGGAATGTTTATCGAAGACAGATACGAGATCCTTGAAAAGATCGGCTCAGGCGGAATGAGCGATGTATACAAGGCAAGATGCCACAAACTCAACAGATATGTGGCGATAAAATTTCTCAAGCAGGAGTTTTGCGAGGACAAGAGCTTTGTTTCCAAATTTCAGATAGAGGCTCAGTCAGCAGCGGCTCTTTTACATCCGAATGTTGTAAGTGTTTATGATGTTAACGAGGTGGACGGTGTTTATTACATCGTTATGGAGTATGTTGATGGTATAACATTAAAACAATATATAGACAGAAACGGCCGTCTTCCCATCAAGGAGGCTACCAGCATAGCCATTCAGGTAGGTCAGGGTATAGAAGCCGCGCATAACGCGAATATCATCCACAGAGATATCAAACCGCAGAATGTGCTCATATCCAGAGAGGGGAAGATCAAAGTTACGGACTTTGGTATAGCAAGGACGACCACGGCCAATACCATAAGCAGAGATATCTTAGGTTCAGTACATTACATCTCCCCGGAGCAGGCAAGAGGAGGCCAGGTTGATGAACGAAGCGATATATACTCCTTCGGTATCGTATTTTATGAAATGGTCACGGGCCAGCTTCCGTTTGACGGAGACTCCACAGTAACTATAGCGTTAAAGCACATACAGGAGAATGTTCCGTTAGTCAGCGACATAATCCCATCTGTACCATCAAGCGTAGTAAGGATAATTGAAAAATGCACACAGAAAAGGCCGGAGAGAAGATATCAGAAAATGACATCACTTCTGGCGGATCTGAAGACATCGCTCATTTCACCCAACGAAGACTTTGTTGTTCTGGAACCGGAAACACAGGAAAACGCGACCATCCTTATGACAGGTGCTGAGGCAGCTGCCTTAAGAGAGGAAGCAAGAAGGATGAGAAGAGCTGAGCTTGAGGAGTTTGACGATGGCACCGAATATGAAGAGGTGGACTATGATGAAGACGACGAAGGCTATTATGATGACTATGAGAATACAAAAGTCAGCCGTAATAAGGGGAAAGACAGCTCAAATAAAAAAATGAACAAGGTTTTCCTTATCATCGGCATAATAGTGGGAGCGATACTCGTTGTCATTCTTGCGGTGGTAGGGATAAGAGCCCTGATAGGGGGCGGAGGCTGCTCGGGCAGCAAAAAAGAACAGGTGGAAGTGGCCGATGTTGCCGGAATGGAGATGACTGCTGCGCAGCGTCAGATAGAAGATCAGGGCTTTGAAGTCAAAATAGTATATGAAGAGAGCGATACGATCGCCGAGAACCGTGTTATCAGCCAGTCACCGAAAGCGGGAACCAAAGCTGAAAAGGGCTCCACGGTAACCCTGACGATAAGCTCGGGAAAAACAAAACAAAAGCTCGAAAACTATGTAGGCAGGATGCAGGAGGATGCGCAGAAGGCTCTGTCCAAGCTGAACATACAGACAAAGATTACGACAAGATACAGTGATGATGTGGAGATAGGAAGAGTAATAGAGACTATACCCGCGGCAGGGACAGATATCTCCAAGGATACGGTTGTTGAGCTTATTGTAAGCCGAGGACCGGAGAAAAAGACTGTTACCGTGCCCAACCTCATAGGGACAAATATGCAAGATGCGGAAAACACATTATATAATCTGGGCTTTTATGTTATAGAATACTTTGTGGAAACAGAAGATTCAAATGTTGGTAAGGTCATCAATCAGAGCCTTGGCGCTGGTTCAGTAGTTGATGCAGGCACAAGCATAACGATCGCCATCGGAAAAGAGCGGCAAACGCAGCCGCCGGATCCGCCGGAGCCTACAACAGAGGAGCAGACCAATTGATCCGCAGATGGAAATTAATGATACCGGCAAGGTGGTTTAAAGATGACAGGAAAAATAGTTAAAGCATTATCAGGATTTTATTATGTAAAAGCAGATGGCGGCGCTGTCTATGAATGTAAGGCCAAAGGAGCCTTCAGAAACGAAAAGATCACGCCGCTGGTTGGTGATAATGTAACCTTTGATGTGATAAGCGAGTTTAACAAGAGCGGCAACGTAACCGGTATATCACCCAGAAAGAATGAGCTTGTAAGACCTGCCGTTGCAAATGTTGACCAGGCAATGGTGATATTCTCGATAAGGGAGCCTCATCCGAACCTCAGCATATTGGACCGTTTTCTTGTGCTTATGCGCAAGCAGGGGCTTGAGACCATCATAGTTTTCAACAAAAAGGATCTTGCAAAGGGAGATGATATCAAGAACCTGAAAAAGACATATAAAAACGCAGGCTGCAGGCTGTACTTTGTTGCCGCGGGCAGTGACAGACCCGGAACATTCTTCTTAAAGTGGAAACTCAGAAACAAGACAACAGTTATGGCAGGTCCGTCGGGAGCAGGAAAATCAACGCTGGTAAATACTCTTGCATACGGAGGAAACAGCGAACAGGCTGCTGTCGGCGAGATAAGCAGGAAGATAGGACGGGGCAAGCATACTACAAGACATACGGAGATATTCAATATAGGCAAGAGCATAAAGATAGTTGACACACCGGGCTTTACGTCTCTTCTTGTGGATGATACCATCTTATCCGGCGCGGAGCTTGCGGATACATTTCCCGAGTTTAATGAATACAAAGGGCAATGCAGGTTTTCTGACTGCTCACACATAAAAACAAAGGAGTGTGCAGTTGAAAAGGCCGTAAATGACGGTAAGATACCTCTTTCAAGATATAACAGTTACAAATCTATCTATGAGAGCCTGAACGCTTCAAAAGGAAGGAAAAGATGAATATCCTGTCTCCTTCCATCCTTTCGGCAGATTTTAAAAACCTTGGCGCCGAGCTTGGCGCCATCTCGGATAATGGCGCGGAATATGTTCATATAGATGTGATGGACGGCAGCTTTGTTCCCAGCATTTCGTTTGGAATGCCGGTCATAAGCTCCATAAGGAGCGCAACAGATAAGACCTTTGACGTTCATCTTATGATAGACGAGCCGGTACGCTACATCAGTGAGTTCAGGGAAGCAGGGGCGGATATCATAACAGTTCATCTGGAGGCATGCACTGATGTCAGGGCAACACTCAGAGCTGTAAAAGAAAGCGGAGCGGCAAGCGGTCTTTCGATAAAGCCGGGAACCCCGACTTCTTCTGTCAGTGAATATCTTGACGTTTGCGACATGATACTTTTAATGAGTGTTGAGCCCGGATTTGGCGGGCAGAAATTCATCGAAGGGTCACTGCAGCGAGCGAAAGAACTGAAAAGCATTATAGACAGCTCACCGTACCGGATAGATCTGGAAATAGACGGCGGCGTAAATACTGATAATGTGTCAGATATACTTGATGCAGGGGTAAATGTGATCGTGGCGGGGAGCGCTCTGTTTAAGGACACGGCAGCGAATACTGCCGCGTTTATGAAGATATTGAGGGAGAAGGATTTGTAATGGAACAGTCAGGGACATTAGATATTAAAAAAGTGGCGGTCCTTACGAGCGGCGGCGACGCGCCGGGGATGAACGCAGCTATAAGAAGTGTAGTGAGAGCCGGGTTAAAAGCCGGTTTTAAAATGTATGGGATAAGAAGGGGATATTCCGGTCTTATCTCAGGGGATATCTTTGAGATGGGAACCCGTGATGTATCAGAGATAGTCCAGAGAGGAGGGACTGTTCTGATGACCGCAAGGTCAGAAGAGTTTAAAAAGGAAGAAGGGATAAAAAAGGCAAAAGACGTATTGGATGGTCACGGCATTGATGCTCTTATAGTGATAGGCGGCGACGGCTCCTTTAAAGGGGCGGCGCAGCTGGCGGCCGAAGGTGTTCCGGTAATAGGGATACCCGGGACTATAGATAACGATGTGGCCGCTACCGATTATTGCATAGGATTTGATACCGCAATGAACACAGCGCTGTCGGCTATTGACAGGATAAGGGACACCGCATCCTCGCATGAAAGGTGTTCGGTGATAGAGGTGATGGGACGTGACTGTGGCAACATAGCCATGCATGTTGGTCTTGCCTGCGGAGCCGAGGTGATCCTTGTGCCTGAGATAGGATATGATCCGGAAACAGACGTTTATGATGTGATAACAGAAGGTAGGAATATAGGCAAGCACCACTATATAGTTGTGATGGCCGAAGGCGCGGGATCCGCCCTTGAGCTTTCACAGAAGATAGAGCTGGCCACAAATATAGAGACCAGGCCAACCATTCTCGGATATGTGCAGCGCGGAGGAAGCCCGACGGTAAGGGACAGACTTATGGCATCGGTTATGGGCATAAAGGCGATAGATTGTCTGGCAGATAGAAGAACTGACAGGATAGTAGCGCTTGCCGGAAGTCAGATAACAGATATTGATATTCATGAAGGGCTGAATGCGCGGAAAAAGCCTCTTTCCGCGCTTGTTGAATATAACCAAAGGCTGTTTTAACAACACACGGTGAAAAGACAAGGAGAAAGAAAATGCAGAAAATGATGGGACCGGTAAATACTTTACCTACAGCAAAGGAAGCTATGCGGATGATAGATGACGCGTTTTGCTTTGAGACATCATCTGAAGAGGTTGATATAAAAGAAGCTCTGGGCAGGGTTTTAGCAGAGGACATTGAAGCCTCAGAGTATGTTCCCGGCTTTAACCGCTCGGCGATGGACGGGTATTCTGTGATCGCTGCCGATACAAAAGGCGCATCAGATGATGCCCCGGTAAAGTTAAGACTTGCCGGACAGGTGCTTATGGGATGCGGCGCGGATCTGCCCATTGAAAAAGGAACCTGCGTATATACCCCGACAGGAGCGGCAGTTCCTAAAGGAACGGAAAGCGTGGTGATGGTTGAGGATACGACCGTAAATAAGGACGGAACGATCAGCATATTTAAGGAAATAAGCGCAGGAAAGAATGTGATAACAAAAGGAGATGATGTCACTCCAGGGAAGAAGATATTTGAAAGCGGACGTCTGCTTAAGATCTCTGACCTGGGGTCGCTGGCAGCGCTTGGAAAGAGCAGGGTAAAGGTTGTAAGGCGGCCCGTTGTCGGAATACTTGTGACGGGGGATGAGATCGTTGGGATCGATGAAGCGCCAAAGGACGGACAGGTAAGGGATGTTCATTCAACAACACTTACGTTGCTTGTGGAAGCATCGGGAGCCGTTGCCAGACTGTACGGAGTGATAAAAGACAATGAAGATCTTCTGAGGCAGAAGCTGAAAACCGCGCTGAAAGAGTGTGACATGGTCCTGATATCTGGCGGCAGCAGCATGGGGGAAAAGGACTCGACAGAAAAGGTCATAGATGAGGCAGGAGAGGTTATCCTTCACGGGATAAAGATAAAGCCGGGTAAGCCCACTATCATCGGGAGAGCGGAAGACAAGCCGGTAATAGGCGTTCCCGGCCACCCGGTGTCCGCGTTTTTTATTACAAGGGTATTCGTCAAGAAGCTTATCGGAAAGATGCTTGGGATAAAGAACGAAGAGCTGTTTGTAAAGGCCATACTTACCGGGGGCGTAAAGGTTAATAAGAAAAGGATGCAGTTCTGCTTCGCGTCACTGCATACTGAGGACGGAAAGACATACGCCGAGCCCTTCAATACAAAATCCGGCCTTATAACAAGTCTGGCCGGCGCAGATGTCTTCTTTGCCCTGGGCGATGAGGATGGCGATAAAAACCCGGGAGACGAGATCACAGTTTATCTGATCTGATGTTAAAAATGTGAATAAAAGGGGCGGTTCACTCTTCCTTATCCGCGATGATGAAGGGTGAACCGTCCTGTTGTTTAGTTAACAAATTATTAAAAAAAGTATACTCTGTAAACGTTTGACGCAGTCAGTGCCGCGTAATAAAATCATCCTGCGGGGATCATCCCGCGTCCTGAATGTCCCGTCCGGGACAGATATTCCAAAGAAAATATTTAACAGTCTTTTGCGGTGCGTGATATCGCGCGCAAAAAGGCGGAAAGGAAGGAGGATGACAGATTTATCAATATCAGCAAAAAAGGAAGCAGTCAGTTTTGAAGAGGTGAGGAAACGCGTTTTCTGTAAGCTGATAAACACAGACAGAAATAAAGATATACTCAAAGAGGCGCTGCATATGGATTTTCTTGACCTTTCTGTTGTTTTTTACTGCTTTGAGGGGGAAACAGGCGCAGAAAGAAGAGATGAGATGCTTATAACCGTAGAGGATGCGCGCAGATGGGATATGACAACAAGGGATGTTATGGACATCGCAATAGAAAATACTCTTATGGTACTGGGTGAGGAAATACAGCTTATGAGCGAACTCATCAACGAGCTGATGAAGAACAGCAGCCCGGAAGAAGCAGCAGGGTGCAGTAATGACATGTTCGTCCTGACAAATAATATCCGATTTAACGGTGCTGTCAGTATGCTGATAGGGAGTGAGATGGCGGGTCTTTCAGGCCGGATGGACAGGGATCTGATGATAATACCGTCAAGTATTCATGAGGTGATCCTGCTTCCTTTGGGATCGGAATATGATGTTAAGAAGATAGATTCCATTATAAAGGATATAAACAGAACTGAGCTCAGGGCAGGGGAGGTTCTTTCGGATCACGCTTACTTCTACGACCGGAGGTCCGGACAGATAAGATACTAATGAACGGCCGGGAATATATCCCGGCCGGAAGCAATACACCCGGGCGGAATCGAACCGCCATTTCAGGCTCCGGAGGCCTGCGCTCTATCCGTTGGGCTACGGGTGCATTCACCAGATTATACCATACGGGGACATCAAACAAAACCTGATATTTCGTAAATTCCCAAAGTAAATCCCACCGTAGATAAACGCCTGAAATTACTATGGGAAATTGATGAAGTTAGTGTGGGAAAAGGAATAAAATCAAGGGAATATGCGGAAAAACAAAGGATTTTTTGCATGCGAAATAAACC
>JAZRZO010000082.1:0-20858 GCA_045601405.1 Lachnospiraceae bacterium | reverse complement strand
GGAAAGCACTTAGGCATCAGAAAAAAATGATCATAGAGATCATTTTTTGGATGTTGCCGGCCGCGTCAAAAAGCCGGAGAAAGGTATTAGAACCACAGGCGAAGGAAGTACGCACCCGAAAATATATATGAAGCGAGCCGGGATTGATGCTGTTACCTTACGATCCCGCCTCGAAGCATATATATCTCCGTGTGACGAGTGCCGGGTTAGTCACACTTCGATATATATGCATCTTCGGCGGGTTAATAGACTTCACTGCAATCCCGCCTCAATGCATATATATCTCTGTGTGACGAGTGCCGGGTTAGTCACACTTCGATATATATGCATCATCGGCGGGGTCTTAGACTTCACCGCCATCCCGCCTCGAAGCATATATATATCCGTGTGACACATGCCGGGTTAGTCGCCCGTCGATATATATTGCATCTTCGGCGGGGTCATGGCCTTCCCCCCCCTCCGGGATGAACACGAGAATAATGAAAAGGAGAACTGACAATGGAAAACAAAGCAACTATCTTCTTTACAACATGGATTGATGGCAGGAATACGTTAGTTCACCCGCTATTTCGATATTGACTATGTCAAAATAACAGTGATAAAATTCTCGGATATTGTGCGGACAGTCCGGGAGGATATGAAAATTGGGAAAACTTGAAGAATACAGGAAAAAAATAGATGCGATAGACACTGAAATGGCAAGGCTGTTTGAGGAACGCATGAAGGTAAGCCATGATGTGGGCGAATATAAAAAGGAACGCTCCCTTCCTGTTAAGGATAATGCCAGAGAGGGTGCGATAATAGAGGCAGCCGGAAGCCGCATTTCGGACGAAGAAATAAGACCGTACTATGTGGACTTTCAGAAGAACGTTATCAAAAATTCATGCGCCTACCAGGAAAAACTGATGAGCGGAATGAAGGTGGGGTACAGCGGCGTTGAGGGCGCTTACGCTTACATAGCGGCGCGGCGGATGTTTCCGGGCAGCGTGCTGGTGTCATATGCGGGATTTGAACAGGCCTACAAGGCGGCAGAGGACGGAGAGGTTGACTGCGCAGTGCTTCCTTTTGAAAATAACTACGCGGGAGAAGTCGGCGCGGTCATGGATCTTGCATTTTCCGGAAGCCTTTTCATCAACAGGGTATTAAACCTCGATATAGAGCAGAACCTGATAGGGCTTAAGGGTGCTGATATCAGCAGGATAAAAACTGTGATAAGTCATCCGAAGGCTCTGCAGCAGTGTGACGCATACATAAAGAAAAGAGGCTTTGAAACACAGGAGTTCTCGAACACGGCGCGTGCCGCAAAATATGTCAGAGAGCAAAATGATCCGACGGTAGCTGCTCTTGCTTCAGAGGAGACGGCGGAGCTGCTCGGGCTGGACATCCTTGAGCGCAAGGTTCACACAGACAGAAACAATTCCTCCAGGTTCGGGGTCTTTTCCAGAAGCCTTAACCTCCTTCCAAAGGACATAGGCAATGAGAAGTGCAGCTTCATACTTATGTTCACGATACCGAATGAGGCGGGCTCTCTTGCGATGACGCTCGATATAATAGGCGCGCACGGCTTTAATATGAGAAACCTGAAGAGCCGCCCCCGCAAGGAATTGTTATGGAACTATTATTTTTACATAGAAGCTGAAGGGAATATATCTTCAGAGAACGGAGTGGATATGATGGCGGAGCTTGGCGCTGTGTGCGGTGACCTTAAGCTTGTCGGCACATATTATAACGAAGATGATCATACCGGTTGAGATTAAAAATGAATCATATGAGATAGTGCTTGAACGCGGAGCGCTGGATAAAGCGGGAGAATATCTGGATCTTGACCGAAGGGTCCTGATAGTTACGGATTCGGGCGTGCCGTCTGAATATGCGCTTAGGGTAGCGGACCGGTGCGCTGATGCGGTCATGGTTACTGTCCCGGTGGGCGAAAAGAGTAAAAGCCTTATGTTCTTTCAGAACCTTCTTTCACAGATGCTTTCCTGCTCCTTCACCAGAAAAGACTGTGTGGTAGCGGTCGGAGGAGGCGTTGTGGGAGATCTTTCCGGCTTTGCCGCGGCGTGCTATATGCGCGGGGTGGATTTTTATAATATTCCCACCACGCTCCTGTCACAGGTGGATTCATCCATAGGCGGAAAAACCGCGGTGGACCTTGACGGTGTAAAAAACATAGTGGGCGCATTCTATCAGCCGAAAAAGGTACTGATAGACCCGGCTGTTCTGAAAACTCTTGATAAAAGGCAGTTCGCAGCAGGGCTTGCGGAGAGCATAAAGATGTCTGTCACAAGTGACAGAGAGTTGTTTGAGCTTATCAGGGACACTGATGACATCAGCAAGGATATAGACAGAGTGATAGAGCGCTCTCTCCTGATAAAAAAAGAAGTAGTGGAAAAAGACCCTAAGGAAAACGGATTAAGAAGGATCCTCAATTTCGGCCACACTATCGGACACGCGATAGAGAGCGAAGGGGCGGGAAGATTGCTTCATGGTGAGTGCGTGGCTCTCGGGATGATCCCGATGTGCAGCCAAGAGGTTAGAGCGGAGCTCAAGCCTGTACTCGAAAAGCATGGTCTTCCCACATCATACAGCGCGGACCCGGCGCAGCTCATGCCGTACATCCTTCATGATAAAAAGTCCGGAAAAGGAAGCATCAGCGCGGTATTTTCAGACAGCATAGGCACGTTCAGGATGCGCGATATAAACGAAACGGAAGCAAAGGAGCTTATCAGTTTATTGTAGGACAAAGAATATGAGAAACACATTCGGAAATTCATTAACGGTAACTTTATTCGGCGAAAGCCACGGGCCAGCTGTAGGTATTGTAATAGACGGTCTGGAGCCGGGGATAACGGTTGATGAGGAAAAGATAAAGGAGCATCTGGAAAAGAGAAGGCCCAAAGGACGGACGGAGACGCCGCGCGTTGAGGAAGACAGGTTCAGCATTGTAAGCGGTGTTTTTAACAATAAAACCTGCGGCACTGCGCTGACCATTGTTATCCCGAATGAGAACACAAGGAGCGGGGACTATGATCAGGGAAAAGCAAGGCCGTCCCACGCGGACTACACAGCTCATGTTAAATACCGTGGAGCTGAGGACTATCGCGGAGGCGGGCATTTTTCCGGGAGGATAACGGCGGCACTTGCGGCAGCCGGAGGCATCCTCATACCTTACCTTGAAAAAAAGGGAATAAAGATAGAAACGATAATAAGAAAATGCGCCGGGATCGAGGGCAGCGGTGCGCTTACTGAGGAAATGACGGCGAAGATCGAAGAGGCTGCCAAAAGCGGAGACAGTGTGGGAGGTATTACCGAAACTGTGATAACAGGCCTTCCGGCAGGGCTTGGCGAGCCGTGGTTTGACAGCGTGGAAAGCGCTCTTTCACACATCCTCTTCAGTATCGGAGGGATAAAAGGTGTGGAATTCGGAGCAGGTTTTGCCATCGCGGATATGAAAGGCAGCGAGGCTAATGATGCTTTTGTGACGGACGGAAGAGGAAATGTATCAACTGTAACTAACAATAATGGCGGGATCAACGGCGGCATCACTAACGGAATGCCGGTCGTTTTCCGGTGCGCTGTAAAACCTACCGCATCTATCAGCCGCATGCAGAAGTCTATTGATCTTCTGAAGGATGAAAATATTGAATTCGGGATAAAAGGGAGACATGACCCTGCGATAATAAGACGGGTCTGCCCGGTGATAGACAGTGTCACGGCTATTGTGATCTGTGACCTGCTTGCTTCGTCGTTTTAGTGATATCACGCCTCTTAGCATATATATCGACGGGCGCCGGGTTAGCCGCCCGTCGATATATATGCAGCTTCAGCGGGGTTTACACAAAGCCTTTCCCCTCCTGGGGACGGCGACCCGAAGAGCCGGATGAGGGTCATGCACAGATGAGGAGATAGAAATGCAATATGGACTGATCGGTGAACACCTGTCCCACAGCTACTCTAAACAGATACATGAGCAGATCGCGGGATATGAATATGTTATCAGGGAGATCCCTCCGGCTGATCTGCCGGGGTTTCTTAAAAGACGTGAATTCAAAGCGATCAACGTGACCATACCCTACAAGCAGGATGTGATCGCATTCCTCGACGATATCTCTGAGAGGGCGGAGCAGATCGGCGCGGTCAACACTATCGTAAATACGGCCGGGAGACTGAAGGGCTATAATACTGACTTTGGCGGGATGAATGCGCTGCTCAAAAAAACGGGGATAACGGCGGCCGGAAAGAAGGTTCTTATACTCGGAACAGGCGGAACCTCCAAAACGGCGAAGGCTGTGCTCATGTCAAACGGCGCTGAGGAAATATATAAGGTCTCACGAAAAAAAGATTCCGGCGACAGCGTGATAACGTATGAGGAAGCCTCGGAAGAGCATCGCGATGCTCAATTGATAATAAATACAACTCCCTGCGGTATGTTCCCTTACACGGAAAACAGGCCGCTGAACATATCGGAGTTTCCGGAGCTGGAAGTCGTGATAGACGCTGTTTATAATCCGCTGAGAACTCAGCTCGTACTGGATGCTCAGGAAAAAGGGATAAAGGCTGAGGGAGGACTGTATATGCTGTCTGCTCAGGCGGTATATGCATCCGCGCTTTTTACGGGAAACGAGGCTAAGGAAGAGGATATAGCAAAGGCATATAAAGCAGTGCTTTCGCAAAAAGAAAACATAGTGCTCTGCGGGATGCCGTCCTGCGGAAAGACCACTGTGGGAGGTATGATAGCCGGGATCCTCGGCAAGGATCTTGCGGATACTGACGACATGATAGTTGACAGGGCAGGCCGCGAGATCAAAGACATCTTCGCCTCAAGCGGTGAGGAAGCCTTCAGGGACATGGAAACGGAGGCGGTAAAGGCGGCCGCGATGAAAGAAAACACAGTAATAGCAATAGGGGGAGGCGCTGTACTCAGATCGGAGAATGTAAGAGCATTAAAGATGACAGGCACTCTCGTATTTATAGACCGGCCGCTTAAAGAGCTTATAACTACGGACAGCAGACCGTTATCTTCAAGCAGGAGAGCCCTTGAAGACCTTTATGAAAAACGCTATGAAATATACACTTCATGTGCTGATATTATAATAAACGGATCCGGCACGGCAGATGAGGTGGCGGAAAGAGCAATACAAGAAATAAGAGCTAAGTTATGAAGCTGGAAATAAGACCGGGAAAATTAAAAGGCCGCATAGAAGCGCCGCCGTCAAAAAGCTATGCTCACAGGATGCTGATATGCGCGGCATTTACAGAGGGAGGCTGCAAGGTGGACGGAATATCCCGGAGCGGGGATATGAAAGCCACGCTGGCATGTATCAGTGCTCTTGGAGCGGAATGCACCCATGACGGTACCGCGGTCACGATAAAGCAAACATCAGGCGGGATAACGCGCCCTGTTTTTTCGTGCGGGGAAAGCGGGAGTTCTCTCAGATTTTTCATCCCGATCGCGCTTGCGCTTACCGGAGGCGGAGTTTTCACCGGAACGGAAAGGCTTATGGAGCGCGGCATAGAGGTTTACGAAGAGGTATTTGACGGAAAAGCCGTTTCTTTCGATAAACAGAATGGAAGAATTGATATAAGAGGAAGGCTCGAGGCCGGAGCATACAACATCAGAGGAGATGTAAGCAGCCAGTACATTACAGGTATGCTGTTTGCGCTTTCCCTTCTTAAAGAGGACAGCGTAATAAAAGTGATCGCACCTGTTGAAAGCCGCGCTTACATAGATATAACCATAGACGTGATGGGAAAATGCGGCATCCGGGTCACAGAGAAGGAACCAAATACTTTTTATATAAAAGGCGGCCAGAAATATAAAGCTGAATATCTAAAGGTGGAGGGAGACTGGTCTAACGCGGCTTTCCTTTACGCGTTCAACGAAACAGGCTCAGAGCTTGAGATAACGGGAACGGACGCGGACAGCGTTCAGGGAGACAAGTCGTGCCCCGCTTTTTTCAGAGAGCTTGATAAGGAAGGGGCAGTAATAGATATTTCGGACACACCGGATCTGGGGCCGGTGCTTTTTGCGGTGGCAGCAGTAAAGAACGGCGGAAGATTCACCGGAACAAAAAGGCTAAGGATAAAAGAAAGTGACAGAGCTCAGGCGATGGCCAGGGAATTGAAAAAGTTTGGGATATCGTCGGAAATAAAAGATAACGAAGTGATAATACATAAAGGCACGATAAAAAAACCGGAGCAGGTGCTGTCTGTTCATAACGACCACAGGATAGCAATGGCGCTTACTATACCGGCGTCGCTGACGGGGGCGGTTATGGAAAATGCGGATGCGGTCGAAAAAAGCTGGCCGGATTTCTTTACGGTAACGGAAAAAGCCGGCTTAAAAATAAAAACTGTTGAATAAAAAATATTTTGATGACCAGGAGTTTATTTTATGAATGTGGAATATAAAAAGAAGCTGCCGGCAGCAAAAAAAGTTCAGGAAATGTATAAGCTGTCAGAGGCGGACAAGGCTAAAAAGGCAGAAAATGATGAAGCGATCAAAAAGATTTTTACGGGAGAGGACGACAGACTCCTGCTCATTATCGGACCCTGTTCAGCAGACAGGGATGACGCCGTGCTGGAGTATATTTCAAGATTGAGGACCCTCCAGGAAAAGGTGGAGGAAAAGATACTTATAGTACCAAGAATATATACAAATAAACCGCGCACAACAGGCGCAGGCTATAAAGGAATGCTCCATCAGCCTGACCCGAACAAGACTCCGGACATGCTTAAAGGAGTTATCGCGATAAGAAAACTGCACATCAGAGCCCTGAAAGACAGCGGGTTTTCATGTGCGGATGAAATGCTGTATCCGGAGAACTACAGGTTTCTGTCTGATGTTCTCGGATATGTGGCGGTGGGAGCCAGGTCTGTTGAAAACCAGCAGCACCGTCTCGTCGCAAGCGGGATTGATGTTCCTGTAGGAATGAAAAACCCTACCGGAGGAGACCTTTCCGTTATGATGAACGCTGTTAAAGCGGCGCAGAGCGGTCACAGCTTTATCTTTACGGAGTGGGAGGTGAAGAGCAAGGGCAACCCGCTTACTCACTGTATTCTGAGAGGGTTTGTGGACAGCTACGGAAACGCGCACCCGAACTACCATTTTGAGGACCTGCATGCTGTATGTGAGCTGTATAAAAAAGATGATTACAGCTATCCGGGGATAGTTGTGGATTGCAATCATTCCAATTCCGGCAAGAAATATGAGGAACAGATAAGGATAGCAAAGGATGTGCTTTACAGCGCGAGTCAGTCAAGGATACTCAAAAAGACAGTGAAGGGTCTTATGATAGAGTCTTATCTGGAGGACGGATGCCAGAAGCCTGACAAAAATGTATATGGAAGCTCCATCACAGATCCATGCCTTGGCTGGGCAAAGACAGAAAAGCTGGTAAAGGATCTGGCGGAGATAAGATACAAAAACAATTGACATTATTTATAGAAATAGCATATAATCTGGAAAATATAAACCATGGATGAAGAGTGAGTAGGTCTTTCCTCTTTACCGATAGAGAGCTGCGGATGGTGGAAGCGCGGCGGAAATGAAAGATCGAATGGACTTCTGAGGGCGATCGGAAAGGGCTGAAGCCTAAGTATGTGAGACGGAGTAGGATCTTCGTGAACAAAGCCGGTATGTGATAGCATACGCAGAGAGGGCGCTTGCGCCAAGTTGGGTGGCACCGCAGGAATTTATATCCTGTCCCGGCAGTAGTTTAATACTGGGGGACAGGTTTTTTTGTTGTGACAGTCCCGGGCTGCGGCAGTGGATCGCAGTGGTCCGTTCTGACGAAAACAGAGGCAGTGTCCCGCAAAAAAGAAAGGATGGTAAAACCATGAGTGAAAAAATTCCGTACAAGATCTTTTTAGAAGAGAACGAGATACCTACAAGCTGGTATAATCTCCGCGCCGACATGAAAAACAAACCGGCGCCGCTGCTCAATCCGGGAACAGGACAGCCGCTTAAGCTCGAAGAACTCAGCCTTATTTTCTGTGAAGAGCTTTGCAAGCAGGAGCTGGACAATGATACAGCTTTTTTTGAGATACCTGAGGAGATCATCAAGTTCTACAAGATGTACAGGCCTTCGCCGCTGGTAAGGGCGTACTTCCTTGAAGAAAAGCTCGGAACACCCGCAAAGATCTATTATAAGTTCGAGGGCAATAATACATCCGGAAGTCACAAGCTGAATTCTGCTATAGCGCAGGCTTATTACGCAAAGAAACAGGGACTTAAGGGTGTTACAACAGAAACAGGCGCAGGACAGTGGGGAACAGCTCTTTCGATGGCGTGCGCGTACTTCGGACTTGACCTTAAGGTGTACATGGTTAAGGTAAGCTATGAGCAGAAGCCGTTCCGCCGCGAAGTAATGAAGGTTTATGGCGCTGATGTAACACCGTCGCCTTCAGATACAACACAGGTGGGAAGAAAGCTGCTTGAGCAGTTCCCCGGAACAACAGGCTCGCTCGGATGCGCTATTTCAGAAGCAGTTGAGGTTGCTGTAAACAACGAAGGATACAGATATGTTCTCGGTAGCGTGCTTGATCAGGTACTTCTTCACCAGAGCATAATAGGTCTTGAGACGAAAAAAGCTCTTGATAAATATGACATCAAGCCGGATGTGATCATAGGCTGCGCAGGCGGCGGATCAAACCTCGGCGGACTTATCGCTCCGTTCATGGGAGAAAAGCTCAGAGGTGAGGCTGATTATGAGATTATTGCTGTGGAGCCGGCATCATGCCCGAGCTTTACAAGAGGAAAATTCGCCTACGACTTTGCGGATACAGGTATGATCTGCCCGCTCGCGAAGATGTATACATTAGGCAGCAGCTTTATTCCTTCGGCAAACCATTCCGGAGGCCTGAGGTTCCACGGAATGAGTGCGATACTGTCACAGCTTTATCATGACGGATATATGAAAGCAGTTTCCGCTAAGCAGAATGATGTATTCGCGGCAGCAGAGCTCTTTGCTAAAACAGAGGGAACGCTTCCGGCTCCGGAAAGCTCGCATGCCATCAAGGCTGCAATAGATGAAGCGCTTAAGTGCAAGGAAACAGGAGAGGAGAAAACCATCGTATTCGGTCTTACCGGAACAGGATATTTCGATCTTAAAGGCTATGAGCAGTTCCACAACGGAACACTTTCAGACTATGAGCCTACAGATGAAGAACTTGAAAAAGGCTTTGCGACTTTACCGGCAGTAGAGTAAAATAAGATCGTACGGAACGATGCAATGCACGTAAAGGAGGTCGCCAATGAACATCAAAGAAGTTAAGGCAGGAAGCGGTGGCGAACATTATATTCCCGTAGAGGAAAGAGACGGAGCCAGATCAGTTGTATATTTTACAAGGGATCTTTCAAAGGATGGACTTGAGAGGATCTATAAAAAGGTAAATGAGAACATTACCGGAAAGATCGCCATCAAGCTCCATACCGGAGAAAAAGACGGTCCGAACATCATTCCGAGGGAATGGGTGAAAAACCTTGTGGAAAAGGAGCTTCCCGATGCGACCATAGTTGAGACTAACACATACTATGAGGGAGACCGCTATACCACAGAGCTTCACAGAGACACGATAAAGCATAACGGATGGTCATTCTGCCCGGTGGATATCATGGATGAGGACGGAACAGCTATGCTTCCGGTTAAGGGCGGCAAGTGGTTTACCGAAATGTCCATGGGAAAAAACATCCTGAACTATGATTCGCTGGTAACGCTCACGCATTTCAAGGGGCACACAATGGGCGGCTTTGGCGGCTCAAACAAGAACCTTGCGATAGGATGTGCGGACGCCCGCATAGGCAAGGGTATGATACATACAAATCCGGGATCGGATAATATGTGGGAGGTTGTGGATGAGGCGCTTATGGAGCGCATGGCTGAATCGACCAAGGCCACTGTGGATCACTTCGGAGAGAACATTACTTTTATCAACGTAATGAGGAACATGTCGGTATCATGCGACTGTGAGGGGAAGGCAGCAATGCCTGTGGTTACGCCAAATGTCGGGATCGTTGCTTCTCTGGATATACTTGCTGTCGATCAGGCGTGCGTTGACCTGGTCTACGCAATGAAGGAGGAGGAACACCACGATCTTGTCGAACGCATAGAGACACGACACGGACACCGCCAGCTTTCATACATGAAGGAGCTGGGCATGGGCAACACCCTGTATGACCTTATAGACATCGACAACGAAGATAAGGTGATAAGCCTTGCTGAAGCCGTAAAAGATCTGAAGCCCTTTGAAGGGTGAATCAATATAACCGATACAAAGTAAACCGAAAACCACGGGATGAGATATCCCGTGGTTTTTATCATGGACGAAACCGGACCTGTAAGACCGGCTTAACTATCGATAGTGGAGATATCCGGAATGAGTTCTTCCAGGATATCAAGCATGATACGGACGGTGTCCAGTGATGTAAAGATAGTTACACCGTTCTGCACCGCACACTGGCGTGTGGCGATGCCGTTGATGTAGTGAACGCCCGAAAGTATGGCGCGGGTATTGATTATATAACTGATCCTTCCTGAACGGATAACGTCAAGGATCTCATCGCTTCCGTCGGTAAGGTTGGGGATCTTGTTGACTTTTATCCCATGATCCTTCAGGAAATCGGCAGTCATAGTCGTAGCCTCGATATTAAAGCCAAGGTCAAAGAACCTTTTAACAAGGGGAAGAGTCTCTTCTTTATCTTCGTCCGCTACGGTAACCAGGACGCTGCCATGGCTTTTGACGGTAACTCCGGCTGCCAGCAGGGATTTATATAAAGCCCTGTTGATGCGCGCGTCATATCCGATAGCCTCGCCTGTTGATTTCATTTCAGGCGAAAGATATGCGTCCATCCCGTCAAGCTTTCTGAAGGAAAACGCAGGAGCCTTGACGTACCATCTCTTGCTCTCATCAGGCCTCATTTTCTTTATCCCCTGAGCAGCAAGGCTTTCGCCGAGCATAACACGGGTGGCGATATTAACAAGGTTGATATTTGTGGATTTGGAGAGGAAGGGCACACTTCTTGAAGCGCGTGGATTCACCTCTATGACATATACATCATTAGTTTCATCAACGATAAACTGAATGTTAAAAAGTCCGCGTATCCCGATCCCGAGTCCCAGGCGGGTAGTGTAGTCGGCGATCTTCTCCTTGACATCATCCGTGATGGAAAACGGAGGATATACGCTGATGCTGTCTCCGGAATGAACTCCGGTACGTTCAACCAGCTCCATTATTCCCGGAAGAAAAACATCTGTCCCGTCGCAGATAGCGTCTATTTCAACCTCTTTACCCACAAGATATTTATCGATAAGAACCGGCTTGTCCTCGTCTATCTCAACGGCATTCCTGAGATATTTCCGGAGCATCTCTTCGTTGGCTACTATCTCCATCGCTCTTCCGCCAAGCACAAAGCTCGGGCGGACAAGAACGGGATATCCTATACCTTTAGCTGTTCTGACGCCGGCTTCAATATCAGTTACTGCAACTCCGGTAGGGTTAGGTATTTCAAGCTCTTTAAGAAGATCGTTGAAGAGGTCCCTGTCTTCAGCCTTGTCGATGGCATCTGTACCTGTTCCTATGATATTAACACCGCGCCCGGCCAGAGGAGCGGCAAGATTGACGGCTGTCTGTCCGCCAAGGCTTACGATAACACCCTCCGGTTTTTCGAGCACAATGATATTCATTACATCCTCGACTGACAAGGGCTCGAAATAGAGCTTGTCCGCGGTGGTGTAATCAGTAGAGACTGTTTCCGGGTTGTTGTTTATCACTATCGCTTCATATCCGGCATCCTTTATTGTATGGAGCGCATGGACGGTGGAGTAGTCAAACTCAACGCCCTGGCCGATACGTATAGGACCGGAGCCCAAAACTATGATCTTTTTATTGTCAGAGATAATGGACTCATTCTCCTGCGCGTATGTGGAGTAGAAGTATGGCACATAGCTTTTAAATTCGCTGGCGCAGGTGTCTATCATTTTATAGACGGGGAAGATGTTCTCCATACAGCGGAGCTTGTAGATATCATCCTCGGAAACCTTCCAGAGCTCTGCGATATAAGAATCCGAAAAACCGAGCCTTTTTGCCTCGATAAGATGGTCGATGCTGTCCCGGTTCTTCTCCATCTCCTTTTCAAAATCCACTATTTTTTTGATCTTGTCCAGAAAGAACATGTCTATTCCGGTTATGTCACAGATGCGGCTGTGGTCAACCCCCATCCACATAAGCTGGGAAATGGCATAGAGTCTGTCATCGGTACCTTCCTTTATGTAATCAAGAAGTTCATCCACGCTCATATGTTCTGAGTCGAATTTCTCCATATGGAGGTGGTTCTTGCCGTCTTCAAGTGAGCGGATGGCCTTTAAAAGGCTTTCCTCGAATGTGCGGCCGACGCTCATCACCTCTCCTGTAGCTTTCATCTGGGTGGAGAGCCTGTTCATCGCTGCCGGGAATTTGTCAAACGGAAACCTCGGCATTTTTGTGACAACATAATCAAGCGCGGGCTCAAAGCACGCGGGAGTGTTCGCAAGTTCGATCTCGTCAAGATGCATGCCTGCGGCTATCTTTGCCGAAACGCGGGCGATAGGGTATCCGCTTGCCTTTGAGGCAAGCGCGGATGATCTTGACACGCGCGGATTCACCTCTATCACATAATAATCAAGTGAGTTGGGATCCAGGGCAAACTGGCAGTTGCAGCCGCCTTTAACGTCCAACGCCCTGATTATCCTGAGCGCGGAATTTCTCAGCATCTGATACTCTTTATTAGTGAGTGTCTGGCTGGGAGCGACAACTATGGAGTCACCGGTATGTATCCCGACCGGATCCAGATTTTCCATGTTGCAGACTGTGATGGCGGTGTCGTTTGCGTCGCGCATCACCTCGTATTCTATTTCTTTGAAGCCCTTGACGCTTTTTTCTACCAGAACCTGATGAACCGGGGAGAGTTCAAGGGCTTTTTTCATAACGATTTTAAGCTCTTCCTCATTATCCGCAAAGCCGCTTCCCGTGCCGCCCAGAGTGAATGCCGGACGCAGGATGACCGGATAGCCGATCTTTCCGGCCGCATCAAGAGCCTCTTCGGTGCTGTAGGTTATGATGGAAGGGATGACAGGCTCGCCTATGCTTTCGCACAGTTCCTTAAAGAGCTCGCGGTCTTCCGCCATTTCTATGGATCGTGCGTCTGTGCCGAGTATCTCTATACCACACTCGTCCAGAACGCCGTCCTTTGCCAGACCGACGGCAAGGTTAAGGCCTGTCTGCCCGCCGATTCCGGGAACTATCGCGTCAGGTCTTTCAAGCCGGCAGATGCGTGCGAGATACTCAACCGTAAGAGGTTCCATATAAACTTTGTCAGCTATGGATGTGTCTGTCATTATGGTTGCGGGGTTGGAGTTGGCAAGGATGACCTCATATCCCTCTTCCTTTAACGCAAGGCATGCCTGGGTTCCGGCATAGTCAAACTCTGCCGCCTGGCCTATAACAATAGGACCGGAGCCTATGACAAGGATCTTTTTTATATCTGTCCTTTTAGGCATCGCCCTTTACCTCCCGCATTTTTTTGATGAACCTGTCGAAAAGATATTTGCTGTCTTCAGGGCCCGGAGCGCTTTCAGGATGATACTGAACGCTGTATATAAGACCGTCTTCTGATTCCGCGCCTTCTACGGTTCCGTCAAGAAGATTGATATGTGTTGCGCGCAGGCCGCTTCCTTTCAGGCTTTCCGGCTCAACGGCATAGCTGTGGTTCTGCGATGTCACTTCTATTTTTTCCGTGGCGATGTTCTTGACAGGATGATTCCCGCCCCTGTGACCGAATTTCAGCTTAAAGGTTTTTGCTCCGTGCGCAAGCGCGATGAGCTGGTGTCCTAAGCATATTCCGAATATGGGGTATTTATTTTTCAGTTTATCTATGGTTGATATGACCTCGCAAGCGTCCTCCGGATCACCCGGTCCGTTTGAAACGAATATCCCGTCAGGGTTCATAAACTCTATTTCCTCTGCGGATGTATCAAAAGGAACGATAGTCACATTACAGCCGAGATTGTTGAGACACCGGATTATATTAAGCTTAATGCCGCAGTCGATAGCAACCACGTTGAAGCGGTGGTTGGCGGTCCGGCTGTACCATCTTT
The DNA here is from genome assembly GCA_045601405.1 of Lachnospiraceae bacterium. Classification (GTDB taxonomy): domain Bacteria; phylum Bacillota; class Clostridia; order Lachnospirales; family Lachnospiraceae; genus RGIG5612. The sequence goes on along the minus strand of JAZRZO010000082.1, from coordinate 6,726 downwards.
TTGAGCAGCTTACACGGCTGACCTGGTCATGCGGAACCGGAGTGCTGTTAATGATATCAAGCGCATTATCCACACTCGTATCAATGGATGTGATGAGGGCTCTTCTTGAACCGTGATCTCTTATGCTTCTTGTCAGCTTCCTGGTATCGATACCGGATATGCCGGAGATATCATGCTCCTCCATCAGCTCTGAGAGAGTTTTAGTATATCTGAAGTTTGAGGGCATGTCGTTATAGTCGTAGACGACAAGACCTCCGATGGATGGGTTCTTGCACTCATAATCCTCATCGGTGATCCCGTAGTTTCCGATAAGCGGATAGGTCATGACTATTATCTGGTCGGTATATGACGGGTCGGATACGATCTCCTGATAGCCTGCCATGGATGTGTTAAAAACAATCTCACAAACCTTATCTGAGAGGCTCCCGAAAGAATATCCCAAATATTCACTCCCATCCTCAAGAACCAACTTACGGTTTTTAGCTTCCATAATAAAAAGGATTTTATCACAGGATTTTTATTGATGTCAAAAAAATATGGGCGGGATAACAGCCTTCCACATATGAAGTCTTAATTCCCGCCTTGCAGCATATATATCTCCGGGCGACAGATGCCGGGTTAGTCGCCCGTCGATATATATGCAACTTCGGCGGGAACACAGCCCCCCTCCGGGGGAAGGTGGCGCCGAAGGCGACGGATGAGGGCTGATCCCTTCCATATATTTTCTTGACACTGCTGATGTCTTAATATAGAATACCAACTTGTGACGGTAGGTTTTGTGGCTATTCATTAAGCCCCGAACGGCCATAAGAAGCTGCCGGAAGTAAAATGTATATAACGGTTCATGTTGTGCGAAGGGAGCTGTCCGGACATTGCAGCTGATGGTGTAACAGGAACCAAAGACATTTAGGAGGAAGATCAATGAAAACTTACATGGCTAATCCTGAAAAGATTGAGAGAAAGTGGTTTGTTGTTGATGCAGCCGGAAAAACTCTCGGACGTCTTTCCAGCGAGATCGCCAAGGTCTTAAGAGGCAAGAACAAACCTGTATTCACACCTCATGAGGACACGGGCGATTATGTTATCGTAGTTAACGCAGAAAAAATCCGTGTTTCTGGAAAGAAGCTCGATCAGAAGATCTATTACCACCACTCAGAATATGTGGGCGGTATGAAAGAGACCGATCTTAAGACTATGCTCGCCAGAAAACCGGAAAAGGTTATTGAACTTGCAGTTAAGGGTATGCTTCCCAAGGGGTCGCTGGGTCGCAGGATGATCAAAAAGCTCTTCGTGTACGCAGGAGCAGAGCATCCGCACCAGGCGCAGAAGCCGGAAGTTATGGAAGTCTAAGCTGAAAGGAGGAAATAACATTGGCAGATAAATTTTACGGAACCGGAAGAAGAAAAAAGAGTATCGCAAGAGTATACCTTGCTCCGGGAAATGGAACTATCACAATAAATAAAAGAGACATAGACGATTATTTCGGATATGAAACACTTAAGGTTATTGTTCGCCAGCCGCTGGAAACGTTAGGCAGTGCCGGAAAATATGATGTTATCGTTACAGTAAAAGGCGGCGGCTATACCGGTCAGGCAGGCGCTATCCGTCACGGCATCGCAAGGGCGCTCGTTCAGGCTGATGCGGAAAACAGACCTGTACTGAAAAAAGCAGGATATCTCACAAGAGATCCGCGCATGAAGGAAAGAAAGAAATACGGCCTCAAGGGCGCAAGGCGCGCGCCTCAGTTCTCAAAGAGGTAGTTTTATCCAAGTTTTTCTTGACTTTAAAACATATATTAAATACAATTATCGGGCGCGTTTATCGAAACGTGCCCGTTCTGTATGTTTATACAGATAATAATATTAAGAAAGGAGAACGATATGCCGACATTTAATCAGTTAGTTAGAAAAGGAAGACAGACATCTGTTAAAAAGTCAACTGCGCCGGCTCTTCAGAAGAATTACAACTCTCTTCGCAAGAAGACTACGGATGCGCCATCACCTCAGAAGCGTGGTGTGTGCACAGCAGTTAAGACGGCTACACCGAAGAAGCCTAACTCAGCTTTAAGAAAGATAGCCAGAGTTCGTCTTTCAAACGGTATCGAAGTAACAAGCTATATCCCCGGCGAGGGTCACAACCTTCAGGAGCATAGTGTTGTTTTAGTTCGTGGCGGCAGGGTAAAAGACCTTCCGGGAACAAGATACCACGTTATCAGAGGCACACTGGATACTGCAGGCGTTGCAGACCGCAAGCAGGCAAGGTCCAAGTACGGCGCTAAGAAGCCGAAGAAAGCCTGAGGTAATTTTAACTTACAATTGAAGATGGTTGCCAAAAGGCATATGGTTCTATATCTATAAATTCTATTATGTCCGATGGCACCGACACACAAAGTGAGTACCGATGATTTAAATTATTTGTTTAAGGAGGGAAGAAACGTGCCACGTAAAGGACATACCCCAAAAAGAGACGTATTGGCGGATCCGCTGTACGGCAGCGTAGTAGTAACTAAGCTTATCAATAACATAATGTTAGACGGTAAGAAGGGCGTAGCGCAGAAGATAGTTTACGGCGCTTTCGGACGTGTTGAGGAAAAGACAGGAAAGCCTGCTCTTGAGGTTTTTGAGACTGCACTTAACAACATTATGCCCGCATTAGAGGTCAAAGCAAGAAGGATCGGTGGTGCAACATACCAGGTTCCCATCGAGGTGCGTCCTGAAAGACGCCAGGCTTTAGGCCTTCGCTGGCTCACTCTCTTTTCAAGACAGAGATCTGAAAAGACTATGGAAGAAAGGCTTGCCAACGAGATAATGGATGCGGCAAACGAAACCGGCGCATCTGTTAAAAGAAAAGAAGACATGCATAGAATGGCAGAGGCTAACAAAGCATTTGCTCATTACAGATTCTGATAAGGAGGAAATACCTTGGCTGGAAGAGAATATCCACTGGATCGTACTCGTAATATCGGTATTATGGCGCATATCGACGCCGGAAAGACCACGCTTACGGAACGTATCCTATATTATACCGGAGTGAATTATAAGATTGGGGATACTCACGAAGGTACTGCCACCATGGACTGGATGGCGCAGGAACAGGAGAGAGGTATTACTATTACTTCCGCAGCCACGACATGCCACTGGACTCTTCAGAAAGAGAACAATGTCGCACCGGGAGCTAAAGAGCATCGTATCAACATCATCGATACACCGGGACATGTCGATTTTACGGTTGAGGTTGAGAGGTCACTTCGTGTCCTCGATGGCGCCGTAGGTGTTTTCTGCGCTAAAGGAGGTGTTGAGCCGCAGTCGGAAAATGTATGGAGACAGGCGGATAAATACAATGTGCCGCGTATGGCGTTCATCAACAAGATGGACATAATGGGAGCAGATTTCTACAATGCTGTGGAAATGATCAAGACACGACTCGGAAAGAACGCTGTCCCTGTTCAGCTTCCCATAGGAAAGGAAGATGAATTCAAGGGTATAATCGATCTTTTTGAGATGCAGGCATATATCTACAACGATGAGAAGGGTGAGGATATCTCCATTGAGCCCATCCCTGAAGATATGAAGGACGAGGCGGAACTTTACCGCTCCGATATGGTTGAGAAGATATGCGAACTTGATGAAGAGCTTACGCTTAAATTCCTTGAGGATGAGATCCCTACCGAGGAAGAGCTTAAGGCAGCGTTAAGAAAAGGAACCTGTGAATGCACTATCGTTCCGGTATGCTGCGGAACAGCCTACAGGAACAAGGGCGTTCAAAAACTTCTTGATGCCGTTATCGAATATATGCCGGCTCCTACCGATGTGCCGGATATCGAAGGTGTCGATGAGCATGGCAAGGAAGTAGTCCGTCATTCTTCAGATGAGGAACCGTTCTCGGCTCTGGCATTCAAGATCATGACTGACCCGTTTGTAGGAAAGCTCGCGTATATAAGAGTTTATTCCGGAACAATGAACTCCGGATCATACACGCTTAACGCAACAAAGGACAAAAAAGAGCGCGCGGGCCGTATCCTTCAGATGCACGCTAACCACAGAGCAGAGCTCGACAAAGTTTATGCCGGCGACATTGCTGCTGTAGTAGGCTTTAAGATAACAACAACAGGTGATACCATCTGTGATGAAAAGCATCCGGTTATCCTTGAATCCATGGAATTTCCGGAGCCTGTTATCGAGGTTGCTATCGAGCCTAAGACCAAGGCTGGTCAGGGCAAAATGAGCGAGGCTCTTGCAAAGCTTGCTGAGGAGGATCCGACCTTCAGAGCATACACCAACGAGGAAACAGGCCAGACGATCATCGCGGGAATGGGTGAGCTTCACCTGGAGATAATCGTTGACAGACTTCTTCGTGAATTTAAAGTGGAAGCAAATGTAGGCGCTCCACAGGTTGCCTACAAAGAGACCTTTACCAAACCTGTTGATGTTGACAGCAAATATGCTAAGCAGAGCGGTGGCCGCGGACAGTACGGACACTGTAAAGTGCGCTTCGAGCCCATGGATGCGAACGCTGAAAAGACATTTGAGTTCGCTTCAGAAATCGTGGGCGGCGCTATACCGAAGGAATACATTCCTGCAGTCGGTGCAGGTATCGAGGAAGCTGCAAAAGCAGGTATACTTGCGGGATTCCCGGTTCTCGGCATAAAGGCTACGGTTTACGATGGTTCATACCACGAAGTAGACTCTTCGGAAATGGCGTTCCATGTCGCAGGTTCACTTGCGTTTAAGGATGCTATGGCACAGGCAGAGCCCGTTCTCTTAGAACCGATCATGAGGGTTGAGGTAACAACCCCTGAAGAGTATATGGGTGATGTTATCGGTGATATCAACGGCCGCAGAGGCCGCATCGAAGGCATGGAAGATATCGGCGGAGGCAAGATGATAAAAGGCTTCGTACCGCTTGCGGAAATGTTTGGTTATTCAACTGACCTGCGTTCCAGAACACAGGGAAGAGGTAACTATTCAATGTTCTTCGAGAGATATGAAAAGGTTCCGAAGAATGTACAGGACAAAATCATTACAAGTAAAGAAAAATAAGGACAAAGGCTTGAAAACAAAAGATCAATACAATATAATGTATTGCAGCCTTTAAAAGACCTGGCCCTTACGGGCTAAAGGAAAATTAGCCCATGAGGGTACAAAGATCAAGGAGGGATCACAAAAATGGCAAAAGCTAAATTTGAAAGAAACAAAGCGCACTGTAACATCGGTACCATCGGCCACGTTGACCATGGTAAAACAACACTTACAGCCGCAATCACAAAAACACTTCACGAGAGATTAGGTCTTGGCGAGTTTGTAGCATTCGATAACATCGACAAGGCTCCGGAAGAAAGAGCTCGTGGTATCACGATCTCCACAGCACACGTTGAGTACGAGACAGCTAAGCGTCACTACGCACACGTTGACTGCCCGGGCCACGCCGATTACGTTAAGAACATGATCACCGGTGCTGCTCAGATGGACGGAGCTATCCTGGTTGTTGCGGCAACAGACGGTGTTATGGCTCAGACAAAAGAGCATATCCTGCTTGCACGTCAGGTAGGTGTTCCTTATATAGTTGTTTTCATGAACAAATGCGACATGGTGGATGACGAAGAGCTCTTAGAGCTTGTTGAGATGGACATCAGAGATCTTCTTAACGAGTATGAGTTCCCGGGAGATGATATTCCGGTTATCCGCGCTTCAGCTCTTAAGGCTCTTGAAGGAGACGCTGCATGGCAGGACAAGATCATGGAACTTATGGATGCTGTTGATGAATATATCCCGGATCCGGTTCGTGATACTGACAAGCCTTTCCTTATGCCTGTTGAGGACGTATTCACTATCACTGGCCGTGGTACAGTTGCTACCGGCCGTGTAGAGCGTGGTATTCTTCATGTTCAGGAAGAAGTTGAGATCCTTGGTATCCGCGAAGACGTTCGCAAGACAGTTGTTACAGGAATCGAGATGTTCCGTAAGCTTCTTGATGAAGGCCAGGCAGGCGATAACATTGGTGTTCTTCTTCGTGGTGTTGACCGTACAGATATCGAGCGCGGACAGGTTGTCTGCAAGCCGGGATCTGTAACCTGCCACAAGAAATTCACTGGCCAGGTTTACGTTCTTACTAAAGATGAGGGCGGACGTCACACACCGTTCTTTAACAACTATCGTCCGCAGTTCTACTTCAGAACAACAGATGTAACAGGCGTTTGCAATCTTCCTGATGGCGTTGAGATGTGCATGCCCGGCGATAACGTAGAGATCAGCGTTGAGCTTATCCATCCTATCGCTATGGAGCAGGGTCTTGGATTCGCTATCCGTGAAGGTGGACGTACAGTAGGTTCAGGAAAGGTTGCTACCATCGTAGAATAATTCCTGACAGACTCAGTATTATCAAAGGCTCCCGGAGTTCTTCCGGGAGCCTTTTTTATGGAGACAGGGGATCATTGCCTTCCCCTCCGGGGGGGGTGCATGTGAAATCTACCATCCCGCCTTGCAGCATATATACCTCCGGGCGACGCATGCCGGGTTAGTCGCCCGTTGATATATATGCAGCATCGGCGGGAGCTCATATCATGCCGGATTGCGGCATATGTATTTCCGGGGGTTTCTGGATGAGCCGTTTTGGTTCTTATGCCTTTCGGAGGCTTTTAGCGGCAAGTGCTTCGGTCCACAAGTCCGGAAAGCACTTAGGCATCAGAAAAAAATGCTCATCAGGAGCATTTTTTGGGTGTTGCCGGCC
>JAZRZO010000081.1:0-1902 GCA_045601405.1 Lachnospiraceae bacterium | reverse complement strand
TCCGATAGTTGCTTAAACTGCTTCTTCGTAAGTGATTTACAGAAGCTTAGATCGAAATCCTTAAGATACTTTGGGTACGGAAATCCGGCTTCCTTTATACGCTTTGCCTGAGCCTTGTCGTGACGATATTTTATTTCTCCGTTAAATACATTCTCAAGAAATGATGTGTAACTGATTTCCTCCTGTTCTGCCTGATGTATCAGATCCTCAAGCTTATCCCGTGTATTGTATAACGACAGCATAGCTGCCTGTTCCTTTAACCCTTTTATCTTATCCATTGACGGCACTCCTTTCTTCAAATGCGTTCTCATATACGCTTAACGAACGCAGGTCTGTTTTATCACCTCTGTATTTCTCCGGGAGCCCGGTGCCGTCACGGCTGTTTCTTTTATATTTATCTATCTTATCCTGTGTGAGATATATGATGCTGGATTTAAGTTCTCCTGCAGAATAAAGATTCTTATCGCTGCAATACTGAACTCCTCTTAGGATATCTTCTTTATTCCATTCCTCGAATAGCTTCTTTATTACTCCGAGCTGATCCCGGTAGTAGCGCGGCTTTTCCTTATGTATGTGTTCAAGGAACGGTCCGACCAGGGCATCATTATCAAAAAGTTCTTTGAGTGCTTCCTCCTGAGCAATGATGGTCTTGCTCTTATCACGGTAGTCTCTGCTGGAACGTCCGACTAACTGGCCTTTATCGTGGCATATGCTGTGTTTAACATATATTTCTCCGGTAATCATATCTGTGATTGATACTTCATCAGTATCATCATTAACCACCATGTAAACACGAAGGCCTTCATGATAAGTACCGACAGGCACACGATATCTGTTACCTTTATAAAGAACTATGTTGTCCTTTCGTACAGGATAGCTTATACTTTCCTTAGTAGAAGCTTCAAAGCTATACTCATTGACCGGTATAATGTATTCACGTTCGAGGGCGAATACTTCATCCGGTCTTTTTCTTGTCGTCTGATGTATGTCGTGGTTCGCCGTTCTCCTGAGCCATGCAAGACAGTCATCATTAAAGCTGTCTATGTCTGTAAGAGTTCTGTGCTCTGCAAAACCATGCTTTGCATACTTTACTACATTTTCAACCGGTCCTTTACTTTCCGGGTCGGATCCGTGACACAGGTAAACCGAAAACTTTACTTCGTTTAGATAATTCTGAAATCCGGAGGTATAGATGATATCTCCGTTGTTCTCACTTACTGCAAGAACCTTGTCCTGGTCATAGACGATTTCTCGTGGCCGACCACCGAAGTATTCAAATGCTCTCATATGTGCTCTTACAAAGGATTCTGTTGTAAACGGGCGTTCCTGCCAGAACACATATTTATATCTTGAATGCGACAGTACCATTGCAAAGCAGTATATCTTTTTGTGTCTTCCGCTCGGTGTGAGCACGGACATCTCGCCCATGTCCACCTGTCCCTGTTCACCGGGTTCTCGTTCATCTGAAGCCTCGTACTGCCTGCTACTGTCAGGCTTCTTTATGTCGTATTCTTTCCGGATGCTGTTCACGTAATCCTGAAAAGAACGTTTCTGAAAATCCAGCGTTTCTAACGGACTTCGTTCTTTGCACCAGTCATAGATCTGTGCGGCCGTTATATCCGGAAATTCGGTCAGCCACTCTATGATCTGGGGTTTGTAGATATCGGGTTTTCGTTCCCGATGTCTTGTCTTGGCAGCCTCGTACTCATCAGGGGTCATATCCCAGTATTTCGAGACGGTTTCCCTGTTGATGCCGAGTTTCTTGGCTACCCATGCTTTCTTTGGCCTTTTTCTTTTAAGGTCTTGAATCTTAGCATACATAATCCAATCAATCATCCTTTCATCACCTCCGGATGTCATTATAAACATCCATCGGGGTTATTTATATGATTGCTGGATTTG
>JAZRZO010000080.1:0-1004 GCA_045601405.1 Lachnospiraceae bacterium | reverse complement strand
CTCTTGCCGATGTATGAGAGTTTCAGAAGAGGGGTGGAATCCATCAGGCTGATCTTGTTATCTGTCAGCCATTTATCGAAGAGGGAGGATCCCCACTTGTCGGGGAGGGAGTCTGCGATGAACTCGGGGAGACCTTGATATAGTTCTCCTGGCCTGCCGAAGAAGGCGGTTGACATTGTCTGTCCTTTTTTATGGGTGGACGGACAGACATCGTATGGTAGCGAGGCATACTCCTCGCTGAACTGGAAAACGGAAAGGAGTTTGTCGGTATCCCAGGTGAGCCTGCCGATGCAGTTTCCCCAGAGCATCACATCAACGGCAATTGGATTCTTTATCATACGGCTGCGGATTTGAAGCTTGACTTGCAGTTATTCCGTTTCACCCCAGTCTTGCGCTCAATAAGAAAAGGGGATTCCGGGACATCGGGCACCAGATCGGCAAAACCCTCCAGCACACCGCAGGCACGCATAATCTTGATGAGTGTACAGATGTTCAGGTCAGCAATGGTTCCAGCCTCAATTCTTTTCACGGAAGCTATGGAGACACCGCTGCGCTCGGCAAACTCCTGCTGGGAAACGCAGCAACTGCGCCTCAGGGACTTTACCTTGTGGCATATCTCCTTGACTATCGCCTCATCGCTGAAACTATAAATAGTGTATCTGTCAAATGATGTCTTCATAATCTCAGTATCAAATATGATACAAAAATACAAAATCTATTTGGATCATCGATACTTTTTCTGTAAAAAGTATCATAAATGATATTTGGATATGGGCCACGATATCGTCTGGAATCTCGCTCTCGCCTGGGGAGAAAGCCCTCGAGGACTGCTATTTGAGTCTGTCTGTTTTATATTTAATTAGTAGGCTGTTAAGTTAAACAAATTTTTATGGTCACGATTTCAAGCTGCATTTCTGAGTATCCGCACTCGTTTGGCCGCAAGGTTTTCGGGGAGATTCTTTCTGCTCCATGCCTTGAGGTCTGCACTATGCGTACGCTCCAGA
>JAZRZO010000079.1:0-33566 GCA_045601405.1 Lachnospiraceae bacterium | reverse complement strand
CATCCTGGCAAAACTGTTGTATACTATTGATCATGAAAGCACCCTCCTTTGGATTATCGGTTTCGCAACTTAAATCCTATCACAGGATCCCGGTGCTTTCCTTATATCTATTAAATTTTCCTACAAAAACTTTACCCTACGGTGATCATTTCGCAAATTTCCCGATCACATAGCCGGTTTACTTTTCTCCCATAAGTTCTGCCGCTGATTTCGTAAGCCCCTCTTCCGGATATTCCTTAATGAAGATGATACATATCAGAATAGCCACGGAAGCCAAAACCTCTTATTTTTGTCATTTCCATATTAATCTCTTCTTTTCTATTTTACTGCCAAATTGTTTGTCTGATTATACCTGACGGCACATTTAATAGATAATTCCAAAAACACATATAACATAAAAGCACTTTCCGCATTTCACGCGCGAAAAGTGCTTAACTCCAACTGTTGATCTTTTTTGTATCAGATCGTTCCCCAGCTTATATAGTGATTCATAAGTATTCGCAGACCGACTGCTGAGAGCAAAAACAGGACGCAGATTGCATACGCGACATAATCTCTTTTATGATATTCCAGCGGATACATCTTTGTCCTTCCCTCGCCTCCGGAATAGCACCGGGATTCCATGGCCGTTGCCAGATTCGATGCCCTCCTGAACGCTGAGATGAACAGCGGCACCATGACAGGTACCATTCCCTTTGCTTTAACTATCATCCCGCCGGAATCGAAGGCCGCTCCGCGCGCCAGCTGCGCGTTCATTATCTTATTTATCTCCTCCGCAAGTATTGGGATAAATCTTAAAGCTATGCTCATCATCATCGCTATCTCGTGCCCGGGGAAGCGGATCTTATTTAAGGGCTTGAATATTTTTTCAAGACCGGCTGTAAGATTTGTTGGCGTTGTGGTGTATGTAAGCATAGCAGAACCGATAACCACCAGTACCAGCCTGACGGCAAAGAACGCCGCTCTGAGGATGCCCTGGCGGCTCATGTGAAAGATCCACCACCTCCATATTATATCTCCGTCGCTGAACATGAGGTTGAAGAATATGGCAACCATTACCAGCACCCACAGAAATCTCATACCCTTTAGTATATGTCTCAGCGGCACCTTGCTGAGTATCAGGATAACTGCAAGCGCAGCCGCTATATATGCCAGCCCCAGGATATTGTTGACGATAAACACAGCAGCGATATAGATCACTACGCCAAACAGCTTGACCCTGGGATCAAGCTTGTTGATCACTGACGTGACCGGATAAAACTGACCTATCGTAATATCTCTGAACATACTTCCTCTATCGTTATGGCGCCTTCTATTCCGAGTCTTTCCGCAAACCTCTGCGCCCAGCTTACGCCAAGTCCTATTTCTTCAAGCTCTTTTCTGTGGGCAAAAACCTCATGCGCACTTCCCTCAAGTACCACCCTGCCTTTATGCAGGGCAACGACCCGGTTCGCGTAAAGCGCCACTTCCTCCATGCTGTGAGAAACAAGCACCACGGTTACGCCTTTTTCCTTCTGATATTTCTTTATGAGTTCAAGGATCTCTGTTTTTCCCCTCGGGTCAAGTCCCGCTGTAGGCTCGTCAAGTATAAGCACCTGCGGCTCCATCGCGAGCACACCTGCAATGGCCACTCTCCGCTTTTCACCTCCGGAAAGCTCAAAGGGTGATCTTTCATAAAGTTCCTCGGCGAGATTAACATCCTTTAGAACTTTCATGGCTTTTTCTTTTGCCTCCTCATCGGAAAGCCCCTGGTTCTTCGGTCCGTAGCATACGTCCTTTAATACGGTATCGTCGAAAAGCTGATATTCAGGATATTGGAAAACAAGCCCTATCCTGCAGCGCAGCTCTCTTATTTTTTTCTTTTGTTCCCTGGTCTCTTTTCTGCCTATATATACGGATTTACCGTCATAGCTCACTTTTCCGGAATCGGGCTTTATGAGTCCATTCAGCATCTGTATCAGAGTTGACTTGCCGCTTCCCGTGCTGCCAATGATCGCAAGGAGGCAGTCTCCGCCTATATCCAGATCCACTCCGTCTACAGCTTTTACCTCCTCGACCGTTCCTGCGTTATATATGTAACTGACGTTTTCCAGATTAATGTTCATTACTTGTTTTTTGCCGCCTCTATCGCGTCAGCCAATCTCTCTTCAGTTATTATCCCCCGCGGGATATCAAGACCGCCCTCTCTCAATCTTTTCGCTATCTTGCAGATCTGGGGGAGATCCAGCATATATTCCTCTATTTCCTCTTCTCTGGAAAAGATATCTTCCGGCTTACCTTCCATCACAAGCCTTCCCTTATGCATAACGAAGATATGATCGGCTTCTAAAGCCTCCTCCATGTAGTGGGTTATGGAAATGACGGTTATTCCGCGTTCCTTATTGAGCCGCTTAACTGTGTCCATCACTTCGCTTCTTCCTTTCGGGTCAAGCATCGCCGTTGACTCGTCCAGAACTATGCATTTGGGGTTCATAGCCAATACACCCGCGACAGCTACCCTCTGCTTCTGACCGCCGGAAAGCTTATTGGGCGAGGCCTTGTCGAAGGCACTCATATTAACAGCCTCAAGAGCCTGCTTCACACCCTTTCTGATCTCCAGTGCTGACGCACCGATATTCTCCAGGCCGAAGGCCACATCTTCATCAACAATTGACCCTATGATCTGGTTATCAGGATTTTGAAAGACCATTCCTACTTTTTTTCTGATCTCCAGTTTATTCCCCTCGTCCGAGGTGCTCATTCCATCTACCCATACCGTACCCTCATCCGGAGTAATGAGCGCATTCAGATGCTTCGCGAATGTGGATTTACCGGACCCGTTTCCGCCGAGGACGCAGATAAACTGACCGGGCCTCACACTCAGTGAAATATCCGAAAGAGCCCTTTGTCCGCTCTTTTGTACTTTGTTTTCGGTCTGTCCGTTCCTTTCGACCTCTATAACTTCCGCTTCATCAGGCTGCGGATATGTATAGACTATGTTGTCTGCTTTGATCATGTCCATAGATCTTACTGTTTTGTCTCACCTTGTTTTTAAAACATGTCGGCGTATCTTATCACAGAAAGATAAGAATTGGAAGAGATATGCAAACAGGCGCTGCCTCTGTTTTTCCTACTTTGGTTTAGCATAAAAGAAAACAAGAACAGCGACCAGCAGCATCGCGAATACGCGTATGTACAGAACCCTGTGCCCCGCCTTTTTCGCCCTGTATACCTGGTATCCCGCGAATCCGGCGGCAAACGCCCATAGAATAAATCCTGGGATCCACAGGATATGTATCGTCAGCAGATTTCCGAGCAGAAAGCACATCACGCTTGCGAATGAAGTTGCTATGCCTATAAGTTCATTGCGGTTGCGAATACGCTGAAATTCTTTTTCTTCCTCTGCTCTTTTCTTTTCCTCTTCAGTCACAGGCACTGCCATGCTCCCCGGATCCAGGAAGGAAAGTTTAAACGGCTCCTCCTTTTCAGGTTTGTCGTTTTGAGGGATCTCTTCTGACTCAAAAGGAAAATAGCTTTTACAGAACCTGCAGCGAAAGCCCTCCTCTTCCTCCAGGAGACTGCTTCCGCAATAAGGACATTTTTTAATCTTTAAATCTGACATTTGTGCTCCCTGTCTTTTTAACTTATATGGAAAATTGTATCAGCTTGCCACCTTCCGGGCAAGAGACACTTAAGCTTATCATACAAACAGGAGGGCCTGTCAACCCTCCTGCAGTATTATTCCCGGGAAATAATCATTGGATCAATAACTATATCCCTGAATATATTATTTACGTCCAACGAGTACATCATCGAGCGGCTTGCCAGCTGCTTCTCTGTACCTGTCATCGAATGCTTTAATACGAGACGGCTTGAAGAGTAAGCAAAGGATGATAGAAATGATAGCCGCAATACCAGCGCCCATGAACATTGCCGGTACATTAGCTGTAGGTATTTCTTTACCAACCAGTGCTGCCACTACGAACGGACCAAATGCGTTGATCAGGTTAGCAACCGGGTTAACAACTGAGAACACACTCGGGAAGTCCTCAATTCTCCAATACTGAACTGCCGCGGAAACGGTGTAGTTTGAAGAAGCACCCATGAACAGAGCAAGTACGATAAATGCAAAAAATGCCATATCGCTGTTATCAAACAGTCCGAGGATAGCGGAAACAAGCATCAGGCAGTGCGACAGAGTAACCGCAAACCTTGTGCCCATCTTTGTATCTATAAGACCAAATACATAACTTCCAACGATACCTGCAGCTGCGATTATCAACATAACATTGCTATATCCGATCGTGCCGATAAGACCGCCTATCTGCTCATAATGGCTGAGCATGATGAATGACTGAGTCATGGCACCGATCGCGAACATAAGCAGCAGACCCATAGGAATTGTGATGAACCAGAAATCGGGAGACTTCATAGTATGACCTGTTGTCCATACTGTTGTCTGTCTGTTTTCGATCTCCTGTTTCATCATCGCATTTGCAATCTCAGGAGTAAAACTCTTGTCATTATCACGATAAGCGCCAACCTGCTCCGGAAACTCGGATATGAAGATAACACCAATGATGAAGCCTACGAGAACTACAAGAACATAAGGCCACAGTGACTGGAATGCCATAGAAGCGTGTGATAATTCAGTGTCAGGTAATAAGCTGAAGAGTTTTGTCTGGAATGGTCCAAGAAGCGCATTACCGATAGGGAACGCGAATGTGATGATACCCATAACTGTACCTTTTCTTCTCGGGAACCAAACACCAACAAGTACTGAAAGAGCCCATGTACCATAGAGTGCTGTCAGTGCTGTTGCGATACCGAAGCAAGCCTGCCATACAATGCCGTTAGCCAGTTCCGGCGGAACGAACATCTCTGCACACATGAACAGCATTGCAAGGATACCCAGAATGATGGAAAGCTTCTTCCAGCTCTTGATAGCGCCGGGTCTTCTTGAAACGATAACCTGAATGATGATTCCTACTATAGATGCTCCTGTGTAAATATAGGACAGGACATCGTTTGTACCCCAGATTCCCGTTATTGACATAATGTTCAGCGGGAAGTTTCCGGCTACAACGTAGGAGAACATACCGGTGGCAACCCAGAGAATGAGCAGCCAGCCGCGCCAACCAAAATTATAACTTTTCTTTTGCTGCATAATTAACCTCTCCTTTTCTATAGAATAATTAGATTATTTATGTGGCGTATTATAACACAGTTCACATCATGGACACAACTTAAATCGCAATTTTTTTTGTGAATGTAAATTCAGTTGCCGGAGGGGGAAGGCTAAAAAAAAGACCGGGGATTCCGGTCTCTTTAATATCATGTGATGTTTCAGACAGCTCAGACAAGCTCTATGAGCACTGTCATGGCGCCGTCTCCCTTTCTCTGACCGATCCTGATGATCCTTGTATAGCCGCCGTTGCGGTTTACATACTTCGGAGCGATCTCATCAAAGAGCTTTGTAACAAGATCAACCTCAACAGTGCCTTTCTTCCTGCCCGCCTTTGCTTCCGGCACATTCTTAACAGGGTAAAGAACCTTCAGCATACGGCGTCTTGCCGCAAGACGTGAGGGAGCATCCTTTTTGATGGTCTTTTCAACCTCATCAAAAACAGTGATCTTCCTGCCGTCTTTTTCCTCTTTGATACGCTTTCCGTCTTTATCCTTACGGGCAACCTTTGTCTTAACGGTAACCTCCTCAAAGTTGTCCTTTTCCCTTACGGCAAGCGCTATAAGTCGTTCCGTTTTTTTGCGGATCTCCTTTGCCTTTGCCTCAGTCGTAACGATCTTTCCGTTATTTATAAGTGCTGTTACCTGATTCCGGAGCAGCGCCTTTCTCTGAGCGGCGGTACGAGATAATTTTCTATATCCAGCCATTTCCTGTAGCCTCCTTTGTTATTCTTCATTTGAGCTTCTAAGCTCTAATCCAAGCTCCTTGAGCTTTGCGAATACTTCATCAAGTGACTTGCGTCCGAGATTACGCACCTTCATCATTTCCTCAGGAGTTTTGCTTATAAGCTCTTCCACAGTATTTATGGAAGCTCTCTTCAAGCAGTTGAACGAACGAACGGAAAGTTCCAGCTCGTCAATGTTCATTTCAAGCACCTTCTCTTTGTCATCCTCTTCTTTTTCTACCATAACTTCAGCAGTTTTGGCATTTTCCGAAAGCTCGATGAAGAGTGAAAGATGCTCCGAAAGCACTTTTGCCGCAAGGCTTATAGCTTCATCAGGAGCAAGTGCGCCATTAGTGAAAACTTCTATTGTAAGTTTGTCGAAGTCAGTGATCTGACCTACACGGGTATCCTCTATCTGGATGTTGGCACGCTCTACCGGCGTATAAATTGAGTCGATCGGTATAACGCCTGCCGCCGCACTGTCCCCGGCGTTCTTTTCAGCATCCACATAACCTCTGCCGTTGGTAATGGTAAGCTCCATATAAAGCTTGCTGTCGGCAGAATCAAGTGTTGCGATAACAAGGTCCGGATTTACGATCTCTATATCCTGGTCAACCTTGATGTCGCCTGCCGTAACAACACCTTCGCCCGAAAAATCAATGTATGCTGTCTTCGGCTCGTCAGTATCGCTGTTATTGCGGATAGCCAGCTCCTTGATATTCATTATTATTTCCGTAACGTCTTCCTTAACGCCCGGGATAGTAGTAAATTCATGGAGCACGCCTGCAATCTTTACCCGGCTTACAGCTGAGCCCGGAAGAGATGAGAGCATTATTCTCCTTAAAGAATTGCCAAGAGTCGTACCATAACCTCTTTCCAGGGGTTCAAGGGTGAACCTGCCGTATTTGTTATCTTCTGATATTTCAGCAACCTCAATGTTAGGTCTTTCAAAGTCGAACATAGGCCCTCCTTCCTACTTGGAATACAGCTCGACGATAAGCATCTCATCTACAGGAACGTCGATATCCTCTCTTTTGGGTAATTCGGTAACAGTGACCTTAAAGTTTTCAAGGTCAGCATCAAGCCATGAAGGCACAGTCCTGCCGGCTGTTATCTCTGTAATGGCCTGATATCTCACCGAACCTCTTACCTTTTCCTTGAGCTCTATAACATCCCCTGCCTTAACCAGAAAAGATGGAATGTTGACACCCTTTCCGTTTACAAGAAGCTGCTTATGGTCAACTATCTGCCTTGCCTCGCGTCTTGTTCTTGCAAGGCCTGCACGAAATACGATGTTATCAAGCCTTCTCTCTAAAAGCACCATGAGGTTTTCACCTGTCTGGCCTTTCATCTGTTTTGCTTTTAAATAATAATTTTTAAAGGGCTTTTCAAGAACGCCGTAAATGAATTTCGCTTTCTGCTTTTCACGGAGCTGAAGGCCATATTCACTGAGCTTTTTGCCCTGGCGCCTTCCCTGATAAGCGCCCCTTCTTGATTTTTTGTCTATTCCTAAATAAATCGGATCTAATCCAAGTGATCTGCACCTTTTAAGAACAGGAACTCTGTTTACTGCCATTATTGCACCTCCTAATCAGACTCTTCTACGTTTTGGCGGACGGCACCCGTTATGAGGAACAGGTGTAACATCACTGATACTTGTTACCTGAAGGCCGTTAGCCTGAAGTGCGCGGATAGCCGCTTCCCTTCCTGAGCCGGGACCCTTTACAAAAACATCAACGTACTTAAGTCCGTGTACTAAAGCTGCTTTAGTAGCAGTTTCAGCTGCCATCTGAGCTGCATAAGGTGTAGATTTCCTTGAACCTCTAAAGCCCAGGCCGCCGGCACTTGCCCAGCTTAAGGCATTGCCCTCAGTATCAGTCAGAGTAACGATAGTGTTATTGAATGATGACTGGATATGCGCCTGTCCCCGTTCAACGTTCTTCTTAACGCGCTTTTTGGTCACTTTTTTCGTAACTTTTTTTGCTGCCATTTTTCTAAACTAACCTCCCTTATGGGTTCCCGTTCCGGTATATATAATGAAAATATTTCCGGGTTTGGGTTCATCTGTTATTTCTTCTTGTTTGCTACAGTTCTCTTTGGACCTTTTCTGGTTCTCGCGTTGGTCTTAGTCTTCTGACCGCGAACCGGAAGGCCCTTGCGGTGACGGATGCCTCTATAGCAACCGATCTCCTGAAGCCGCTTGATATTCATAGCGACATCTCTTCTTAATTCACCCTCAACAGTGTACTGACCTTCGATAACCTCGCTGAGCTTCTTGACTTCTTCGTCAGTAAGGTCTTTTACACGAGTGTCGGCGCTTACACCTGCAGCATCCAGGATCTTTACAGAACTTGATCTTCCGATGCCGTAGATATAGGTAAGACCTATTTCCACACGTTTGTCCTTGGGTAAATCAACTCCGGAAATACGAGCCATTTATTCTACCTCCATTAAAAATTCAGGCAGGTCAACCCTGTACCTGTTTATGCTTTGGGTTTTCACAGATAATCCTGACTTTACCTTTTCTTTTAATAACTTTGCACTTTTCACAAATCGGTTTAACTGATGCTCTAACCTTCATGTCAAACCCTCCTTTCACAAAAGTCCGTTCAAAAGCCTGCCAACCATAGTATCACAAATGGATTTTCATAGCAAGAAATTCTTTTTTTTATTTATCCCGCCATATTATCCTTCCCTTGGTAAGGTCATACGGCGACATCTCAAGCGTCACCTTGTCTCCCGGAAGGATCCTTATGTAATTCATTCGCAGCTTTCCGCTGATGTGCGCAAGGACGGTGTGTCCGTTTTCAAGCTCCACCTGAAACATTGCGTTGGGAAGTTTTTCAATAACCTTTCCTTCGATTTCAATTACATCCGCTTTAGACATCTTGTCCTCCTAAAGTGTGAGTATCTCCGGCTCTCCGTCCGTGATCAGTATCGTGTTTTCATAATGAGCGGAAAGGGTGTTGTCCTGAGTTACACAGGTCCATCCGTCATCAAGAAATTCTACATCGCCGCGGCCGATATTGATCATGGGTTCAATTGCCAGAGTCATTCCTTCACACAGCAGCACCCCTCTCCTCTTCTGTGGGTAATTGGGTATCTGCGGTGCCTCATGCAGCTGGCGGCCTATTCCGTGACCGACTAAGTCATATACAACTCCATACCCTCTGCTTATGCAGTAGTTTCCTATCGCATTTGATATGTCATGCAGATGACCTCCACTGACCGCATATTTTATGCCTTCAAAAAAGCTTTCTTCTGTAACAGCTATAAGCTGCGCAGCTTCTTCGGATATCTCTCCCACCGCGTGCGTCCTTGCTGCGTCTGAGTGGAAGCCCTCATGTATTAAACCGATATCAAGGCTGACTATATCACCTTCATTTATCACTCTGTCAGCCGAAGGAATACCGTGCACTACCTCGTTATTAACAGATACACACACCGATGCAGGATATCCTTCATAGTTTAAAAATGAGGGGACAGATCCCGAGCTGCGGATAAGCTCTTCTCCTAATCTGTCAAGATCTTTCGTGGTGATCCCCGGAGCCACCTCTTCGCCAAGGCGGAGATGAACGTCTCTTAATAGCTTTCCGGCGTCACGCATGATGTCGATCTCTCTTTTGGACTTGACAGTTATTCCGGACATATCCTATGCTCCCAGTATTTTGACGATACCATCGAATACATCACTCATATCCATGGTGCCGTCCACATCCCTTAAGATACCTTCCCCCTTGTAATAGTCAATGAGCGGCTGCGTCTGCTCGTGATAAACATTCAGCCTTTCCTTAACTGTTTCGGGTTTATCGTCATCACGAAGAATGAGCTCTTTTCCGCATTCATCGCAGATCCCCTCATTCTTCGGAGGGATGTTTACTATATGGTAAGTAGCTCCGCATGCAATACATGCTCTTCTACCGCCCATCCTTTCAATGATGTTCTCATCCGGAACATCTATATCGATGGCATAGTCAAGGCTTTCTCCCTTATCCTTTAAGGCTTTGGTCAATGCCTGCGCCTGCGGGATGGTACGCGGGAATCCGTCAAGGACATAACCGCCTTTTGCGTCATCCCATGAAAGCCTGTCTACTACCAGGTCGATAACAAGTTCGTCCGGCACAAGAGCGCCTGCGTCCATATAGGACTTTGCCTTATGCCCAAGCTCCGTACCTTCTTTTATGTTTGCTCTGAAGATGTCGCCCGTTGAAATATGCGGAACTCCATACTCCTTCGCTATCATTTTTGCCTGTGTGCCCTTGCCTGCGCCGGGCGCACCTAACATAACAATTTTCATTTAGTCTCCTATCTAAAAGCCTCGAACTGCTGCGCTTCGCTCCCTCAGGACTTTGCCAGAAATCCCTGATAATTCCTTACAAGCAGCATTGACTCGAGCTTCTTCGCGGTTTCAAGGATAACGCTTACAACGATTATCATTGATGTTCCCGCAAATGAGAGCGATGCGTTAAATACTCCCGATACTACCATAGGTATTACGGCGATGATGATAAGACCTACTGCTCCTATGAATATCAGGTACTTAAGCACCGACTTGAAGTATTCCTCTGTAGCCTTTCCCGGCCTGATGCCCGGGACAAAGCCGCCCTGTTTTTTGATATTATTCGAGACCTCTGTGGGGTTGAAGGTTATCTGCGTGTAGAAGTATGCGAAGAATATGATCAATCCCATATAAAGCAGAAGTCCGAGCGAATATATCGGATACTGCGGATTGCACCAGTAGCTCGTTGTAAAGAACCTTGTCCATGTGCCCGGATTGTAGTTTGTCGCGAAGTTCGCGATTATCACCGGGAACTGGAAGAGTGAAGCCGCAAAGATTATGGGGATAACGCCCGCCGTATTTACCTTAAGAGGAATATGCGACGCCTGTCCGCCATAGCTCTTTCTTCCTACTACCTTTGCGGAGTACTGTACTGCTATCCTTCTTTCTCCGTCGTTCAGGTAAACTATAAATACCACTACAAAAACAACTACAGCAATGATTATCAGTGCCGCAAGAACAGCCATACCTATGCTGCTTGCGCCTTTGACAAACTGCTGGTAGAGGTTTGAAAAATCGTTTGGCATTGTGGATACGATATTCACAAGAAGAATGATCGATATACCGTTTCCCACGCCCTTTTCGGTGATCTGCTCACCCATCCACATGATGAGAGTTGCGCCGGCTGTAAGTATAAGAGCGTCGCAGATCAGAGTCCATGTGTACATTCCGCCTGACAGCGAACCGAATATACCCTGATTTCCGAAGCCGATAACCATGGCCGTACTTTCAAGAGCCGCAAGACCTACCGTAAGGTAACGTGTTATCTTTGCTATTTTTTGTCTTCCATCCTCTCCTTCCTTCTGCATTTCCTCAAGCTTGGGGATTGCGATGGTAAGGAGCTGGATGATGATGGATGCCGTGATGTAAACAGTAATATTAAGAGCAAATACTGAGAAAGAGCTGAAGGACGAACCTGTCAGAGCGTCGAAAAATCCGAACGCGCCCGTTGAAAGTCCTCCAAGCACCTCTTTTATCATAGAAGCATCTGTTCCCGGAAGCGGCAGCTGGCAGCCTATCCTGACAATAACCAGCATTATCAGTGTATAGATTATCCTTTTGCGGATCTCCTTTACTTTAAATGCCTGTACTACCGTTTTGAACATTATTCATCTACCTCGCATGTGCCGCCTGCAGCTTCGATCTTGGCTTTTGCGCTCTCGCTGAAAGCGGTTACCTTAACTGTAAGCTTTTTGCTGATGTTACCGTTGCCAAGGATTTTAACTCCGTCCCTGGGGTTTTTGATGATACCGATGTCCATCAGTGTTTCAATGGTGACCTCTGCGCCATCCTCGAATCTGTCAAGCGCGCTTACATTTACAGCTACGATATCTTTTGTATTTCTGTTGGCAAATCCTCTCTTCGGGATCCTTCTGTATAAAGGCATCTGACCGCCTTCAAAACCGATCCTCGGCCTTCCTGAACGGGCCTTTTGTCCTTTATGACCCTTTCCGGCAGTCTTTCCGTTTCCGGAAGCATGGCCACGTCCTCTACGGAAATTGTTGCTGTGTTTGGACCCTTTGGCAGGATGTAAATTTGATAAATCCACTTTGTGACCTCCTTTATGCCTCTTCAACCTTTACTAAATGCTTAACGTGCCAGATCATTCCCCTTACGGCCTCGTTATCCGGAAGCTCCACCGTCTGGTGCATCTTCTTTAAGCCTAACGCCTTAACAGTAGCCTTGTGCTTCGGAATAGCGCCGATAGGAGATTTTACTAATGTTACTTTAACTTTTTTATCTGCCATCTTTCTATCCTCCTACCTGTTACGCCGTAACTTCTTCTATTGTTTTGCCGCGAAGACGGGCAACCTCTTCGGGAGTCTTAAGCTGCTTAAGCCCTTCCATGATCGCAAGCACAACATTCTGCTTATTATTCGACCCCAGTGATTTTGCACGGATGTTCTTTACCCCTGCAAGCTCAAGCACGTTACGCGCTGGACCTCCCGCGATAACGCCGGTACCTTCAGGAGCCTTCTTAAGAAGAACTGATGCTCCGCCGTAGTTGCCGATGATGTCATGCGGAATACTTGCTGTTTCGTCAACCGGCACATCCACAAGACTCTTCATGGCATCCTCTTTGCCCTTTCTGATAGCCTCCGGGATCTCTATTGCTTTTCCAAGGCCGACACCTACACGTCCTTTTCCGTTTCCGACAACTACCAGCGCCGTGAATTTGAAGTTACGTCCGCCTTTAACAACTTTTGTTACGCGCTTGATGGTTACAACCTTTTCCTCATATTCAGGAGCTTCACCATTATTACGCATATCATCTCTGTTTCTCATCTAACGTATCCTCCTTTAAAATTCCAGTCCGGCTTCCCTGGCTGCGTCAGCCAATGCCTTAACCTTGCCATGGTAGATATAACCGCCTCTGTCAAAGACAACCTCGGTTATCCCCTGTTCCTTTGCTCTTTCCGCGATCACCTTTCCAAGGTACGCCGCTGCCGCAACATCATTGGTCTTCTCAATCTGTGACCTTACATCCTTCTGGACTGTTGACGCGCTTACGATGGTCTTGTGAGCATTATCATCTATCACCTGCGCATACATATGCATGTTGCTTCTATATACTGCAAGACGTGGTCTTTCGGCAGTACCTTTGAAGCGGTTGCGGATCTTCATGTGTTTTTTCTCACGAATCTGAGTTCTTGATCTTTTATTTATCATCTTATCTCACTCCTTTATTACGCTCCGGCTGCTTTACCTGTCTTGCCTACTTTACGTCTTATGTATTCGTCTGAATACTTGATACCCTTGCCCTTGTATGGTTCAGGCGGTCTGTAGCCTCTGATCTCCGCCGCAGTCTGTCCTACCTTTTCCTTGCTTATTCCTCTGATGATTATCTTGTTCTGGTCCGGAACCTCTATTTCTATTCCTTCCGGCTCCGGATATTCAACAGGATGGGAAAAGCCGAGAGAAAGGTTGAGTACATTCCCCTGCTTAGCGGCTCTGTAGCCTACACCGTTGATCTCAAGTATCTTCTCAAAACCGGCGCTTACTCCTATCACCATGTTATTGATAAGCGCTCTTGTAAGGCCGTGAAGTGCTTTGTTCCTTTTAAGATCATCAGGTCTTTCAACTATCACTTCCCCGCCTTCTTCTTTAATCGTCATTTCCGCCGGGAGCACCCTTGATAGTTCTCCCTTGGGACCTTTTACAGTCACTAAATTATTTTCTGCTATATCAACAGTTACGCCTGCCGGTATAGCGATAGGCATCTTTCCAACTCGTGACATGCCGTTTCCTCCTTTTCTTTGTTTTTACCGCATCTGCTTTGTGGTGGTTTTCACAAGCATTGGCAGCGGCTGATTTGTTTATTTACTAAAAGCACACGCTCGCTTTTACTCTTTTTTGCACTACGGATGCTTCACTTCGTTCTCGCATCCTCAATCCATTCCGCACTCCCGAGGCTGTGCTTCTTCGTGTTCCATGGATTGTCCTCGCAAAATGTCAATGCCTCAGCTTGCAAGCAACCTTCAGCATTGCCATTCTCCTCGGAGTGCTACCATACAAATGCTAATACTTCTCCACCAACATTACGTTTACGTGCTTCTTTGTCTGTGATAACTCCGTTGTTTGTTGATATGATGGCTACTCCAAGTCCTCCGAGAACTCTCGGAAGCTCGTCTTTGCCCGCATAAACCCTGAGTCCCGGTTTGGATATCCTCTTAAGGCCGGAGATGATCTTTTCGTTTTTATCCTTGCCGTATTTAAGGGTAATACGGATAACGTCGAAGTTCCCGTCCTTTACTATGTCATATTTCGAAATATAGCCCTCGTCTAACAATATCTTTGCGATAGCAAGCTTCATTTTAGACGACGGAACATCAACAGAGTCATGTTTTGCTGTATTCGCGTTACGGATTCTTGTAAGCATATCCGCAATAGGATCACTCATAGTCATTATTATTTCCTCCTTCTAAAAATCCACTCTTACCACGATGCTTTTCTTACACCCGGTATCTGGCCTTTGTAAGCAAGCTCACGGAAGCATATCCTGCAGATACCGTATTTTCTTAAGTAGCCGTGAGGACGACCGCATATCCTGCATCTGTTATATTCCTGTGTTGAAAACCGGGCCTTCCTCTGCTGCTTTATCTTCATAGCTGTTTTAGCCATTCCTAACCTCCTTTACTGCTTTGCAAACGGCATGTTGAATAATGCGAGTAACTCTCTTGCTTCCTCATCAGTGTTGGCTGTGGTAACGATGATAACGTCCATGCCTCTGACCTTGTCGATCTTGTCATACTCGATCTCCGGGAAGATAAGCTGTTCTCTTATTCCTACCGCATAGTTGCCTCTGCCATCGAACGCGTTCGGATTGACTCCCCTGAAGTCACGTACACGCGGCAAAGCCAGATTGATAAGCCTGTCAAGGAAGTTGTACATCTTCTCGCCTCTCAAGGTGGTCTTGCAGCCTATCTGCATGCCTTCCCTTACCTTGAAGTTAGCGACAGATTTTTTAGCCTTTGTGGTAACAGCTTTCTGACCTGATATAGTCTCCATGTCTGTAAGCGCCGCCTCTAATGCCTTTGCGTTGTCCTTGGCCTCGCCTACGCCCATGTTGATGACAACCTTTTCTATCTTGGGCACCTGCATAACATTTTTGTATTCAAATTTCTTCATCATCGCAGGAGCGATCTCTGAATCATAAATTTCTCTAAGTCTGCTCAACGTCCGGACCTCCTTCCTTTAATTAATCAATAGCCTCGTTGGCTGATTTTGCGTAACGCACCTTCTTACCGTCAACAACACTGAAACCTATCCTTGTTGTTTTGCCCTTGTGAACGTACATTACGTTGGAAATGTTGATAGGTCCTTCCTGAGAGATGATGCCGCCTTCCTGGTTTGTACGGTTTGGCTTAAGATGTTTCTTTACCATGTTGACGCCTTCGACCACAACCGTTCCCTTAGCCGCATCTACAGCAAGTACCTTGCCTTCTTTATCTTTTTCTCTTCCGGTGATCACCCTTACGGTGTCGCCCTTTTTGATCTTTAATGTAGCCATTACTTACCTCCTACAATACTTCCGGAGCAAGAGACACGATCTTCATGAAATGCTTATCTCTGAGCTCTCTGGCAACCGGTCCGAAGATACGTGTACCTGTCGGCGTCTTGTCTTCTCTGATTATAACGGCTGCATTCTCTTCGAATCTGATATAAGAGCCGTCTTTCCTGCGCGCGCCCTTCTTTGTGCGTACCACTACCGCACGGACAACATCGCCTTTTTTCACTACACCGCCGGGATTTGCGTCCTTCACAGTGGCTACTATTATGTCACCGATGCCGGCATATTTTCTTGTAGAACCTCCGAGAACTCTTATGCAAAGGATCTCTTTGGCGCCGGTATTATCAGCAACCTTAAGTCTGCTTTCCTGTTGTATCATAACAATTCTCCTTCCTACTATTTAGCCTTCTCGGTTATCTCGACAAGGCGCCATCTCTTGTCCTTTGAAAGTGGCCTTGTCTCCATAACTTTTACTGTATCGCCGATGCTGCACTCGTTGTTCTCATCGTGAGCCTTCAGCTTATAGGTTCTTTTTATGATCTTCTTGTAGAGGGGGTGCTTTACGTTATCCACTACCGCTACAACGATGGTCTTGTCCATCTTATTACTTAAAACCTTCCCTGTACGGGTCTTTCTTAAATTTCTTTCCACGATCTGCTACCCTCCTTCTTTACTCGGCAGCGCCGGATTTCTGTGTCATAACTGTTTTTATCCGGGCGATATTCCTTCTTACTTCTTTGATTCTGCCGGTGTTTTCCAGCTGGTTAGTTGCGTTCTGGAATCTTAAGTTGAAAAGCTCTCTCTTTGCGGCCGTAAGCTCGTCATTAAGCTCTGCCGCTGATTTAGTTCTTAAATCCTCTAAGTATTTATTAGTTTTCACTTGACTCACCGCCTTCCAGGTCTGCCTTTGAAGCTATCTTGCATTTAACAGGCAATTTATGTGTTGCCAGACGCAGCGCTTCTCTTGCAAGGCTTTCGGACACGCCGCCTATCTCGAACATAACGCGTCCTGGCTTAACGACTGCTACCCAGTACTCAAGAGCACCCTTTCCTGAACCCATACGTGTCTCGGCAGGCTTTGCCGTAACAGGCTTGTCAGGGAATATCTTGATCCATACATGACCGCCACGCTTTACGTATCTTGTCATAGCTACACGGGCAGCCTCTATCTGATTGGATGTTATCCAGCCCGGCTCCATTGCAACGATACCGAAATCGCCGTAGGAAAGCTTGTTGCCTCTTAATGCTTTTCCTTTCATGGAACCACGGAACTGTTTACGATGTTTCGTTCTTTTTGGCATTAACATTATTTCTCGCTCCCTTCCTTATTGTCCTTTACCGGAAGCACTTCACCTTTGTAGATCCAAACCTTTACACCTACTTTTCCATAGGTGGTGTCCGCTTCTGCAAATCCGTAATCAATGTCTGCGCGCAGCGTCTGAAGAGGTATCGTGCCTTCTGAGTAAAACTCTGTACGGGCCATATCTGCTCCGCCTAAGCGGCCTGAGCATGAAGCCTTTATGCCCAGAGCCCCTGCCTTAAGGGAACGGCTCATTGCACTCTTCATTGCCCTTCTGAATGACACACGGTTCTCAAGCTGCTGCGCGATGTTCTCCGCTACAAGCTGAGCGTCCTTGTCTGCTCTCTTTACTTCCACGATATCAAGAACAGCGTCCTTGCCGATGAGCTTTTTAACCTGTGCTCTTACCTTTTCTATCTCTCCGCCGCCTTTTCCGATGATCACACCGGGCTTAGCCGCATGGATCCTGACCTTGAGCATTCTGTTTGATGCTCTTTCGATCTCGATCCTTGAGATCCCTGCATTGTAAAGCTTCTTTTTAAGGAATTCTCTTATCTTGTAATCTTCGACCAGGTTGTCGGCAAAGTCTTCTTCAGCGTACCACATAGAGTCCCAGTCTTTGATAACTCCTACTCTTAATCCGTGAGGATGTACTTTCTGTCCCATATGCCCTCCTATCTTTCGTCAAGCACAACTGTAATGTGGCTTAACCTTTTTTCAATCCTGTAGGCTCTGCCCTGTGCCCTTGGTCTGATTCGTTTCATTGTCGGACCCTTGTTCGCATAGCACTCAGCTATGTAAAGGTCATCCGGATTCATTCCGTTATTGTTCTGCGCATTCGCAACAGCGCTCTTTACAAGCTTTTCGATGATGGTCGCGCCGTATCTCGGGTTATATGCGAGGATACCCAGAGCTTCATCCACGTTCTTACCTCTGATAGCGTCAAGCACATAGCATGCTTTAGTAACAGAGATCCTTGCAAATGAAAGCTTTGCGCTCGGTCTGGTATCTTTATTCGCATTTCTTTCTCTTTTGATTTGTGATCTATGTCCCTTTGCCATGGATCAAACCTCCTTTCGAAATTTTGCTTATCTGGACTTCTTTTCGTCCTTGCCATGTCCCCTGTAGGTCCTGGTGGCAACAAACTCTCCGAGCTTGTGGCCGACCATATCCTCGGTAATATATACCGGGACATGCCTTCTGCCGTCATGAACAGCGATAGTGTGCCCTACGAAACTCGGAAAGATCGTAGAACGGCGTGACCATGTGCGGATAACGCTTTTTTCACCACCGTTATTCATTGCATCTATTTTCTTAAGCAAACTTTCGTCTGCAAAAGGACCTTTTTTTAATGATCTTGCCATGGTACCCTCCTTACTTCATGTTACGTCCATCACGGCGACGGATGATGAGTTTGTTAGACTGTTTGTTCTTCTTTCTGGTCTTAAGACCCAGTGCCGGTTTACCCCATGGGGTGCACGGGCCCGGACGACCGATACCGGTCTTTCCTTCACCACCACCGTGCGGATGGTCATTCGGGTTCATAACAGATCCTCTTACTGTAGGCCTGATACCCATGTTTCTCCTGCGGCCTGCCTTTCCGTAGTTAACAAGGCCGTGCTCAACATTTCCAACCTGCCCTACTGTGGCTCTGCAGATTATCGGAACCATGCGCATCTCTCCTGACGGGAGACGGAGTGTTGCGTACTTGCCCTCTTTAGCCATGAGCTGTGCGGAGTTTCCCGCGCTCCTTACAAGCTGCGCGCCTTTTCCCGGGTAGAGCTCAATGTTATGGATCTCTGTACCTACCGGAATGTTGGCAAGCGGAAGGCAGTTGCCTAATTTAACCTCCGCTTCGGGGCCGTTCATAACAACCATGCCGTCTGTAAGCCCTAACGGAGCGATTATGTATCTCTTCTCTCCATCCGCATAGTGCAGAAGCGCAATGTTGGCCGTTCTGTTCGGATCGTACTCGATTCCGGCCACTGTTGCCGGGATTCCGTCCTTGTTTCTTTTAAAATCAATTATCCTGTATTGCCTTCTTGTTCCGCCGCCCTGGTGTCTTACAGTAATCTTCCCCTGATTGTTGCGGCCCGCATTCTTTTTGCCGACCTTAAGGAGTGCCTTTTCGGGCGTTTTCTTTGTGATCTCCTTCTTGTCAAGGGCTGTCATCTGTCTTCTGGAAGGCGTATATGGGTTAAATGTTTTGATTCCCATTATGGTCTCCTTTCAATCTTTGTCTTTTGTTATCACGCTTGACCTGCGTATAGTTTCTTTGAAGCGCTTTTTACAGGCCTTCAAAGATCTCAATATCCTTGCTGTCCGGCGTAAGCTGAACGATCGCCTTTTTAGTCTTTGCTGTCTGACCTGTGATACGTCCGCGCCTTCTTGTCTTCGGGTGGTTGTTCATGGTATTTACCTTTTCAACCTTGGTTCCCTCGAACATTTTTTCAACAGCTTCTTTGATCTGTGCCTTGTTGGCATCGACATGTACCAGGAAGGTGTATTTTCTTTCAGCCATCTGATCCATGCTTTTTTCGGAAATGACGGGTTTTAATATTACGTCATAATATTTAATATCTGCCATTTATGCATACACCTCCTCTATTTCTGCAAGGGCCGCCTTGTCAACAACAAATGCATCGTATTTTAAGATATCGAATACATTGATCGTGTTCGGAAGAGCTGTAAGAACACCCGGGATGTTCCTTGCTGAAAGATAAGTGTTCCTGTCGTTTTCTTTATTGAGAACAACAAGCGCCTTGCTTATATTCAGTCCGTTTAAAAGCTCAACCATGATCTTGGTCTTAGCCTCGCCTGTCTTAAGCTCGTCGATAACGAAGATCTTTTCCTCAGCAAGCCTTGACGCGAGTGCAGACTTAAGAGCCAGCCTCTTTTCTTTTTTGTTTAATCTTATTTCGTAGTCACGTGGCTTAGGCGCAAATACAACACCGCCGCCTGTCCACTGCGGAGCTCTGATGGAACCCTGACGCGCGTGACCTGTACCTTTCTGTCTCCACGGTTTCTTTCCGCCGCCGCGAACTTCGGAACGGGTCCTGGCGCTCTGTGTTCCCTGACGCCTGTTGGCAAGCTGTGCAACAACTGCCATGTGCATCAGATGCTCATTTACCGGCACATCGAATATTTCTTTTTTCAATTCGATATCGCCGATGCTCTCGCCTTTCATATTGTAAACAGATACTTTAGACATCTGAACTTCCTCCTTTCCCTTTCCGATCACGCTTTAACAGCTTCGCGTACTTCAACCAGCGCCTTCTTCGGTCCGGGAACCGCGCCCTTGACCAGGATAAGGTTGTCTTCCGCATCTACTCTTACCACTTCGAGATTCTGGATCGTAACTCTCTTTGCGCCCATCTGTCCCGGCATATGCTTACCCTTGAATACTCTTGAGGGATCTGACGCGGAACCGTTGGAGCCTGCGTGTCTGTGGTATTTACTTCCGTGTTTCATGGGGCCTCTGTGCTGACCGAATCTCTTGATCGCACCCTGAAAGCCCTTACCTTTTGAAACAGCGCTGACATCGATCTTGTCGCCTGCTTCAAAGATATCTGCTTTGATCTCGTCCTTGATCTGATACTCAGCAGCATTTTCAAGCCTGAATTCTCTTACGAATCTCTTGTAGGGAATATCCGCCTTGTCAAACTTGCCTCTGTCCGGCATGTTTACAAGAGTTTCCCTCTTGTCGATAAAGCCGACCTGAACCGCCTCATATCCGTCTGTTTCTTCTGTTTTAACCTGAGTGACAACACACGGACCTGCCTGAAGAACAGTTACCGGTGTGAGCACCCCGTCTTCCGAGAAGATCTGGGTCATTCCGACCTTTGTTGCCAATATAGCTTTCTTCATATCG
The DNA here is from genome assembly GCA_045601405.1 of Lachnospiraceae bacterium. Taxonomy (GTDB): domain Bacteria; phylum Bacillota; class Clostridia; order Lachnospirales; family Lachnospiraceae; genus RGIG5612. Next base: position 12,938 of record JAZRZO010000079.1, on the reverse strand, counting down.
TTTAACCTCCTGTTATACTACAGCGGAACGCGCATGGCGTTCTATATAGAAAAAACAGTTCGCTGTTTACTGCTCCTTCATCTTGATGTCTACATATACCCCTGCCGGCAGATCGAGCCTGTATAATGCCTCCATTGTTTTCTGAGTGGGCGCTGTAACATCAATGATCCTCTTGTGAGTTCTCTGTTCGAACTGTTCACGTGAATCCTTGTACTTGTGAACAGCTCTTAATATGGTAATAACTTCCTTTTTCGTAGGAAGCGGGACCGGACCGCTTACCTGCGCTCCGTTTTTCTTTAAGGTCTCGATGATCCTTGCGGCCGACTGATCGATAAGCTTGTGATCATAGGCCTTGAGGGTTATCCTCATAATCTGTTTTGCCATTTAATATCCTCCTGAAAATGATTTTTTGTTCTGTACACTCTCCCGTGTGTGTCGCGTATTTTCGCACAAAAAATTGGCATAATGAAACAGCCAATATTAAAGTTTCCGCCGTGACCATACCGCTCGCAAGCATCCGCTCCGCCTTCGGCGCCATATCTTATGGCCGGTCGGCTTTTGTTACGCTTCATACACGTCGTCTCCGCCCCTATTGGCGGACTGTAATGTACATCGACGATTTGCCGGGTTTTCCGACTTTTGCTCCACATGAATTACCTGCTTGTTCTGCAGCAACTTCATGTATCCGCGCTTTTTCGTCGCAGCTTTGCTATATTACTATAGTTGTTCATCCTAATGCAAGCTTTTTTTAAATTGAATATTAGTGAATTAAAGTTTATAATCCCTGTATGGAGTTCAGACGCATTGAGTACTTTCTGGTACTTGCCGAAAAACTGAATTATTCAAAAGCCGCTATGGAGCTGTGTATTTCTTCCCAGGCCCTTACAAAGCAGATCAATATCCTGGAGGAGGAGCTGGAGACCCGTCTTTTTGACCGCACCACTCGTTCCGTTGCTCTGACAGAGGACGGAGAGATGTGCCGGGAAGCTTTCGCGGCGCTTAAGACTCATTACGACGAAACCATTAACACGGTCCGCAGAAATATCAGCGGCAGGAACAGGAGCATAAATGTTGGCCTTTTTGCTCCCCTTCCCCGCAATGAGTTTTTAAATCCTGTCATTACCTCGCTTGTGGCTAAATTTCCCGATATTGACTTTGAGATCATCACTGACAATATGGACGGGCTGCGCGACCGGGTAAAAAGCGGCGAGATAGATATGGCGCTGACCAACGCCCCTGACTTCGAAGACTGGCTCGGATGCGAGACTGTGAATTTCAAGACCATGCCGGCCAATATAGTTGTTTCCGAAAAACATCAGTGGGTGAAGGATAAAAAGAAGGAGATAAGTGAGCTTGATATGCGTGAAGGCTCCATTCTGCTCCTTATCAAACACGACCCATATGAGTTCAACAGCTTTTACAGAAGGATTAAAACCAAAGACCGTGTCATGGTAAAGAATTTTGACACAATGCTGATGGAGCTTGAAAAAGGAAAGACTTACGCAGTCTTTCCTCTTGCCTTCAACGACTATCAGCACAGCCGTTTTGTCTGTTTTGGGCTTCCTGATAAATATAAGTTTAATTTCCGCACTATGTGCGCGATCAGCAAGTCCAACAAAAATCCCGATGTGAAAAAGGTTTTTGAATTCATAAAAAAGACCCGGGACAATTATAAGTTATAGTGATCCCTCAGTGCTCTGACAGAAAATTCAACGTTATCACTCCCTTACGCCGTCCACATCAAACTCTCCCATTCCGTTCTTTGACTTGCCGGTGATCTTATCACCCTCGAGTACTCCTGAGAGTTCTTTTGTCATCTCGCCTACTGCTGTTTTGATCGTGATCGAATATGAGAAATTCTTTCCGTCAAATCTGCCGTCAGCAATCTCAGCGGTTTCGCCTCCGATTTTATTTCTGATATAAGTATATTGGCGGGGATACAATATGAGAATTCAAAAAAAACAAGGGATCAACAACCTGTGGTTGTTAATCCCTCGGATCTCCGGAAGAAAGTAAAGCAAAAATCCCGCCCATTGCATATATATCGAGGTGTGACTAACCCGGCAATCGTCACACGGATATATATGCAGTGAGGCGGGATAGCAGATCTCACACGAGGTATCGACTTCGGCCTCTCCCCGACGAAAAAAAAAGGGGGGAGGCTTTGCTATTCGCCGATAAAATCGTTTATATCATACGTAAGTTCGCCCGTATAGGTCTTCGCCTCTTCCTCGCCGTTAAGCACTCTTGCCGCACCGGATGCCATAGCCTCCATCTCGAATTCACCCGGGTATGCATACACCGGAGCAATGAATCCGCAGGCTTCCTTAATGCTTTCTACGAGTTCCTCGTTATGCACCATTCCGCCTCCCATAAGGATGGCGTCTACCTTGCCGTGCAAAGCAGCGGCCATTGCGCCTATCTGCTTTACGCACTGGTAAATCATTGTTTTCCAAACAAGCCCGGCAAACTTATTGCCGTCTTTTGCCATCGCGGCAACTATCCTTGCGTCGTTCGTGCCGAGCAGATTGATGAATCCGCCCGTCTTTGTCGCGAGCGCCTTGGCTGCCTTTTTATCTAATCCGTTATCAAAGATATAGTCAACAATATTTGCCACGGTTATGCTCCCTGAGCGGGTCGGCGTCATCGGGCCGTCACCGCCTACGATATCATTTCCGTCTATCATCCTGCCCTTCCTGTGTGCTGCTATGGATGTACCTCCGCCGATATGGCAGACAACGTAGTTCATATCCTCATACTTAACACCCATCTTCTTGGAATGAACGATGGCAGTTTCCTTCTGGTTCAGCGCATGCACATGCATCGGCTTTAAAACGCCTTTGATGCCGGTCATCCTCGCCTCAGGGATAGCCTCGTCCGTATCCGGCGGATTAACAACATATGCCGGACAATCATATTCATCCGAAAACAGCTTTGCTATCTGCGGGCCCAGCTGAGCCGGATGCTGAACACCGTTTGCTCCGCGCACCGCATGGTCAAACAGCGTGTCGTTGATAGCATATACACCGCCGTTGCACGACATCAGCCCGCCTCCGCGGCCGACAACCGCATCGAGGTCTGAAAGGTCAATGTTATTTTCCTTCAGCATATCCCTTATCATATTAAAACGAAAATCCAGCTGGTCGGAAACTTCCTTGAATTTCGCCAGATCATCGGACCCATGCTCCACATTCTCCGAAAACAGCTTCTCTTCTCCTTTGAATACCGCAACCTTTGTGGATGTTGAACCCGGGTTGATAGCTAAAACCTTGTAGTCACTCATACTTATCTCCTCCATTTTTCTTTAAACCCACCACTTATGCGGGGCGGGTCTGTGATCAATATCATTCATTTTCCGAAGCATTCTCTGCTTCTTCTATTATCCTTTCGAACTCAGCAACAACCTTGTCGAATTCCTCATCACTGTCTATGTCCAGGAATTCAAACTCATCATCACCCAGCTCATTATAAGCGTAGATATAGACATCATCAGATTCCTCGTCATAAGGCACAAGCGCTATATATTCCTTTCCGTCGAAGTCAAAAATAAAGAGCGGCTCGCATACCACATCTTCTCCGTCATCAAACTCAAGTGTTATCTTTAAAACCTCATCCTGACTTCCGCATTCATTATCGTGGTCGTGTGTGTAGTTTTCAGACATTTGTATTCCTCCTCAAATTATTTTTACAGTAAAAGAATACTAAATACTTACGATTTTTACAAGCAATATTGAAACCTTAGACAGTGCAACCCTCCGTCGTCCGGAAGTATATATGCTTCGAGGCGGGATGGCAAATTTCATATGCACTGCACCCCTCATCCGTCGCCTGTCTCCTGATGGATATTTACCGGCACATATGTTAGTATTGCCTCTATGAATGCACTGATAGTAACAATGCTGAAGATCATACTGGCAATGGGCGTCGGCTTTTTGTTATATAAGATAAAGATCCTTAATGACACTGCCAATAAAGCTCTTTCAAGACTTGTCGCAGATGTTACCGCTCCATGCCTTATCTTCATCAGTATCATATCAATGGACAGCTCGCAGATAGAAAGCGCCGTCAAGCTTCTGTGGATCGGGATCATCATCTACATTGTGCTCGCAGTCCTTGCTGTTGTAATAGTCAGGCTGCTTAAGATCCCCAGGGAATCCGACGCCATATACAGAGCAGCGCTTATCTTCGGAAACGTGGGCTTTATGGGGCTTCCCGTCGCGGAATCACTTTTCGGCCCGGTCGGGCTGTTTTACATGGCGCTTCTGAACATTCATTTAAATCTTTTTGTGTTCACCTACGGCTTTTACCTTACCACCAGAGGCAGCGGCGGAAAATACAAGTTTACACCACTCCGCCTGCTCAACCCGGGAATAGTCGGCGTCGCGCTGGCCGGCATAGTGTTCTTCCTGAAGATAAGACTGCCCGATATCATAACAGGGCCGCTTGAATTTATAGGCAGCATAACATCTCCGATGGCAATGGTCATTATAGGCAGCAGCGCGGCCGCTATCTCTCTTAAGGCTGTTTTTTCACATAAAAAGCTCTACATCATCTCGTTCATTAAGCTGCTGATATTTCCTATAGCAGCTTACTATATTTTCAAACTTACGCTCGGACCAACATTAATGACCAGAGTATTGGCGATGTATATAGGGATGCCCACCGCGGCGATAGTTGCTATGTTCGCGATCGCGTATGATTCTGACTCGGATACCGCGAGCAGTGCCACGGCCATGATGAATGTGTTCAGTCTCGCTACGATCCCCGTTGTTTATTTAGTGACCACATTTCTATAAGAGCAGCCCCGGCTCGTTGCAATATATCCCGCCGAAGCTGCATATATATCGACGGGTGATTAAACCGGCACTATCACCCGGAGGTATATATGCTTCGAGGCGGGATGGCAGATTTCATATGCACTGCACCCCTCATCCGGCGCCTCCGGCGCCACCTTCCCCCGGAGGGGGGGGGAAGGCTAACGATAGCCGATATGCCTTCATTCCGGAGGGGAAAGACTTTAGGTTCTATTTCGGTACAGGGGAAGTCCAGAACTTTTTGTTATATATATCCGTAAAGCAGTACATTGCGATAGCTTCCACATTCCCAAGATCCTTATTTGCGATCACCGGAGTCTCTTTGCCGACAGTCCACTCATCACCGATACTTATCATTCCCAGGTAATTACCTTCACGATCGTATGCGTCTGCAAGGAACTCAATTTTATCGCCCTCCCGGATCACAGGTCTGAACGATCCGCCGTCACCCGTATCAAGATCCGCCTCCTTATCAGCCATCTCACTCAGTCTCTTTCCTATGTTCAGCTGATCATCAGCGCCCTCAAGCCTTATCGCGGATATAAACCCTTCCGGGTGATCGTTGTCAAAAGTAAGGATAAGGTCAGCTCTTTCTCCGTTGTATAGCACCGGGCTGTGTCCGGTAATAACGTACTTTTTCCCGTCCGTTGATGCCGTATCATAGTAATAAGCCATATAGTTGCCATCAACAGTAAGCCATGTGTGATCGTTGATACCCAGAAGGCTTCCCTCCTCATCAAACTCGAACACATTATCAGAGCCAAGGTCGATATATCCCTCGCCATCATCAATGAACATATTAAGCTCAATACTCTGAACCAACTCCCACTGCTCAACAGGCATAGCGATGACAGGCGGCTTATCCTTGCTCAGCTGCCAGTCAAGATTAGTCTCAAGAAACTGATTCTCTGCAATGAATTTAGCAGTCTTCCCGGGATCGAGCGAGTCCCTGAACAGGCCTGAGTCGCCATATCCCGAATAGTCCCGAGAGTAGAAAAGACCTTCCAGCATATCATAGACAGCAGATTCGGAATAGCTGCTGCCGGTGTCATTTCCGAAATAATAGCTGTTGCCGTAGTCTCCGCTTCCGAAGATGCCGAAAAGCGAGTTGAACGGATTTGATGTGCCGCCGGAAATAAACTGCCCGCTCATTTCCATTGCCGCGAACTTCTTAACACAGCTGTGGTAGGACGTGATCATGCCTATAGAATCATATACACTTGTCACCCTGCTTACATAGTCTTTGTTATTGTAGGGGAAGTATATCGAAAGGCCATATGCGCCCGACATATCCCTCGTTGTCTTATTATATTTTATCGCTCCCAAAACAGCGTCGGCAAGCTCCGCCCCTTCTCTGGTCTCCATCCGCTGAGCAAAATCAACCGCGTCCACCTGGTCGATATAATGAGCAGCGCCGAATTCCCTTGACCTGCTTCTTGCCCGGGACACTGTTTTGTAAGAATTGTCGGCGCTCGAGCCGTCTATAAGATCACTTGTATTTTCCGCAAAGGCCGTAAGTTTGTCCGGAACAGTGACGCTCAATTCCGCAAGGTCTGTTACCGAAAGTGTTCCGGCATAACCCTGACCCTTATCAGTCGCATCAGCTATAAATCCGTCGCAGATATCCTTTCCCACTTCTATCGTCGGCTTTGAAGTATTTTTACTAAGGTTAGCCAGCCAGTTCTTGTAATACCAGCCGTATCCAACCTCAGTCTCCTCCGAAGCCACAAGATAGTCAGAGTAACGGCACAGCATAAGAGCATTTTCCAGTGTGCCCATGAGACATGTATCAAAGCCTATCATATCAAACTTAACACCCGCCGAAGACAGCGCCCGGTCTATCCCTGACAGATCCATTGTTCCTGTGTAGGAGAATTTCTCATCAGCGCCGTAGCCTGTTATCGACCCGCCGCCATGATCCCAGAGGATCAGCATATTCCTGTTCGCCGGAAAATTCTTCGCGGAATATTGTATGAACTCCGCAAGAGTATCCGGCTCAACCATGCTCTTATTCCCGGCATTTTTTTCAAGCAGATAGAGATCGTGTCCCTTGATGCTGTATATCTGATTTACATCGCTGCTCATCTGCCTGTTCTGCCACTTTGTTGTTCCGCCTGTGTAAAGAACAAGATTTACTTTATCAGAAATCCCTGCCTCAAGCATTTCCATTATGTCCATGGTTGCCGCTCCGCCCTGGCTTTCCAGGTCGGACCCGCAGATATATACCATTACGGTAACAACATCCTTCCCGTCTCCAAGTATCCTGGTCCGTTTATCCGGAGTCCCGGACGCCACAGATGTATCAAGGACACCGGAATTTGACGGGGCGCCGCCCGAATAAAGATTTCCGGAATAATCGGGATTGCCGAACACTGTCTGACTCGCCCCTCCGATACCTCCAGAGAGAGAATTTGCTGATTTCCCGGCGCAGCCTCTTATGCCGCAGCTCACTGCTATGACTATTACCAGCAGCACCGCTGCTGCCAGTAAAAGAACCCTCTTGTTTGAAGGTTTATTGTTTGTCTTATTTTCTCCCATATATACACCTGTTAGAACTTCCTGCCAGAGTCATTGTGATCGTTCCGCTCTGTCCGTTCCTTCTCATTTTCCGGGTTACCTTTCACACCTCTCATAGATGTGCCTCCGGAAAAGACACTTCTTCCGCGCTTTATTCCGCCCTCGCCTTTAATGATATTTTTTTCTCTGCTGACCGGTCTGTTATTCATAGTACCATAACCTCTTTCTGTTGCTGATCTTAAGCATCTTTGATCAGTTTTCATTATTACATAAAACACTTTCTCATGCACCTCTAAATTTCATAATGCCCGTGACCACGGCAGCGCAGATAACGCCCTCCGGCATTTCTCTAAATCTTGAGTTTGTTGTTTAACTATTGTATCATGTGAAAGTCAATGCTCCGTTCTGCGCAGTTAATATGAATGTGTGCAGGCGGCATAAACTATTTAAACTCTGGAGCGGAAGCCTTTCAATGGATAAGATTGCAGTTTTAATACCCTGCTATAACGAAAGCAGAACGATAGCAAAAGTCGTAAGCGATTACAAAAATGTTCTCGGCGATGAAGCCGTTATCTACGTTTATGACAATAATTCCACAGACGGAACAGACAGGATAGCCGCTGAAGCAGGTGCTGTTGTCCGTTATGAATATATGCAGGGCAAGGGCAATGTCATAAGAAGGATGTTCCGCGAAATAGACGCGGAATGCTATATCATGACAGACGGCGACGATACCTATCCTGCATCGCATGCTCCTGAAATGGCTGAGGCAGTCCTTAAAAAACATGCTGATATGGTTATCGGCGACCGCCTCTCCTCCACTTATTTCACAGAAAACAAAAGACCCTTCCACGGCTTTGGCAACACTTTTGTCCGGGCTTCCATAAACAGGCTTTTTCACTCCGATATCAATGACAGCATGACCGGATACCGCGCGTTCAGCTATGAGTTCGCAAAAACCTTCCCGGTTCTCTCAAAGGGTTTCGAGATCGAAACAGAGATGTCCATTCACGCGGCGGACAAAAATCTGTATATAGAAAATATCGTTATCGATTATCGCGACAGGCCGGAGGGCAGCGAAAGCAAGCTGAATACCTACAGCGACGGTTTCAAAGTGATCAGGACGATCCTGCGGCTTCTCAGGACATACCGTCCGATGCTCTTTTTCGGAATACTGGCTGCCGTATTATTTGCTCTCGGGACCGGTTTCATAATCCCGGTGCTCATATCATATGCGCAGACCGGCCTTGTTGAAAAATTTCCGACACTTATCGTGTGCGGCTTTGTCATACTTACCGGGATCCTTTCCCTGTTTTCCGGATGGATACTTGAAACACTTACGGCGAAGAACCGTCAGGATTTTGAGATGTGGCTGCATAAAGTTTCGGAAGACAAAAAAAATAAACAGCCGTGATCAATTTATTTTAAGAGGCATATCATGTTTTTAGCTGACAGATGGAAAGAATATGAGGTTCTGGACGCATCCACGGGAGAAAAGCTCGAACGGTGGGGCGCTCACATCCTTTTAAGACCCGACCCTCAGATAATATGGAATACTGATAAGACTGCACCCGAATGGAACAGTATTAACGCACATTATCACAGGTCGTCCAGGGGCGGCGGAAACTGGGAATTTTTTGATCTTCCCGATCAGTGGCAGGTACACTACGCCCTTCCTGACAATAAGGAGCTGACCTTTAATCTCAAGCCCTTCAGCTTTAAGCACACAGGACTCTTCCCCGAGCAGGCTGCCAACTGGGACTGGTTTTCAAAGCTTATCAGGAAAAAGGCTTCCAACGGGGATACGCCAAAGATACTTAACCTGTTCGCCTATACAGGGGGCGCAACCATCGCGGCCGCGGCATCAGGCGCGCACGTGACACATGTTGACGCGTCAAAAGGCATGGTGAGCTGGGCAAAAGAAAACGCAAGAGACAGTCATATTCCCGAAACTGCAACAAGATGGCTCGTGGATGACTGCATCAAGTTTGTCAGCCGCGAGATACGCCGCGGCAACCAGTATGACGCTGTCATCATGGATCCCCCGTCATACGGAAGAGGCCCGAAAGGGGAAGTTTGGAAGATAGAAGACAGTATATTTGATCTGCTTACGCTCACTGACCGCATACTTAAGAAGGATGCGCTTTTCTTTCTTCTCAATTCATACACTACCGGACTTCAGCCCGGAGTACTTCAATATATGCTTGAAACAGTTATAGCAAAAAAACGCAAGGGCACAGTTAAGGCCGACGAGGTCGGCCTTAAAGTCAGTTCTTCTTCATTTGTTCTCCCCTGCGGCGCAAGCGGCAGATGGGAGTCAGATTAGGCAGCGCCTTCATCAGGCATTCGCCACATTCTTATTTTTAACATCTTCAAATTCCTGTATCATTTCCTCGGTTGCAGGCTTTCCGAGCAGCGTTCCGATAACAACAGCTATCAGGCCTGCAGCAAATCCTACAACGAGAGAATAAAGACCCGTGGCATTTCCTATTGTCTGGCCGCCAACGAACGGGATGTAGTCCCAAATGATGACTGTTACGGCACCTGCGATTATACCGCTGAGAGCCCCCGCCTTATTCATCTTTTTCCAGAAGAGTGAAAGCACCACAACCGGTCCGAATGCAGCGCCGAATCCCGCCCAGGCATCACTTACCAGATCCATTATCGAGCTGTTCGGATTCCATGCAATGACAAACGCTATCGCGGCAACAACGACAACAACGATCCTTGATATCCAGAGCACCTTTTTGTCATTTTTTTCTTTACCCTTCTTAATGACATCCGCATATATGTCCTTGGAAACCGCGGATGCGGTAACAAGAAGCTGCGAATCCGCAGTTGACATGATGGCCGCCAGAATAGCGCACAGCAGTATACCTGCAAGGAAAGGCATCGCAAATTCATTTGTAAAGAGTTCCTTTACCACCATGACCACAACATTTTCCTTATCCTCCAGAACACCTACTCTCGGGAAAAGATAAGCCCTTGAAAGGATTGCGAGCACTGACACCATTCCGAGCGAAAGCACATTCCATACATTAGCGATAACCTTTGATTTCCTGAGTTCTTTTTCTGATCTTATAGCCATGAACCTTACAAGGATATGCGGCATACCGCAGTATCCCAGACCCCATCCGAGCCCGGAGATTATGGAGATCACAGATATGCTTCCGCTGCCCGAGGTGAACGGATCCAGATAATTTGCAGCTCCTCCCTCAACGCCTGAAGCCGTAAGCGTGCTCATTACCGCGCCCGGCTCTATAAGGAATAAAAGTGTTATCGGGACAGCAAGTATCATCGCGAGCATAAGCATACCCTGTATAAAGTCCGTTGTACATACGGCCATGAACCCGCCCAGATAAGTATAGGCGAGTATTACCACTGTGCCTATTATAAGCGCCCATTTATAGTCAAGGCCAAAGACTACATTAAAGAGCTTGGCACCGCTTGAAAGCGCTGACGCGGTATATACCAGGAAAAATATTACGATGACTATTGACGATATCAAAAGAAGTACTTTTTTCTCGTCGTGGAACCGGTTGTTGAAATACTCCGGCAGGGTAAGAGAATTATTTGCCCTGATAGTATATCTTCTGAGCCTTCCCGCAACTATCATCCAGTTTGCGAAGGTCCCGAGAAGCAGTCCGAGCGAGACCCATATCTCTCCCGTACCAAGAAGGTAGATCGAGCCGGGAAGGCCCATAAGAAGCCATCCGCTCATATCGGATGCCTGAGCGCTCATAGCTCCGACCCACGCTCCTATTCCTCTGCCTCCAAGGAAAAAGTCCTCTGCATTCTTTGTGCGTTTGGAATAAAAGGCACCTATTATAACCATAAGCGCGATATAAATAACAAACGCGATTATTATCCATACTGTGTTACTGTTCATTGTAATTACTCCCCTTATATATCTTTTGGCTCATAAGTGAGCTCACATTCGAGTCTTCTTATCGTCCGCCTGTCTATGGCCGAAAGCCTTGCAGTTGTATGAAGCGGACATCCTTTTATCCGTGGAAGCTGACTCATCGCCACCGCCGCCTTTTCATCAGAGGCCGACGCTATCGAAAGCGCTATCAGCACCTCATCTGGGTGAAGACGCGGATTCCGGCTTCCGAGGTAACGTGTCTTAAGCGTCTGAATAGGTGCTATGGATTCCGGCGACAGGACATCTATATCGTCATCTATTCCGCCCAGATATTTCAGGGCGTTTATAAGACAGGCCGCTGACGGACCTAAAAGGTCTCCGGTCTTACCGGTTATTATCGTACCGTCCTCAAGCTCTATCGCCGTCGCCACATCACCCGTTTCCTCTTCCTTTTCCCGGGCTGCCTTCACAACAGCTCTCTCCTCAACATCAAGCCCGAGCTGACTCATCAGAACATTTATCTTATTGACCTCTTCCAGGTCCTTCTGTCCTTCGGCAACTCCGGCCAGTGCTTTAAAGTAACGGCATATTATCTCCTGTTTCGAGGCCTCTCTGCATGCCTCGTCATCTATGATACAGTCTCCCGCCATGTTGACGCCCATGTCTGTAGGCGACTGATACGGACTCTGTCCGAATATTATCTCAAACATGGCGTTCAGCACCGGGAAGATCTCGACATCGCGGTTGTAGTTTACTGTCGTCTGCCCGTACGCCTTAAGATGGAACGGATCTATCATGTTTATATCGTTAAGGTCAGCCGTTGCGGCCTCATAGGCAAGATTCACAGGGTGATCTAAAGGCAGATTCCATATTGGAAAGGTCTCGAATTTAGCATAGCCCGCATTGACCCCGCGCTTATGCTCATGGTAGAGCTGTGAAAGACAGGTGCTCATCTTGCCTGAGCCCGGCCCCGGCGCTGTGATCACTATAAGCGGCCGTGTGGTTTTTATATAATCGTTTTTTCCGTATCCCTCTTCACTGAGAACCAACGGGATGTTTGTGGGATAGCCTGAGATCAGGTAGTGGTGATAGACCTTAAGTCCGTTTCGGGTGAGCCTCTTTTCAAACAACGCAAGCCCGTGCTGGTCCGCGTATTTGGTTATAACAACGCTGCTCACATAAAGACCTCTGGCACGGTATTCTTCTATAAGACGTATCACGTCATTATCATATGTGATACCCAGGTCTTCCCTTACCTTGTTGTGTTCGATATCCTCCGCGCTTACCACCATCACGATCTCAGCCGCATCAGCCATGGAAAGGAGCATCTGAAGCTTGGAATCCACCTCAAAACCCGGCAGCACCCTGCTTGCGTGCATATCGTCATAAAGCTTGCCTCCAAACTCCAGATAGAGCTTGTTGTCAAACTGTGTTATTCTTTCGCGAATTTTTTCAGACTGTGTTTTTAGATATTTTTCATTGTCAAAGCCAATCTTTTTCAGCATCATTTCCCTTTTTTATACATGTAACCACCAATTAAAAGGACATGATACCAAAAATTATAGGGTATGACAACACTGACCACGGGAATTATGACCAACGTATGAACCATTTTTGATAATGTCCTAATATACCACAAGGGAAAATGTCCCAAAGTGGTATTATACTTCCATCAAGAGATGGAGGTGACTATTATCAGAAAGGTAGAACTATCAATGGATGAACAAAAGAAATATGAAGTA
>JAZRZO010000078.1:0-2021 GCA_045601405.1 Lachnospiraceae bacterium | reverse complement strand
ATGATAATATACGCAGTATCCGGAAAAGGAAAGAGTGCATGGAATGTTTTTATCCGCGACAGAAAAAAACGTCCCGGATTTAACGGCGGAATTCCTATGTCTTTAATCGCCGGGGGATGCGGGATACAGTTTGATAAACCGGGTGTGTACACAATCGGAAATCCGGTTCGAACGCTTGAATCCGGCGGAAAAGCGGTGATATGGTCACTTCGTGCAGCGTCTTTGTTTGCAGCAGGTGTCGGGATTGTTCTGATGATTATACTCAGGACTCCCGCGTTTCTCATTTTCTAATTTTTTTGTTATCTGAAAATTGATTTAAGTGTATCCTTTTGTATAATTAGTTCGAACAATGTGTTGTGTTTTTATTGTTATATGCCCATTATTAGATAAGAGTGTGCTGTATGTTTGAAAAACGTATCTTTGAAACTGATTTTAAAACAGCTCTGAAAGAAGAGATGGAGCTGCAGAGAATGACTGTCCGCCGTTTATCTGAGCTTACTGATATCCCGGCTGTTACGTTATATAAGATTCTCACCGGGGAACGCGACCCGCGTCTTACCACTGTGAAACGGATTGTTGAGGTCTTCTCTCCGAATTATGGCAAATTCATTGCGGTCATTGCGGTCAAATTTCTGCTTGATGATGTTGAAGGAAGCAGAATCTCCTGCGGAGGAAAAGAGTATCGGATTCGCGGATATGCAGCAGGTTCGTATGAGGAAGGTCTGGTTGCTGCTGTGCGGGCAAGAAATGATGGTGCTGCAGGAATTATCTGTGCGCCGATTCTCTCATCACTGGTTGAAAAACTGGTTGATATTCCGGTATCAATTATGAAACCGGAATCTCTTGCGATTAATTCCGCAGCAGAATCTCTTGCAAAACGGCTGTAGCAGTCTTGCTGAGCTAAATAAGAGGTGCGCTGCGTTATATCTGGTGATAAGAGAATTCCAGCATTGGTTTGAAATCTGAAAAAACCTCTATTTTTACTTTACCAGAGTTTTCCACAGTTTGGGCAGAGAATCGCAGGTCTTCTCCCGCATCTCGGGCATATCAGCTGACCGCGTGAGTTTTGTGTTAATTCAGCGCCGCATTCACGGCAATATATTTCCTTGGTATATCCACAGCTGTGTCTGACAGGCATAATACTATTATTACCCTTCTGAATAATAGTCTTTTGCATGGATAAAAAGAGAATCATGCGAGGGATGGGATTCGAACCCATGAACTCCTAGAGACTGCGCCCTAAACGCAGCGCCGTTGGCCGACTTGGCAACCCTCGCCTGTCGCGGGAGATATTTCTCATTATAGTATTATGTGTGATGTCTAAATACTCTTTTGTATATGTTCGCGGGATTTTATTCCGCCTTTATCCAATTACTTATAATCAGATAACACATACATAATATCTATATGACTACCCTTCAGGAATATCTTAAAGAATGCGGAGCTCCGGATAATCTTTCAGCCCTTATTCTCCTCATTGCAGAACAGGCAGTACCTATTCGCGATGCATTCATCAGCAATCAGAATTACGCCGACTCCAAAAACTCTTCCGGGGAAACTCAGGCAGAAATGGACACATGGTCTGATGCCCATATCACGAATACTCTTGCCGCAAGCGGACTCGTCCGCGAAGTCGCCTCCGAAGAACGTGATGAGATTGTCCATCTTGTTGAATCTGCACCATACTCCGTAGTTATGGACCCGCTTGATGGTTCTTCCTTAATCAAAGTAAACCTCTGTGTGGGAACTATTGTCGGAATTTATGAAGGAAGCTCTCTTCAGGCAGGTAAAAATCTGAAGGCAGCATTTTATATGCTCTATGGTCCGATGACGACTATCACTGTCTCTGTCGGCAAAGGCGTTGCCATTTTCGCATTAGATAAAAACGGCGTCTATAAGATGCTGAAAAACAATGTCAGAATTCCGGAAGGAAACCTTTACGGCAGCGGAGGAATCCGTACCGAATGGCTTGAAAAGCATGCAAAGTTCATCAGCCGCATCGAAAACGAAGGCGCAAAGAA
>JAZRZO010000077.1:0-2088 GCA_045601405.1 Lachnospiraceae bacterium | reverse complement strand
GCCGCAGACAACTTTATTCAAATTGTATATTTCATCTACAAATCTCGAGCAACTTTTTTCTATCCTTCAATCATGGAAACCATATTCAATTAACATTTCCAAATCTATGCCTCAAGTATTATAAATCCATTAACCAAACCTAAGATTATGATAAAATATCTTTCAGCAGTTCTTACCGCACTTCTTCTCGCAGCTCTCCTCATCACCGGCGCTGCAGCAGCAGAAGATACCAGAACCTTTACTGATGATTTAGGGCGTACTGTTATCCTCCCTTCAGAAATACACAAAGTTATCCCCTCAGGAGACCTTGCCATATCTGTTCTTATCTCATACGACCCGAAATATCTTGCCTCGTGCGGAAACGAACTGCCGGCACATGCCGAGAAATATCTTCCTGAGTTTGCAGCGCTCAATCTTCCAAAGACCGGCGGACTTTTTATCCCTGCCGGAACCGTAAATTATGAAGAGGTGATGAGCCTTGCAGAACAGGGTGCAAATCTCTATCTCGATGTAGGACAGGCGCGAACAGATATCGGCGCCTCACTTGATGCGTTTACCAAAACAACCGGAATTCCTGCTGTCTTTATCAGCCAGAACTCGCTTGAAGAAATTCCTCTTTCATATCAGAAGATCGGAAACCTCCTCGGCGAAGAAAAGCGCGGGGAAGAACTTTCCGCCTATCTGCAGAACTGGGTTTCAACCTTCCGTTCGGGAATGGAAAAAACTGCAAAAGTATCTGCCATGCAGATTAACTTAATTGACGGAAACACGTATTATATTTTAGGCGGCATCAGTGAAGACGGTTCATTCGGCTACCAGTCTCTTCCGATAAGTACGCTTTCAAACAATATCGTAACCGCAAAAACAAACAAAGGTTTAGGAGACATGTACGGAATGGAAGAGGTTATGCGGATACTAAAAGAAAAAGACCCGGAATATATCTTCATCAGAGAGTTAAATGACCACGCAAATTACCGTGCGTTCCTTGAAAATCCGGTATTTGCGGAACTTTCTGCCGTGAAGAACAACCATGTCTATGAAATCCCTTCAGACTGCCCGGAACTCTGGACTGCGATGCCCTTTTCGGGATGGGGATTCTGCGGCATGATCTGGATGGCACATATTCTCTATCCGGATGCATTCAGCTACAGCGGAAAGGAAAAAGTACAGGAGTTCTATCAGAAAATGATTGGATACACCTTAACTGATGAAGAGTATGATGAACTTACGCGTACGGCAGCATCAGCGAAGACGCCTCTGCCGGTATTAGGTGTTTTTGCAGGAATTTCGGGTGCGTTTGCCGCTGCAGTTCTGAGAAGGAAGTAAGTCTGATACATTAGTGATGGGGTTTTTCTCATCGCTCTATTTTTACCGGACTTATATCATGTTAGTATCTATTTGAGTTACCTGGGATAAGAATGGAGTGGTTACTATGACGAAAACTGTAGATTGCTACACTTTTCGTCAAAGTGGTTTGGGTTAGCCATTTTATTGATGTTATATAGGGTTTAATAGATATCTATATTATCTTGAAGAACATATTTATAGGATTATAATGACGAAATATGTAGAATGCTACAAAATTCGTCAAAGGTATTTGTCCCTATGGAATTTGAACGCAGTTTCTATCTCGATAAGTTGATTCAGCGAAAACACAATGGATTAATTAAAGTAGTGACCGGTCTTCGCCGTTCCGGAAAATCATATCTTCTGTTTCAGCTCTTTTTCCGTCATCTCAGGGAATCCGGTGTCGATGATAGTCATATAATTAAGGTCATCCTTGATGACCGCCGATATCGTCATCTCTGCAACCCGGATACCTTCATATCATATATCGATTCCTGCCTAAAAGATACGAAGATGTACTATGTCCTTTTAGATGAAGTGCAGATGATGGACGAGTTTGAATCCGCACTTAATACATTGCTGCATTATCCAAACATCGATGTGTATGTTACCGGCAGCAACTCACGGTTTCTTTCTAAAGATGTCATCACAGAATTTCGCGGACGCGGCGATGAGATTCATATCTATCCCTTATCTTTTTCTGAGTTCATGGCGGTGTACTCTGGCGATAGAGCAGCAGGG
>JAZRZO010000076.1:0-1078 GCA_045601405.1 Lachnospiraceae bacterium | reverse complement strand
TCTCACACTCTCCCCCTATTACAAAAGCTTCCTGACTATCTGAGAAATAAAAGTATTGCATACTTGCTTTTCAGAAAGCTCTCCGTACAATATACGGTTACGGAGGTGCAACATGAAAAAACTACAGATAATGCTGCTGATTCTGCTCCTGACGACGATGACAGCCTGCGGCAATGCGCCGGAGATGCCTTCTTCAGACAGCAAAGCGGAGGTCAGCCAGGAAGAGATCCCTTCCACTGTCCCGGAGGAAAGCCAGACGGAAGAATCTTCTTCTCAGGAAGCAAGCGCTGAAACAAACACCGATACAACAGATCCGATCCGGACAAAGCCGGAAGTCGAAAAAACTTCCGATATAGAAGCTGCAGCCGATAAGCCGAAGCAGAATAAGACCTCTTCTTCTCAGGCAGTGAACGATCCGTCACCCGATAAAATAAACGAAAAGGGATCCGGCACTCCTGAGCCTGAAGAGGAAAAGCCGCAGGCAGAAGAAAGCAAGCCTGTACCTGAGCCTCCCGCTGAAACAAAGCCTGAGGAAAGTAAAACTCCTGAGCCCGAACCGGAGAAAACTCCGGAGCCCGAATCGAAGCCTGAACCGGAATCCAAAAATGAACCGGAACCTGAACCGATCCCGCAGTTCGATATTGATTACTGGATCGGCTATGCACAGTCAGTTGCGACAAGCAAGGGCCTGGTTTTGGAAAGCACGGCGGTTGATTGCTGGGATAATCCCATCACGGCAAATCCGGACTGCATCTATCTTGAAAGAGATATCTCAGGATATCTATCCAGATACGCAGCGGATGAAGACATCACGGATGTCTGGATCTGGTACGAATGTATCGGAGAAAACAAGTATCTGATCTACATCGGATACGCTTAAAACAAAAGAATATGGCATGAATGAGCATCGTAGAGATACGGTGCTTTTTTCATGCTCTGAAGGAGGAAACCGAATGAAGAAAATTTTGAAAAAAGGCATGTCAGGCCTGATGGCCGTGCTGGTGTGCCTTACCACTTTTATCGGCATCGGGGCAACGCCTGCCTTCGCTGCCAGTGAAACAGCGGAATCCTACATGGT
>JAZRZO010000075.1:0-1046 GCA_045601405.1 Lachnospiraceae bacterium | reverse complement strand
TAACAAGGTAGCCGTATCGGAAGGTGCGGCTGGATCACCTCCTTTCTAAGGAATAGAAGTAGGGGTTGTACTGCTGTTGAGATATCAAGGAAGTTGATATCTATGTTTTCTGGTGTCGATGCGCTTAGGGGACACACCCGTTCCCATCCCGAACACGATGGTTAAGACTTAAGCGGCCGATGATACTATGCTGGAGACGGCATGGGAAAGCAGGTGGATGCCAGATTCATGGGCTTGTAGCTCAGCCGGTTAGAGCGCACGCCTGATAAGCGTGAGGTCGGAAGTTCGAGTCTTCTCAAGCCCACTGCAGAGAAATCTGCATATTGTATTGTTCCTTGAAAACCGAATAACGAATCAAAGATCTTAAATATTATTTTCTGCAAAGAAAAAGATAGAAAAGACATCCGAGAAAAGCCAAAGTTTTTATTAAAAAGGTAATGTTCACGCTAGAACAATTACCGACCTGATGAATAGAAATATTCATATGGTTAAGCGAATAAGAGCGCAGGGTGGATGCCTTGGCACTAAGAGCCGATGAAAGACGTGATAAGCTGCGAAAAGCTACGGGGAGTTGCAAATAAACCATGATCCGTAGATATCTGAATGGGGAAACCCACATGAGCAAACCTCATGTACCATTAAGTGAATCCATAGCTTAATGGAGGGAACCCGGTGAACTGAAACATCTAAGTAGCCGGAGGAAGAGAAAATAAATAATGATTCCGGGAGTAGCGGCGAGCGAAACCGGAAGAGCCCAAACCAGCGTGCGTGCATGCTGGGGTTCGGACCGCATTTAACATCTCAATTGTTAGTAGAACTGTCTGGGAAGTCAGTCCATAGAGGGTGAAAGGCCCGTATACGAAAACGAGAGAGAGTGAGCGGAATCCAGAGTACCACGAGACACGAGAAACCTTGTGGGAACAAGCGGGGACCACCCCGTAAGGCTAAATACTACTTAGTGACCGATAGCGCATAGTACTGTGAAGGAAAGGTGAAAAGGACCCCGGGAGGGGAGTGAAAGAGAACCTGAAACCCTGTGTTTACAA
>JAZRZO010000074.1:0-27656 GCA_045601405.1 Lachnospiraceae bacterium | reverse complement strand
AAAGAAGTAAACAACTTCTTTCCCTGCCTTCCCGACGAGGGACGGGTGTGGGCAGAGCCCACAAAATAAAACTGGCCCCAGCAAAATAGCCGGGGCTAATGTTTCAATTTTTTCGGGACATTTTCCAAAATGCTTGACATATCAAGTTGCCTCTTAACGGCTATTATGATATTTTGTTTATAATACGGATGGCAGAATAAGGAGTTACTTATGGCTATACAGGAATCAGGGGAAATGTATCTTGAAACGATACTGATACTGTCCCGGCATTCGGATAATGTTCACGCGATAGACGTTGGTAAATATATGGGATATTCAAAGCCGTCGGTCAGCAGGGCCATGGGCATTCTTAAGGATGACGGCTTTATCAAAGTTGTGGATACCGGAGAGATAACGCTCACGGCAAAGGGCCGGAAAAGGGCAGAAGCGGTTTATGAAAGGCACAATGTGATAACGGAGCTCCTGAAAAGGATAGGAGTAAGCGAAAAGACCGCGATAGATGATGCCTGCAGGGCGGAGCATTATATCAGTGATGAAACGTTTAACGCGTTAAAGAAATTGCTTGGGGAAATGGAGAAATAAAGATGGCAAAGGTAGTTGCTGTATGCATCAGCGAAAAAAAGGGAACAGTCAAGCATCCTGTTGGCTCTATAGAATTAAAAAAAGACCACGGTATAGTCGGAGACGCTCACGCGGGAAACTGGCACAGACAGGTAAGTCTTTTGTCTGACGAAAGCGTTGCCAAAATGAGAGAGAAGTTTCCGGATATTCCGGTGGGGGCGTTTGCCGAAAATATCTTAACGGAAGGAATGGTCCTTTACGAGCTTCCGGTCGGAACAAAGCTTAAGGTCGGTGAAACTCTTCTTGAG
Source organism: Lachnospiraceae bacterium (assembly GCA_045601405.1). Taxonomy (GTDB): domain Bacteria; phylum Bacillota; class Clostridia; order Lachnospirales; family Lachnospiraceae; genus RGIG5612. The sequence continues at coordinate 26,787 of JAZRZO010000074.1, read as the reverse complement.
GTAACTCAGATAGGGAAAGAATGTCACGCTGACTGCGCGATAAGGCAGCAGGTCGGCGACTGCGTTATGCCGCGTGAGGGCATCTTTGCCATCGTTCTTGAAGAAGGTGTAGTCAAAGCCGGCGATCCTGTAGAATTAATAGAAGAATAAAAACTCAAAGGAAAACCATATTCTCACGCCTTGCTGCATATATATCTCAGGGTGACAGCTGCCGGTTTAGTCACCCATCAATATATATGCATCAAGGCGTGAGTAAGCCCCTTCTAAACATCGAGCGAGATCAGATCCTCGTATGTCTGCCTTCTGACAACTTCTTTCGCCACTCCGTCGGTGATCATAACGATCGGGGGGTTAGGTATCTTGTTGTAGTTTGAAGCCATGGAATAGTTATAGGCACCGGTTGTGCAGACTGCTACGATATCTCCGCGGCAGGTGCTTTCCGGAAGCTGGACATCACGCTGAACGATGTCGCCGCTCTCGCAGCATCTTCCGACAACGTTGCAGTTCATATCAGCCGCCTCGTTCATCTTGTTTGCCGTATAACAGGTGTATTTTGAACCATAGAGCGCATACCTGGGATTGTCTGTCATCCCGCCGTCAACAGATACATAATTTTTATAGAACGGAATACGTTTAACAGCTCCAACTGTGTAAAGAGTCATGCCGGCATCGGCCACAATGCTTCTTCCGGGTTCCATTATTATAGTAGGAACGGGGATGTTTTCACTTGCGCAGGTCTCCTTTATAGCTTTTGCCAGGTCGGCAATCTTTTCGCTTACGTTCAGATACGGGTCGGTATCAACATAGCGGACACCAAACCCGCCGCCCATATTGAGCTGCCGCGCCATATATCCGTATTCCCGGTTGATATGTGAGATATATCGAACCATTACAACGGCCGCGCGCTCAAAAACATCTTCCGCAAAGACCTGGCTGCCCACATGGCAGTGAAAGCCTGCAAGGTCAATATGCGTAAGGCGCAGTGCGGCGTCAACGATCTCGTCTGCCTGTCCGGTCTCTATGGCTGTGCCGAATTTTGAATCCACAGTACCGGTGTTTACCTGCGCGTATGTATGCGGGTCGATACCGGGAGTAAGCCGGAGCAGCAGCTTTTGCTTAATGCCTCTTTTTGCGGCCTCTGCTTCAATCGCGTAAAGCTCTTCGAAGCCGTCGGCAACGAAGTATCCTATATTCAGATCCATCGCGAAGGCAATGTCCTCGTCGGTCTTGTTGTTGCTGTGAAAATACGCGCGGCTTAAGTCATATCCGGCCTTGTGCGCGCAGAGGATCTCGCCGCACGACACAACGTCTATGCCCATGCCTTCATCCTCCATGATCTGATAAATGTATTTAAAAGAGTTTGCCTTACTTGCGTAAAGCGGGCGGGACTCACCGCCGAAGTGCTTTTTAAATGCCTCCGTGTATACACGGCAGTTGTGGCGTATACGAGCCTCATCCATGATATAAGCAGGAGTTTTGAATTTTGCGGCAAGCGAAGTTGTGTCAAGTCCTGCAAAAGTAAGATGTCCTTCGTCATTTACACCGATGTTATCACAGATGAAATTTCTTTCACTATTGGTACTCATAGGTAATCTCCTCTTTTAATACTATTTTCAGACAGATTGCTAAAAATTTTATCACTTAAAAGTATCAAAGTAAAGCAAATAAGCGTTCAAACAAAAACGTTGAACAATGTCCGAAATAATATTATCCATTTTCAGATAATAATATTAAACTAATAAACACAGGGAGTGTATTAATATAATACAAACGGCAAACAACAAGCCCGGCATTTGTGCCGGGCTGTTGTTTTTATATAGAAGTATATCTGAAGGGTCAGTTAAGAAGACCTTTCATGATGCTCAGGAATGTGCGTCCGGGAAGGGTTTCTTTCCTCCATGCAATGCCAAGCTGGAGTGTCGGACTTCCTTTTATATTGTATACACCCAGGTCGGGATAGTTAAAGGCATGCACTGCCGGAGACAGTGCTACTCCCAGATCCGCGGCCGCATTATAAAACAAAGTTTCAAACGGACGGGAAGGCCTGAGGTCGGGAGACGGTATTCCCACGCTGTCAAGATAATCTGTTATCAGCTGATAGACTAAGGGAGCGTCCTGCTCAGATAATATAAAGATCGGATTGTTTTTCAGCAGAGTAACGGCGTTTTTGTCATTTTTCGGACATTTCTCTTTTTTTGTGACCAGCTGAAGATTCTCAGACAGCAAAAGCTGACTTTTCAAGTCACTGTATTTGCGGATATCAGACATTACGGTGATATAAAAATCATGCCTGCCCTCTTCCATGATAGGGATCATCTCCGAAGCGACATGACGCTCTATGGAAACGGTTATCTCGGGGAATCTTTTATTAAAAAGCGAAACAGCTGCGGGGAGAAACTCTCTTGCCGGAGGCGTTATCCCCGCGATAGAAAGGGAAAGGTTATCCCTGCCTGAATATTCGGACATACCTTTGGCTATTTTCTGATAGAAGGTGCAGAACTCAAGAGCGTACTGATAGAATTCATCGCCGGCCTTTGTCGGGATGACTCCATGCTTGCTGCGGTCAAAGAAAGTGCAGCCAAACTCGTCCTCAAGCGAGGATATGGTGCGGGAGATCACAGGCTGTGTGACGTAATGCTCTCTGGCGGCCTTTGATAAGCTTCCGCAGGTGTATACCGAAATGTAGTATTGCGCGCTGTGTATATCCATAATTTTGTATCATGATGTCCGGGCCGGTTTTTTCGACGGAGCCGGCGCTTTTTACATGAGCGGCTCCCGACGCGTAAGCACCGGATATCAACAACATCTTATTCCAGAAATCGAAGAAATTCAATGGGAAATATAAAACCGGATGAAGCCGGAAACAGATGTTGACATTTACGCTTTAAAGCATTAAACTGACAAACGATGAAGGTTGGCAGCACGAACAACGTGTTGCCTTTTTAAATAAAGTATCCAACACCAATAATAAGGTTAGATATTAGGAGGGAAAAATGAAAAAGAATGTACTTAAGATCGCAACAGTGGTAATGTCGATTGTTCTTATCGGCATCTTTGCGGCTGCATGTGGCCAGGATAACAGCAAGGAATCAGGCAGCAGTTCGGCATCAGGCAAATATACCGTAGGTATATGCCAGCTGGTACAGCATGAGGCTCTCGATGCCGCAACACAGGGCTTTAAGGATGCTCTTAAAGAAGAGCTTGGCGATGATGTGAAGTTTGATACACAGAATGCGTCCGGAGACAGCGCAACCTGCGCCACGATAGTAAACGGATTTGTATCAGACGGTGTTGACCTTATAATGGCAAACGCAACACCTGCGCTTCAGGCGGCAACATCAGCAACATCAGATATTCCGATCCTCGGAACATCCATCACATCATATCAGGAAGCTCTTGAATTAAAGGAATTTGACGGTGTTGTAGGCGGAAACGTTTCCGGTACTTCTGACCTTGCTCCTCTTGATGAGCAGGCGGCTATGGTTAAGGAGCTGTTCCCGGATGCCAAGACTATAGGTATCCTTTACTGCTCAGGCGAAGCTAACTCCGTATATCAGAAGGACGAAGTTACAAAAGAGCTTGAAAAACTCGGATTTGAAGTTAAATCTTTCACATTTACGGATTCCAATGACGTTTCGCTGGTTACACAGAGCGCATGTGATGAATGCGATGTGATTTACATTCCTACAGACAACACGGCTGCAAGCTGCGCAGACGCTATTGACGCGGTTGCAAGGCCTGCAAAGACACCTATCATAGCAGGCGAGGAAGGTCTGTGCGCAGGCTGCGGCGTTGCAACTCTTACGATCAACTATTCTGATCTCGGAAAAGCAACAGGCAAGATGGCTGCAAAGATCCTCAAGGGCGAAGCTGATATCTCTGAAATGAAGATTGAATATTCACCGGCACCGGTTAAGAAATTCAATCCTGAGATAGCAAAAGAGTTTGGCCTTACATTCCCGGATGACTACAGTGAAATTGAAGCAGAAGCAGAGGAATAAAAATAAGTGTTGATCGCAGGTTTAAGTTTAGTTAATCTGGTGGGACGCGTTCCCGGCGGCATATCGCAGGGATTGATATGGGGCATAATGGCCCTGGGCGTCTTTATAACCTTCAGGATACTGGATATTGCCGACCTCTCCGTCGATGGCTCCTTTGCCACCGGCGGAGCGGTTGCTGTTATGCTCAGCATAGCCGGAGTGCCGGTGTGGGCTGCCACGTTGTGCGCCCTTGTTGCCGGGATATTAGCCGGAATAATAACCGGACTCCTTCACGCAAAGCTGGGAATACCGGCTATACTTGCCGGAATACTTACCCAGTTCGCGCTTTACTCCATTAACCTGAGGATAATGAAAATGTCGGCAAACCAGTCTATAAACCCGAACCAGTATTCGCTGGTCATCAGCATGCGAAACATACCGTTTGCTATTGTTGAGGGATTGATATTTGCCGCGATAATCATTGCTATCCTTTACTGGTATTTCGGAACGGAGCAGGGCTCTGCAGTAAGAGCGACCGGCGCGAACAGCGCAATGAGCACCGCCCTCGGGATCAATATCTCAACAACAAAGATCATAGGTCTTGCCATCTCAAACGGGATAGTGGCATTTGCAGGCGGGCTGATGGCTCAGTATCAGGGTTTTGCGGATGTGAATATGGGCCGCGGCGCTATCGTTATCGGCCTTGCATCTATCATCATCGGTGAGATAATATGTGATGCTATATTCAGAAAGGGGTGCCCTTTCTTTGTAAGGATGATATTTGTGGTCATCGGCGGAGTGGTATACTATCTTGTCATGATAATCGTACTCTGGATCAAGCTCGATCCGAATGACCTTAAGCTGTTCACGGCGCTTATTGTTGCTGTCTTTCTTGCTGTTCCGTATTTCAGGGGAAAGGCGAAGAATTCGTTTGGATGGGCCGGAAAGAGAAGTCTGCCGTATGTGGAGGCTATCCGGAATTCTCTTAAGAGCGGGAAGGAGGTCAGATAATGTTATATGTTGAAAATGTTTCAAAGACCTTCAATGCCGGTACTATAAATGAGAAAAAAGCGCTTATAGACATCAGCCTTCATATCAAGCCCGGTGAGTTTGTTACGGTTATCGGCGGAAACGGAGCGGGAAAATCAACTATCCTGAATGCCATCGCAGGACTGTGGCCTGTCGATAATGGAGCTATCGTTCTGGACGGGACAAATATAACAGGACTTCCTGAATATAAAAGAGCGCCGTATATCGGGCGGGTCTTTCAGGACCCCTCCATGGGAACAGCCGCAAGTATGCAGATAGATGAGAATCTCGCGCTTGCAAGAAGACGCGGGCAGAGCAGGACTCTTAAATGGGGCGTTACGAGGCGTGAAAAGGAAGAGTACAAAGAGAGGCTAAAGATACTCGGCCTTGGTCTTGAAGACCGGATGACTACAAAGGTCGGGCTTCTTTCGGGCGGTCAGCGACAGGCGCTTACCCTCCTGATGGCTTCTCTGCGCAAACCAAAGCTGCTCCTTCTTGACGAACACACAGCCGCTCTGGATCCGGCAACGGCAAGGAAGGTTCTTGAAATATCGGACAAACTGGTTCAGGAAAATGATCTTACCACCCTGATGATAACGCATAATATGCAGGATGCCATTAACCATGGCGACAGGCTTATCATGATGGATCAGGGCAGGATAATATTCGATGTGTCGGGTGAGGAAAAGAAAAAACTCACCAGGCAGGCACTTCTTGAGAAATTCGAAAATCTGCTCTGAATAACATGAGGAGACGGGAGACAGAGAATTGTTCTCTGTCTCTTCTTTTGTTGTCCCGTTTTTACCATCCCGCCTTGCTGCATATATACCTACGGGCGACAGGTGCCGGTTTAGTCGCCCATCGGTATATATGCAGCTTCGGCGAGAACCCCACATCTTTAAAGTTCATTTATGGTTGGCATCTTATACTTCGTGCTGAAAGGAGATAACCATGGTATTTCTTTCGATGGGTGCAGGCCTGCTTACGGGAATGGGTTATCTTGCGTACGGGATACTTTTCGCGGTGATAATGTGCATCCTGACTATACTGCTGACAGCAATAGGAGTAGGCAGTAAGGATAATTCATCCAAATATAAGACATTGAAGATCACCATACCGGAGGATATTGATTACTCAGGGATGTTTGACGACCTGTTCAAAGAATACACATCACAAAAAGAACTGGTAAGAGTTAAAACCTCAGATATGGGCAGCCTTTTCAGGCTCACATATAACATTACGCTTAAGGACACAGCAAAGGAAAAGGAATTTCTTAATAAGCTCCGCTGCCGTAACGGCAATCTGGAGATATCAATAGGAATATATGAAGCAGCATCGGCGATCGCGGAATCACACGGAGGAAAGATAACTGTCGCCACAGAGGACGGCAGATCACTTAAGATAGAGGTTATACTGCCGGCGGCATAGATGCACCGGCAGTTTATACATCTTTTAATCCGGACGCTTTATCTTAAGCTCGGGAAGAGGCTCCTTTAGCTGCCAGGACCAGTTGCCGGATGTTGTTCCCGGCACATTCATGCGCGAGTCATCATCTAAGAGTAAGATATCCTGAAGCTGGAAGATGACCCACGGAGCTTTAGACGCAAGCAGGCTGTCGATGGACTCCGACGCCATGCGCTCCGCATCATCATCCGGAAAGCGCTCTCTGCACCAGCCAAGAAGTGTCTGGTTGTCGTGAGTGCCTGAATAGAAGATGCGGTTACCTGCCGCCTCATCGTCCATAGCTTTCATCTCGTCAGCGCTGAACTGCCATATATTCATTCCCGGAAAGCCGGTAAGCTTCAAAAGAGAATATACACCGGCATCCAGTATCCCCAGGTCCTCCGCGATGATATTAAGCCCGCCGAGCCTTTCCCTCATACGGTCAAAGAAATCAATGCCCGGGCCGCATTGCCATGTCCCCTCCTTTGGGGTATCGCCCTCAGGTATAGCGAAATATTCCGAAAAGCTGCGGAAGTGGTCAAGCCTTACAAGATCAAAGTATTCTTTGGCGAATTTCAGACGCTGATACCACCATTCATAATCTTCGGCTCTGAGGTTGTCCCAGTTATAAAGCGGACTGAACCAGTTCTGACCTTCGGAAGAGAAATAGTCTGGAGGTACGCCTCCGCAATACAGAAGGCGGCCCTTTTCATCAAGCTGAAATGCCTCGGGATGAGCCATGGTATCACAGCTGTCGGGAGAGGCATATATCGGCAGATCTCCCACCATAAGTATCCCTTTGCTGTTCGCGTATTCCCGCAAAGCCTTCCATTGCGTAAAGAAAGAGTACTGTTCATATTTAGCAACCGATATATCGTCTTCCTTTCCCTCGCCGTATATCGAGGCCGCGTATCGGGCCCAGTCATCAAGCCAGTATGCGTTTTCCTCGCAGAAGTCGTCGAAGCCGTCGCCCGGCGGAAGTTCATCAGTGTCGATATATCTGATGTCGCCCGCAAAGACACATGGGCTGTAATACGGGGAATCGCCGGCTCCCGCAGGATTGAAGGGAAGCAGCTGCCATATCCCAAAGCCGCTTTCGGCCAGCCAGTCAACAAACGCGCGCCCGCGTTTCCCCAGGGCTCCTTTATAATTTGAAGCCCCGTCATTTTTCCCGGGGTCAACGGAGGGGATGGAGCTTAAAGAGCAGAGCACGCCGGCCCTTCTGTCAAGCGGGATATGCAAAGGCGCTTTATCCTTGAGCAGTAATATCATATATGAGCCTTGCGGTACAGTGATATCAAAGCTGTCCTGACCGGATGCGAACTCATTTGATGTAAGGAGGTCTATGGCGTATTCGCAGCCGCCGGACGGTATGGAGATATCCGCGGCATGATCAGACGCATTCACTATGCCGATCACGGTTTCCTTTTTATTTTTACGGGTTATGATGACGGCGTTATCACAGGTGTCGAGGAAGAGCTCGCCATCCTTTAAGGCAGAGCAGGAAGCGTATACCCTTCCCATGGTCCTGTAGTGGAAGAGAAGGTCGTCATCGGCGCGCCCCCAGGGGTAGGTTCTCCGGTTGTCCGGGTCCAGACTGCCCTGTACCCCGGCCTCGTCTCCATAGTACACGCAGGGTACTCCGGGCAGACAGAACTGAAGCACGGTAAGCTGTTTGAGAAGCTGTTTTGCTTTAGCATAATCTCCGCCCTCGAGAAAAGCGGCAGGCTTCCTGAGGATATCGGTGGAGGAGTTTCTGTAAATATCAACTCCTTTCATATCGCTGCTGCCAACCGCTGTGAGTATGCGCACACAGTCATGACCATCCAGCAGATTAAGGGCGCTGTAAAAGGCCTCCGCCGGATAATTTTCTTTAAGCTTAAGCATCCTGCGGGCAAAAAGCTTTGCGTCTTCTGCTCCGAGGATGTATTTTATGGCATATTCCCTGAAGGGGTAATTCATTGTGCCGTCAAGCTCATCGCCAAGCAAAAATCCCCGGGCACTGCCGTAGCTGTGTTTATTGCTGGCATCTTCCCATACCTCGCCTATCAGCAGGCCTTCGCTGTCCGTCTCCTTAATGGAGCTGCGGATATTTTTAATGAACTCGTCCGGGAGCTCATCCGCGACATCAAGCCTGAAGCCTGACGCGCCAAGTTTGAGCCAGTGTTTAAGCACGCCCTGCTTTCCGCAGATAAAATCATTGTACGAAGGGTCAAGCTCTTCCACATTAGGAAGGTCGGCAACTCCCCACCAGCAGTCATAGCCGGGGCCTTCGTTGCGGAACCTGTACCAGCTCCGGTATTTTGATCTTTCATCGTGATAAGCTCCGCCGCCGTAGTTTTCGTATTTGTCAAAATATACGCTGTCGGCGCCGGTATGCGAAAAAACTCCGTCAAGGATAAGCCTTATGCCGTTGTCTCTGCATTTTTTCGCGAATGCGGCAAAGCCTTTGTTATCCCCGAGGAGGGGGTCGACAGTCATATAATCGGCTGTGTCGTAGCGGTGGTTTGAGCTTGCCTTAAAGATAGGGTTAAGATAAATGGCCGTGACACCGAGAGATTTAAGATATTGTATTTTTTCTTCAATGCCCTTTAGGGAGCCGCCGTAAAACTGCCAGTTGGTGACGTTTCCTTCGGCATCCCGTATATATTCGGGAATTGAGTACCAGTCTTCTTCAAAGAACCTTGAGCGTCCATTCCAGTTAGCGGGAAGCGCGGCAGCGGCCTTTTTTTCCTCATAGTTGTTTCCCCGCGCGAACCTGTCCGGAAAGATCTGATAGACAAGAGCGTTTTTATACCAGCCGGGAGCCTCGCTTTTTTTATAAACTGTTATCTGGAATGAAGGTGGCTGGGAGTTTTCATAAATGCAGCCCTCGCCCCCGAGACTTTCGGGATTGTTGCCGTAGCAGACCATCCTGTCCCCGTAGTTTGCCACAAAGAAATACCACAGGACACAGGGCTCGTTGGGAACGGTAAAGGTAGCCGAAAAAAGCGCTGCTCTGCCTTCCATAGGGATCATTGTTTCTCCCTTTTCCTCCTGCCACAAACGGATGGAAGCTCCCGAGCAGCCGGGAGCAAAGAGGTTGAGCGTGATCTTGCTCCCAAGAGTCACAGCCCCTGACGGGGACCTGAATCGGATATCCTGAGAATCGTGACGGATCTGCATGTTTTTCACTCCTCTTGTTTTGATAATTCACTGTATAATCTGCGGTAGGCCTTAGCTGAGGCCTTCCACGAATAATCCAGGCTCATTGCAGCCCGCTGCATCTTTCTCCATTTGACAGGATGTTCATTATAGATGTCAAGGGCGCAGTCTATTGAATAAAGCATATCGTCAGCGTTGAATGTAACAAATGAAAAGCCGCTTGCGGGATCGACAGTGTCCTTAAGGCCGCCGGTCTCCCTTACCAGAGGCAGGGTTCCGTAGCGCATGGCGATAAGCTGTGTCAGGCCGCAGGGTTCAAATCTGCTGGGGATAAGTATAACGTCCGCCCCGGCGTACATCCTGTGGGAAAGGGCATTGTCGAACTTAATGCTCGCTGAAAAGTCCTCCCTGTACAGTCCGGCATAGTACGAAAAAGCTTCTTCGTATTTATGATCGCCCACTCCAAGCACTGCAAGCTGCATTCTTCTTTCGGAGATCGAAGGCAGCAGATAGGTGACAAGGTCAAGGCCTTTTTGTTCCGTAAGACGGCTGATGATTACGAAAAGCGGTATGTCCTTATCCACTTTAAGTCCAAGCTCCTTCTGCAGAGCCAGCTTGTTTTCCGTCTTTATTTTTAGGGATGACGCGTCATAATTGGCAGCGATAAATCTGTCTTTTGAGGGATCCCATATCTTATAGTCTATACCGTTAAGAATTCCGGAAAGATCATCCCTTCTTGCGCTGAAAACACCGTCCAGCCCCTCGCCGTAATAAGGCATGCATATCTCGTCGGCATAGGTGGGGCTTACGGTAGTGAGCTTATCTGCATAGAGCGCCGCCCCCTGCATAAAGTTGGCGTGATGTTCGGCGGTTAAGAGCCGGCCCTCGGCAGGCGTGCCATTAAGCCCTAAAATGTCTCCGATAACAAAGTCCGAGCAGTCGCCCTGAAACTTTATATTATGTATGGTAAAGACGGTTTTGATATTTTTATACTTCGCGATATCCGCATAAAATTCCTTAAGGAACACCGGGACAAGAGCGGTGTGCCAGTCATTGCAATGAATGATATCAGGAGAAAAATCTTCAAGATAGGGAATGCTCTCCAGAACTGCCTTTGAAAAGAAGGCAACTCGTTCCCCGTCGTCAAAGTCGCCGTATACGCCGGCTCTGCTGAAGTAGTATTCGTTGTCAAGGAAGTAGTAGGTAACACCCAGGTACTTCATTGTGAAAAGTCCGCAGTACTGGCTGCGCCAGCCGAGCGGAACGGTGAAGTCCGTGACAAAGCTCATTTTCTTCTGAAACTTTTCCGGTATAAGGGAAAGCTTCGGACAGATAACACGCGCATCGTATCTGCCTGTCTTCACTGCACCGGGAAGAGACCCGGCAACATCACCAAGACCGCCTGTTTTTATGAAGGGAGCGGCCTCAAAAGCCGCGAATAAGATCTGCATCACACTATCTGTCCTTTCATAGCAAAGTAAGGGGTGTCGGGACTGCCTTCCACATGGGCGCCCTCTCTTATCAGAACCCTTTTATCACAAACAAAATTATTAAGCACAGCATCGCATCCGACCGAGCAGTGCTGCATGAGGACGGAGTTTTTGATCTTCGCGCCCTTTCCAACGTTGGAACTCCTGAAGATAACGCTGTTTTCCACCTCGCCCTCTATTATGCATCCGGCCGCGATCAGGGAATTTTTGATCTTTGCGGAGGGCGCGTAGAAGGTGGGAGCCCTGTCCTGAACATTTGTAAGTATCTGCCTTTCGGGATCGAAAAGCTCTGAACGTATATCGTCGTCAAGAAGCTTAAGGTTGGTCCGGAGATACTGTTCCATGGTGTTTATCATAGCCGCGTAGCCGGAAAACTCATATCGCTCCACCTTCGCGTCTGCTATATGCTGGTCTATTATCTCGTTGATACCAAGGAAATCAAGATTATGGAACCAGGATGTCATGTCTATCAGAAAGCTTCTGTTGATGATAAAGCAGTCCAGGAAAGCATCCTCTCCGTCTATCTTTCCGTAAAGTCGGGTAGTATCCGCGCCGCTTTCCCTGTGGTGTTCGATCATAGGACGAAAGTCCATGTTATATACACAGTTTGAGGCGCACATAAGAACATGGTCTGACTTGTCATAGTCTATAAATCTGAAATTAAAGATAACGTCTCTTAAAAGGAACTTGCTTGTATTATTCCTTTTTCCGTATACGCTTCCGGGGAGCATGAATAGGCTGTGCGTTTTACGGCCGAAGTTCCAGGCCTTTCCTGTTCCCACGTGGTCGATGAGAGATCGGTTGTTGTACGGCATTATCAGCCCCACAACGCTTATCCCGGAGTTTTTCATGTTTGAGAGCGGAAAGTCGATAAGCCTGTATCTGGCGCCAAATGGCATGGCGGCCAGAGGCCTTTCCGTTATCACCTTATCAAGCTCTTCTGAAATATAATTTGCCGATATAAGGCCTATGGTACTTTGCATATCATCACCTCGCCCATTCGCTTGAATGACTGACGACCAGTATCTTTCCGTCGGGATCTTCGATGACCGAGCCGTCTTTAACACTTACTCCCTCGCCGACTATAGCTCTTTTGAGCCGGCAGTTTTTGCCGATATGCGCTTCGGGCAGAAGAACGGAATCCTTTATCTTTGAGCCTTCTTCCACAACAACGGCTGAGGCCAGGGAGGAGTGGTTTATGTTGCCGTGTATCACACATCCGTTTGAGACAATGGAGTTTTTAACCCGTCCCTTTTTGCCTATGAAGTGAGCCGGATAGATATTTGAGTTTGAAAAGATATGATCTCCGTCGCGGAACATATTATAGCCTTCCTGCGTGCCGACCATTTCCATCTGAGCTTCATAGTAGCTGTCTATGGTTCCCACGTCCTTCCAGTATCCTTCGAAGCGGTAGGGAAAGAGCCTCTTCTTTTCCGAGAGCAGAGCAGGGATGATGTTTTTTCCGAAGTCATGGTCTGAGTCTTCAAGCTTGCTGTCCTTTATGAGCGCGGCCCGGAGCACAGGCCATTTAAATATATATATCCCCATGGACGCCAGTGTGCTGTCAGGTTTTTTTGGCTTTTCTGCGAACTTATATATCCGGTCGTTCTCATCTACCGACATGATGCCGAAGCGGCTGGCTTCTTTTTTTGAAACATTGATAACAGAAATGGTAAGATCGGCATTGTTTTCTATATGTTCATCCAGCATCCGGGAATAGTCCATCTTATACAGGTGGTCTCCAGAAAGTATGAGAACATTTTCCGGGCTGTAGGAATCTATGAAGTCCACATTTCTGAAGATGGCGTCTGCCGTTCCCAGATACCATTGGCCGCCGGTTTCCGTTGCGTAGGGCGGAAGGATATGAACACCGCCGTCTGTCGAATCCAGGTCCCAGGGTTCTCCGGTCCCGAGATAGTGATTGAGTATCAGGGGCTTGTACTGGGTGAGCACGCCGATAGTATCAATGCCTGAATTAACGCAGTTAGACAGGCTGAAATCAATGATGCGGTATTTACCCCCGAACGATACCGCCGGCTTCGCCAGATTTTTTGTCAGGGAGCCGAGTCGGCTGCCCTGTCCGCCGGCAAGAAGCATCGCCATGCATTTTTTTCCTGCCATTTAATTTTCCTCCTAATGTTACCTGTGGGAGCAGTTCCATATATCATCCGCATACTCCCTGATAGTACGGTCGCTGGAGAAAAAAGCGGATGACGCAATATTTAAAAGAGAGGTGCGCTCCCATTTGTGCACATCTCTGTATGCTCTGTCTAAATTCAGATATGCTTTTATATAAGCATCAAAATCCTTAAGCACATAGTACTCATCGCCTCTTGAGGTAAGCTCGTCATATACTGACCAGAAGAAAACAGGCTTTCCGTGTTCGTCCTTGAGGGTGCCGTCGATAAGCTGCGCGAGAATGCGGTTTATGCGCGGGTCTGACGACGCGAGCTCTGAAGAATTATATCCGCCCTGGCGGTTGAGGCTCATGATCTCTTCAGCGGTAAGGCCGAATATCTCGATATTGTCCTCACCTACCTGTTCAAGAATCTCAATGTTGGCGCCGTCAAGTGTTCCCAGAGTTACAGCGCCGTTCATCATAAACTTCATGTTACCGGTACCTGATGCTTCCTTGCCGGCTGTTGAGATCTGTTCGGAGATATCTGCCGCGGGATAGATGAGCTGGGCATTTGATACGCGGAAGTTTTCTATGAAAACAACCTGCAGTTTTTTGTTGACATCCGGGTCGTTATTAACGAGTAAGGCAACTGTGTTTATAAGGTGTACCACTTCTTTGGCGAAGGCGTAGCCTTGTGCTGCCTTTCCTGCGAAGATAAATGTGCAGGGGCAGATATCGAAGGAAGGGTCATCCTTTACCGTGTTGTACAGGTGAAGGATCTTGAGCACATTAAGAAGCTGACGCTTATAGGCGTGAAAGCGCTTGACCTGTACGTCGAATATGGAATTGATGTTCACGTCTATGCCCTCGTGAAGCTTGATGTATTCCGCGAGGGTTGTCTTGTTGGCGGTTTTTATGTCCCTGAGCTTTCCGGTGACAGTCTCGTCGTCCGCGAATGCCGCGAAGTCTTTGATCTTATCAAATTCACCAAGCCAGTCATCACCTATGGTCCGGGTGATCAGGTCTGCAAGAAGCGGATTGGACTGTATCATAAAACGCCTGTGACTGATGCCGTTTGTTTTGTTGTTGAATCTTTCGGGATAAATGCGGTTGAAGGAACTGAAAACATCGTTCTTCAGGATCTCTGTGTGGAGAGCCGCAACGCCGTTTGTGGAATGGCTTCCGATGACTGAAAGGTTTGCCATTCTTATCATTCCGTCCCAGAGGATGGCGGTATCCTTAAGGGTATCAAAATCTAAAAGACCGAGCTTTTCAAGCTGCTCTCTGTATCTGCGGTCTATTTCCTCGATTATCATATATACTCTGGGAAGAAGATCTCTGAAGGTGTCTATGGGCCACTTTTCCAGCGCTTCCGGAAGTACGGTGTGGTTGGTAAATGAAACGGAGTTAAGTGCCACATACCACGCGTCGTCCCAGTTAAGCCCCTCCTGATCCAGGAGAACTCTGATAAGCTCAGGTATGCAGAGCGTAGGGTGAGTGTCGTTTATATGTATGCTGACACGATCCGGAAAGCTGCGCCATGCATCTGAGCCGAAGCGTTTTTTGTATTGACGGATGATGTTGCCGATGCCGCCTGCGGTAAGAAGATATTCCTGTCTGAGGCGGAGTCGTCTGCCCATTCCCATGCTGTCGTCAGGGTAGAGAATGCTGGTCATGGCGTCTATGTCGCAGCGTTCCTTCATTGCGGCGGCATAATCTCCGCGGTTAAAGGCATCCATATCTATTGTGCTTCTCATCGGCTGTGCGTCAAAAAGATGGAGCAGGCCAACTTCGTGGCCTCCTGCGCCGACAATAGGAACATCATATGGGACTGCCAGAACACACTGATATCCTTTGTGCTCATAGTGCATCTCGCCGTTTTCGTATCTGCGGTCAACGTAGCCGCCGAAGCGTACTACAACTGTATATTCAACTTTTTTGTTTTCCCACGGATATTCGTTTTCGAGCCATGAATCCGGATATTCGACCTGCTGTCCGTTTATTATCTTCTGTCTGAACAGTCCGAACTTGTATCTCAGTCCGATGCCGCTTCCCGCAATGCCGAGAGCCGCCATGGAATCCAGAAAGCAGGCTGCCAGTCGACCCAGGCCTCCGTTTCCGAGGCCCGGGTCAGGCTCAAAGGAAAGAAGCTCGTCGAGGTCATCGCCCATTTCCGCAAGGGCAGACCTGACAATATCAAGTGCTCCGAGATTTAGCAGATAGTTTTCCAGGAGGCGTCCGATAAGAAATTCCATAGAAAAATAATAGACCATCTTTTTATCGGTCTCTTCTATTTCTTTTAGATTTTCCGATCGTATCCCGCCTGCTTTTTTGGTAACAAGCTCGGCGAGAACGAAATATTTTTCAAATTTTGAACAGTCTTTATAGGGTTTCGCATATATAGTTTTTAAAGCGGTTTCAAACTCAGCTTTGAAATTTTCTTTGTTTGTTAACATAGGTTGATATCGCCTTTCTCTATGATAAGATTTCCATTTAATTATAACATAGCAGGGTGCATAGTAGACATATATTTTCCCGGAACAAGCATGGCCTCCCCCCTCCGATATGGAGGCATAGTGAACATCGTTTGCCTCACCCTCCCTCCGGGGGAAGATGGCGCCGGAGGCGACGGATGAGGGGTGTGGTGCATATGAAATCAACTACCCCGCCTCGCAGCATATATACCTCCGGGCGACACTTGCCGGTTTAGTCGCCCGTTGATATATATGCAGCTTCGGCGGGGTTTTAGCCTTCCCCCCCTCTTAAAAGAAGCTGGGGTGTGGTATAATTCGAAAAGGATCCGGGGAGGGAAGGCTGCACAAGTTATGCGAAGAAAAGGCAGAAAAAGATATACTGAGATCGGAATGATCATTGGTGTTGTTATCGTAGCGGCGATCATAAAGATCGCTGCTGGCGGAGGTAAGGACGACAGTACCGTTCAGACCGCCGCTGCGGACGGCATCAAGGGAACTTATGACATAAATGAAACAGGTATCCCTGAGTTTAACGGCACAGACTATTATGTGGAGATAAACAACGGAACGAGCTTTTTTGCGGAAAGCGAGATTCGTGATGAATACTTTGTCATGCTTTCAGAGCTTGATGGCGCCGGCCGCGCCGGACCGGCAGTAATGTGCGCAGATGAGCCGCATATACAGACGGGGCAGCGCAGCAGCATATCGGAGCTTAAACCGTCGGGCTGGCACGGGGGAGGCTTTTACCAGAGAAGTCACATTCTCATGTGGAAGCTCACCGGGATTAACGAGATAGAAAATCTTGTGACCGGAACAACAACCTTCAACGAAAAGAACATGCAGTATTACGAAAAAAAGATAACGCGGTATCTGTGGGACCATGAAGGAAACCATGTTATGTACCGTGTTACGCCCCTGTTTATCGGGGATGAGCTTGTATGCAGAGGTGTGCTGATGGAAGCGTATTCCGTGGAGGATAACGGAGAACTGGAGTTTTGCGTGTTTGTATATAACGAGGAGCCGGGCGCCTTCATTGATCATAAAACAGGCGCCTATATGGAAAACGCGGAGAATATGACAACGGCAAGGCCGGAGCAGCAGGATTAGATGCTTTTAAATGCAGCAGGAAGGAAGCTGATGATATCTCCGGCGCAGACACAGGCCTGCGAAAGCGCTTCAGCTGCTTTATCTCCCGCGAGCCCGTGAATAAAAACGCCGCAGCACGCAGCGTCCGCGGGTAAAAGCCCCTGAGCCGCAAAAGAAGCTATGATGCCGGAGAGCACATCCCCGCTTCCCCCGGTTGCCATTCCGGGGTTGCCGGTCGTATTTACAAACAGCCGGCCGCCGGGCTCGGCAATTATGGTCTCGTGTCCCTTCAGGACAACGACAGAATCGTATTTTTTACAAAGCCTCCCGGCGGCGGAAAGCCGATCTTCTTTTGTCTGTACCGGCCTGTCATCAGAAAGCAGTCTTTTGGCCTCTCCGATATGAGGAGTCATGATAAAAGAAGCTTTAGAGGAAGACAGAAGAGCTTTTGATATCTGCCCTGAGGCAATAAGGTTAAGCGCATCTGCGTCAAGAACCATGGGGCCGGAAAATCCTGAAATGATATCTCTGAGTATGCCGGCGCGCATGGGATCCGATCCGAGTCCGCTGCCCGCCGCGATTGAGGAGATGCGTTCAAAAGATGCGCGTTCATCCGTGCACGTTGCTTCAGGGACAGAGACCTGAAGGACAGGAAGCAGAGGATCCGAAAAAGAAGGAAGCAGAAATCTTACAAGACCCGCGCCGCTTCTCAGGGCTGCCCTGCCGCAAAGGGCAGCAGCTCCGGCCATGCCGCAGCTTCCGGCAAAGATAAGCACCGTGCCATAATCACCTTTGTGCGAGTCAACCCTTCTGGGCGTTAGCTTCATCTTGAAAAATCCGGCATCAACAGATTCTGTCAACATTTTTTGTCTGCCTTTCCGCTTGAATTGCTTTAATGATACTTCCTTTCAAGCCATTGTCAATGCTTGTTATAAAAATAAGAGCGTGATAAAATATCTGCTGATGAGAGAAACATTGTATAACAAGCTGAACAAGTATTCACGGTCCGATATTTATCCGTTTTGCATGCCCGGGCATAAAAGAAATTTTACCATGCCGGGCATTCAGGATTTTTATCAGGCGGATATAACTGAAGTCCCCGGGTTTGACAATCTCCATGATCCGTCAGGCATCATAATGGATGTAGAAGATTTCCTGAAGGATATCTATGGATTGCCAAACGTACTCATGTCGGTAAACGGCAGCACCGCGGGCATATTAGCCGCGATAAGCGCGGTTCCGGAAGGCAGCATATGCGTGGCGAGAAACTGCCATAAATCGGTGTTTGACGGAGTGTCCCTCGCAAGAAGAAAAACATATTACACATATCCGGATGAGCTTATCAAAAACAGCATGATATATGGCGGTGCGGATCCGTTCAAGATTGAAGAACTGCTCAACAGACATCCGGATATTAAAGCAGTGGTGATAACCTCGCCGACCTATGAGGGTTTTCTGTCGGATATTGAGTTTATAGCTGAATCGGTTCACCGCCACAATGCCTTGCTCATTGTTGACGAGGCTCATGGTGCGCACTTTCCGTATCATGACAGCTTTCCCGTGTCGGCAGCTTATCTGGGCGCGGACATAGTAGTTCAGAGTCTGCATAAAACGCTGCCGTCTCTTAACCAGACCGCGCTGGTGTTTGTGGCTGACGATCCTTATCTGGCAAGAAGGGTAAGAAGGATGCTCAGCGCTTTCACCACAACGTCCCCCTCATACGGACTTCTGGCAAGCATTGAATACTGCGTTAAATGGTGCCTGGAAAACGAGGAGGCTTTTGATGAATATGTCAAAATGCTGAATGAGTTCAGGGAAAAGTTTTCCGGTCTGAACAGTGTAAAGCTGATAGGAAATGAGGTAAAAGGGAAGTATAATATTTTCGATGTCGACCCTTCCAGGCTTTTGTTTAAAAGCCTAAACATGCCGGGGACCGACCTTTCCGGATACCTTCTTAAGGAGCACCATATTCAGATGGAGGCAGCAGGGCTGTCCCACGTTCTGGCTCTTTCCAGTGTGATGGATACATATGAGGGCTTCAGCAGACTTCTTAAGGCATTTTCGGATGCAGGCAGCGTAAGCAGCTATGCGGACGA
The DNA here is from genome assembly GCA_045601405.1 of Lachnospiraceae bacterium. Lineage (GTDB taxonomy): Bacteria > Bacillota > Clostridia > Lachnospirales > Lachnospiraceae > RGIG5612. The sequence goes on along the minus strand of JAZRZO010000074.1, from coordinate 7,926 downwards.
AAAGGAATTTGACAAAAAGCAGCTGGAAAAGATAGCGCTTGCGTTTGTGGCAAAAACAGGCAAGGCATTTGATGACTTTATCTATCTGTATCCGCCGGGATGTCCGATAGTCGCGCCGGGAGAAGTGTTCACAAAGGAAATAAGAGACCGGGTGGTTTCATACATAGAACAGGGCCTTGAAGTTATAGAATGGGAAAGATTTACATATTAATGGGAAAAAGCGCATCCGGAAAGGATACGATATACACAAGGCTCATCTCGGATGAAAGACTTCAGCTTAAGGCCTATGTAGGCTACACCACAAGACCGAAAAGAGAAGGAGAGAGGGAAGGCGTTGAGTATCACTTTACGACCATAAGGGAGCTTGAGGCCTTTGAAGCGTCGGGGGAACTTATAGAAAAGCGTGTGTATCACACAGTATACGGCGACTGGTACTATTACAGCGTGGATAACGAAGCTGTCTCTTCCGGAGATATGGACTATCTTTATATAGGAACACTGGAATCCTTTAATGGTTTAAGGAACCATTATGGAAGTGATAAGGTCATCCCGATATATATAGAGGTGGAAGACGGCGAGAGGCTTATAAGGTCTGTAAAAAGGGATCAGAAGCAGGATCCTCCGGGATATGAGGAGACCTGCAGGAGATTTCTGGCGGATCAGGAAGACTTCAGCGAGGAAAAGATAAAGGCAGCAGGCATTACAAGACGTTTTGACAATACAGATACAGAGCGCTGTCTTGGGGATATTTACAAAGAGGTATTCGGAATATGCCGGGACTGAAGCAGGTGCTGGGAAATCAAAACAGTATCCGGCACATAAAAGAGGGAGCGGCGAAGAACGCGCTTCCGCACGGCTTTATCATAAGCGGAGAAAAGGGGAGCGGCAAAAAGACTCTGGTCGAGTATGTCGCGGCGGCTCTGCTGTGCGATGAAGGCCCGGAAAAAGGTCCCTGCGGGAAGTGTCCTTCCTGCGTAAAGGCGGCCACATTCAATCATCCGGACATCATCCGTGTCACACATAAAAAGGACCTGCTTCTTTCCACGGATGAGGTGAGGGAACAGCTGATCGCAGGCATAGACATACCTCCGTTTTACGGTCCGTACAAGATATATATAGTTAATGACGCACATCTTTTGAATGACAACGGGCAGAACGCCCTGCTCAAGACGATAGAGGAACCGCCTGAATATGTGCTGATATTCTTGCTGGCGGATAACGCGGATATATTTCTGGAGACAGTCCGCTCGCGCTGCATCAGGATAGATATGGAGATGCTGGAGCGGGGAGTGATAGAAAAAGAGCTTGAGGCGGCAGGCGTCAAAAAGGAAAACATAAGAGAATATGCCGCTTTTTCAGGCGGAAACCTGGGGCGGGCGCTTTCGCTTAACGAAGAGAGCGGCACCGGAAGGCTTAAGGACGAGATCATCGGAAAGCTTAAGGATATAAAAAATGAGGATGCCCTGGAAATATTCAGGACGGCCTCGGAGCTGGATAAAGCAAGCGAAAAGGAAATGCTGGATATCATGCTTTTGTGGTACAGGGATGTGCTTATCACAAAGGCGTGTCAGAATAAAGAACTGTATTTTGAAAACGACAGAGCCGTTGTAAAAAAACAGGCAGAGGCTCTTTCCTTTCAGGCCGTTAATAATGTGATAGGTGCTATAGAGGAAGCGGGAAAGAGGCTTAAGGCAGGTGTGGACGTAAAGGCGGTTTTTGAGACCCTTATGTTTTACATAAGGGAAGAATACAGACAGTAGGTGAAAGGAAGACATATGATAAAGGTTGCAGGAGTACGTTTTAAAAAGACAGGCAAGATATATTATTTTGATCCGGCACAGCTGGATATTAAGACCGGCGATAATGTTATAGTCGAAACAGCAAGGGGCGTGGAATTCGGCTGGGTCGCTACCGGTCCTAAGAAGATCGAAAAGAAAGAACTGGCAGGAGACTTAAAGCCTATCATAAGAATAGCTACAGAAGAGGATCGGAAAAAAGCGGAGGCAAATAAGGAAAAAGAGAAGAAGGCCTTTGCGACATGCGAGGAAAAGATCGAAAAGCACGGTCTTAAGATGAATCTGGTTGATGTTGAATACACCTTTGACGGAAACAAGATACTTTTTTATTTCACCGCTGACGGAAGAGTGGACTTCAGAGAGCTGGTGAAGGATCTTGCATCCGTATACAGGACAAGGATCGAGCTCAGGCAGATAGGAGTAAGGGATGAGACCAAGGCTCTGGGGGGCTACGGCATCTGCGGCAGGGAGCTTTGCTGCCACGCGTTTCAGTCGGATTTTGTACCTGTGTCCATCAGAATGGCCAAGGATCAGAATCTGTCACTTAACCCTACAAAGATATCGGGAAGCTGCGGGCGGCTTATGTGCTGCATTAAATACGAAGAGGAAGCATACAGGGAGCTCAGCAGGAATCTGCCGCATCCCGGGGATGAAACCACCACAGAGGACGGTTTCCGCGCTGTAGTGGACAGTGTAAATATCCTTAAGCAGAAGATAAGGGTGATAGTTGAGACCGGGGAAGATGAAAGGGAAGCAAGAGAGTACGGCCCCGGAGATCTGAAATTTACGAGAAAAAAGAAAAAGAGCAGACCGGATAAACCGGTGAAGGTCTCGGAAGAAGAGATGAAAGCGCTGAAAGAGCTTGAGAAGGAATAATATTGGAGATCAGACTTTTAGAAGACGAGAGAATAGACGATCTGGAAAGAAACGGATATCGCATTATCCAGAATAAAAAAGGTTTTTGTTTTGGGATAGATGCGGTACTTCTTTCCGGATTCATGAAGGTTAAAAGCAGTGACCGGGTGATGGATCTGGGAACCGGAACGGGGATCCTGCCGCTTCTGATAAGGGCAAAGTATGGCGCAAAGGATATCACGGGGCTGGAACTTCAGGAAGAAAGTGCGGATATGGCGGCGCGGAGCGTTGCGCTCAACAAACTGGAGGAGGATATAAAGATAGTCTGCGGCGATATCAGGGAAGCCGGCAGGATGTTTGAAAAATGCTCGTTTGATGTTGTCTGCTCAAACCCTCCGTATATGAAGAGCAACGGTGGGATAGAAAATCCTGATGAGAGAAAGGCAATAGCGCGGCATGAGATAAAATGCAGCTTTGAGGATGTGGCATGTCAGGCGGCTGCGCTGCTGAAGAATAACGGAAAAATTTTTCTTGTCCACAGGCCGGAGCAGCTTGCGAGGATCATGGAGGTGCTCAGAAGAAATGCTCTGGAGCCGAAACGGATGAGGCTTGTGCATTCATACGCTGATGATAAAGCTGTGCTGGTGCTGATAGAGGCGTCCAAGGGCGGCAATACCTTCATGAAGGTTGAAAATCCGCTGATAATATATAAAGAAAAAAATGTCTACTCTGACGAGATAAAAGAGATATACGGTTTTTAAGATGGCTGGAAGATTATTTCTTTGCGCAACACCGATAGGGAATCTGAAGGATATAACGCTGAGAGTGCTGGAGACCCTCAATAGCGTTGATATTGTCGCGGCCGAGGACACCCGTCATACGCTGAGGCTTTTAAATTACTATGATATAAAAGCGCATATTACAAGCTATCACGAGCATAATAAATTTGAAAAGTCAGAAGCACTTATAAAAGAAATGCTGGAGGGGAAGGACGTTGCGCTTGTAACAGATGCCGGAACTCCGGCCATCTCGGACCCAGGGGAAGAGCTGGTGAAGGCCGCAAGGGCTTCAGGGATAGAAGTGACATCGCTTCCGGGACCTTCGGCTGTGGTAACAGCGCTTTCTCTCGGCACATTATCATCACGGAGATTTGTTTTTGAAGGATTTCTTCCAAGGGATAAAAAAGAAAGGCAGGCACAGCTTGAGAAACTGAAAAGAGAAACACGCACCATAGTCATCTATGAAGCTCCGCACAGATTAAAGAAAACTCTTGAGGAACTGGAAGGAGCTTTGGGCAACAGAGAGATAGAGATCTGCAGGGAACTGACCAAGGTGCATGAAGAGGTGGCAAGGACAAGCCTCTCCGCCGCCGGTGACTATTATAGAGAAAAGGAACCGCGCGGAGAAATGGTTCTTCTAATAAAGGGCGCGGACGAAGAAGCGGTGCGTGAGCCGCAGTTCTGGGAGGATATGGATATCAGAGCGCATGTGTCCTTTTATATGGAGCAGGGGATTGATGAAAAAGAGGCTATGAAGATGGCGGCAAAAGACAGGAATGTCAGTAAAAGAGAGATTTATGAGGAGCTGAAGATATGAGTAAGATACCCACACCGCATATTATCGCGGAAAAAGAAGATATAGCTGATGTTGTGATAATGCCGGGAGATCCAAAAAGGTCCGGGTACATCGCGGAGAGGTTTCTGGAAGGTGCGCGACTGGTAAATGATATCAGAGGCGTTCAGGGCTACACGGGAAAATGGAAAGGAAAGATGATAACGACCATGGCCAGCGGTGTCGGGATACCGTCGATCAGCGTGTACGCGTATGAGCTTTTCAATTTTTATGATATCGCCGCCATCATACGCGTGGGCACAGCGGGAAGCATACAGCCACAGATCAGAGTTGGAGAGATACTTCTTGCCGAAACAGCCTATACAAACTCAGGGTTCTTAAGCGAGTTTTCTCTGGAAGACGGATATATAGCAACGGCGGACGCTTCTTTACTGGCAGCGGCGGAAAGGATAGCCAAAGAGTGCGGGATAAAGCATCATAAGGGAGCTGTGCTTACGCAGGAGATATACTACAGCATGAAGGAGAACATCGTTGAGGAGTGGGCGGCAAAGGGTGTGATGGCCTTTGAGATGGAGGCAGCAGCTCTTTACGCTAACGCCGATCAGGCCGGAAAGAAGGCGCTGACCATACTTACGGCTTCAAACAGCATATTGGACGGGACGGAGATGGATCCTATGCTCAGGGAACGGTCTCTGGATGAAATGATAGAACTGGCACTTGATACAGCACTGGAGATTTAACGGGTCTGATGGGAGCGAAGAAAAAAATATTCAGACCGGATAAACTTCCGATGGACATAGGGCGGTTCTTCCTTATGGCATTTATCCCTATATACCGGATAAAGAAGATATTTCTTGGGGATGAACGGGAAGTCAGGCAGCTTAAGGACGGCGCGGTGCTGGCTTCTAATCATACGGGCTTTTCGGAACCGATGGTTCTTGAGACTGCTTTCTGGTACAGAAGGGTTCACTATGTGGTCGGCGAGATAGCCATGAAAGGGAAGCTGCGAAGGATCTTTATGGAGGCGGCGGGCTGCATAATGATCGACCGCAGCTTTGCAGATTTTAAAGCAATAAAGCAGTGCGTAAGTGTTCTGAGGGACGGGGGTTATCTTGAGATATTTCCGCACGGCGGTATATCGGATGACAACGCCCGATTCAAGGATGGGGTAATGCTGATAGCGCAGCAGGCTGACGTTCCGGTGGTACCTATGTATATCATCCATAGGAAGCACTGGTGGCAGAGATATCGCATAGTTATAGGAAAGCCTTATTACTGGAAGGAACACTGTGATAAAAAAATGCCGGGGATAAAGGACATTTCCCGTATGACGGCGGAACTTGAGGCGGAGTACAGAAGGTGTAAGGCGTTTGCGGATAAGATAAAGGGGAATAAAGGTGGATATTGAGACAAGGCTTAAAGAATTACTTAAGGAAATAGACGACGGGATAAATGCCGACGCGGTCAGTAAGGATTCGCTTCTTGCAGAGGATTTAGGTCTGTCATCCGTTGCAGTAATCTATATGGCAGTGGCAATAGAAAAGGAGTTCGGAGTGGATCTTTCAAATACTGACATGGAAAGGATAAAGACAGTAGGCGATGTGATAGAGGCGATAAGCAGTGTTTAAGAAGAATGACATAGTAAAGGTCGAGGTGTGCGATATAGGAGCCGGCGGCGAAGGGATAGGTAAGGCGGAGGGCTTTACCTTTTTTGTTAAGCATACAGTGCCGGGAGATATTGTGGAGGCTGTGGTAACAAAGGTGAGAAAGAGCTACGGCTATGCAAAGGTGCTTAAGGTGATCAAGGCATCGCCGGACCGTGTGGAGCCTCCGTGTGAAAACGCCGCGCGCTGCGGCGGATGTCAGCTGATGGAGATGAGTTATGAAAGACAGCTGCGTTTTAAGGAAGATAAGGTGAGGGAGGATCTGAGAAGGATAGGAGGCCTCGATAGCCTTCCCCCTCTGGGGGGAGGTGGCTGCCGAAGGCAGACGGATGAGGGTTCTCATATCCCGACACCTGTAAGATACAGAAACAAACTCCAGTTCCCGATCGGCAGGTCAAAAAACGGACGCGTGATCGCGGGCTTCTATGCCGGCCGGACACACAGCATAATCGACACAGAAGATTGCGCAGCCGCGCCGGAATCCGGCGCAAAGATATTGATGGCTGTTAAACGCTTTATAGAAGACAATGAAATATCCGTTTATGATGAGAAGAGCGGGCATGGTCTTGTAAGGCATCTTATGATAAGGACAGGCTTTCGCTCAGGTGAGGTTATGGTATGTCTGGTGATAAACGGCGATCATCTGCAGGATAAAAAAACCGAGGACGCCTTTGTCCGCATACTTCGTGAGCTTGAACTTGATGATGCTGTAACGGAGCATTCTGCGGACAAGCACTTGTCTGACCCGGAGACCAGCTGCGCGGAGGAATACAGGCATCTCCCAAAGATCGGGAGTATCTGCCTGAATATCAACAAAGATAACACTAATGTGATAATGGGCAGGGAAACCAGAGTCATTTACGGGAAAGGGTATATCATGGACGAGCTTTGCGTGGACAACCGGAGGCTGAGGTTCAAGATCTCCCCGCTCTCGTTTTATCAGGTGAACCCGGTTCAGGCGGAAAGGCTGTATGAAAAAGCTTTTGAATTCGCGGACCTGAAAGGGGACGAAAATGTATGGGACCTGTATTGCGGCATAGGCACGATATCTCTTTTTGCCGCGAAATATGCGGGGCAGGTAACGGGCGTTGAATATGTGAGTGAGGCGATCGAGGACGCAGAAGAAAACGCAGCTATGAACGGGATAGAAAATGCCGGATTCATCTGCGGCAGAGCAGAGGAGATATTTCCGGAAAAAGGTTCTGAGGCGGATGTGGTTATACTTGATCCTCCCAGAAAAGGCTGCGATGCCGTGCTTCTTGATGCTCTTAAAAAAGTCGGCCCCGAAAAGATCGTGTATATAAGCTGTGACAGTGCTACGCTCGCCCGCGACCTTAAGATACTAACCCGGCCGGACGGCGTGTGCTATAAGATAGAAAAGCTGACCTGGACAGACATGTTTTCAAACACAGTTCATTGCGAAGTCGTATGCTTGATGTCTAAGGTGTAAACTCTAGCCGGGTTGAAACGACAGGAATGTTGTCGGATTAAATGTAATCATAGATAATATATTTGGAATCTGAAAGGATGCAAGTTTGAAACATGACAAAAAAGAAAAATGAAATTACAGTTCGCTCAAGCGCAGCGGAATACCTTACATTTATCACAGCTTCAGGAGAGAGCGGAGTAGAAGCTATATATGCTGATGAGAATGTTTGGCTTTCTCAAAAAATGATGGCACTTCTTTATCGATGTTGAGACAAACTGCCATAAACTATCATCTAAAAAAAGCTTTTCTAGACGGAGAACTAAACGACAATTCAGTTATTCGAAATTTTCGAATAACTGCCTCTGATGGAAAACAGTATGATATGACATCTTCAGATTAATAATAACAGAGTAGGAGAATTAATTATGAGAAAAAAGAAAATCTATTTAGTAGTAATGTTAATCGTTGTTGCATCATTACTTTTATCATCTTGTAATGAAGCTAGTAGCAAATATCAAAAAGGTGCCACATATAAATGGGATGTTACCAACAAGCATTACAAGAACTTTACAGACCTAGGCGATTACGTCATTGATGTTGATGAACATAC
>JAZRZO010000073.1:0-1160 GCA_045601405.1 Lachnospiraceae bacterium | reverse complement strand
CATCCCAAAAGCATCACCTTTCCATTCTGAAACATATTAACCGTTCCAAACTCAGTCTTCCAAATAAGCCCCGGAAAGACCTCCGGCTCATACTCAGCATCTTCATCCCGCAGCATTACAATCAGCTTAGATAAGTTTACCTGCCGCCCTAAATCAGTCTGAGCCACCATATTCTTAACCTCAGGCGGCGCAAAAAGCGAAACATCGAGATGCGTAAACAAAAGAGAAACCAGCTCTTCCCACAATGAATCAATACTCTCAACAGATTTTATGCCGGTAATAATATAGTTCCCCGTGCGGTAAATTGTCACCTTCGCCGAAGAAAGCGTAATATATCCGCCAATATATTTCTCACGATTATAGGAATATCTCTCCCCAACAGCTGACAAAGCAGCTAAATCTATCTTCTGATTAAAAGAACCGGAGGCAACGATATTGACAATCTTCATGAGATGAGTAAACAGTATTAGACGTGAGAGGGGTTATAGATTGCTGGTAAGAAGGTCGGTGGAAATTGAGTTAAGCACCCCCTGCAGAGCGGGGGGTGGGCTCATATCCCTATCAGGTTGGGCATAAACCATCAGACACCCTCGCAAACCCCGCCCGCGCAAGCGCTCCGCCCCAAGGGGCAGTAATGAGGATGGGGGGTGAGTCGGGAAGTGGGGTGTGCATAATAAACAACCCCGCGCTCAGATTTTTTCTCTCGTCATCCTCAAAGGTCGCCGTATCTCGGCGACCGCCCCGCAGGGTATCTGCGTGTCATCTGCGGGAAATCTGTGTGTCATCTGCGACTAAAGCGCGAATGCGCGTTGGAAAAACCCACTGACCAAACTAACCATTTGTATTTCTGCTGAGGAACTGAATAGTTACGGACGGATTTTTTAAGCGGTTAGCGTGCCCGAGCCTCAAGCGAGGGCTAAAAAATTCGTCCCACGTCTGCGAGGTCTGCGATTTTGGAAGTCAAAACCCACCGACCAAATCAACCGTTACAAAAAACCCAAAAAACAAACAAAACAGATTCAAGATGCACAAGTCAGGCGGGTCATCACTCCGCCTTTCCTGCACGTGAAGTAATGAGCTTTCCTTAAACTCATACTATTATACGTGAGGAAAAGATATAAGGTTTATCCTGCCTGCATGCACAGCGTTGAAAAATGATG
>JAZRZO010000072.1:0-15193 GCA_045601405.1 Lachnospiraceae bacterium | reverse complement strand
TCAAAAAAATATGAGAAAAATTTTAAGTCAGACCAAAAAGAAATAAATATTACTACATACTTTTTAATAAAGAGAGCCTCGCAAATAGCATATTTACGCTAGCTGCGAGGTTTTTACCTTTTCTCAACTGTCAAAGATAGGTTCTAATGTCAAGGGGATTTTTCTTATTCAGGCGCGGTCATCCGGCGGGAACCACGGCAGTCCGAGCAGCGTTGCGACCCCTGCGCAGGTTATCCCGTAGAACAGCAGTTCTTTTCCCGAATCAAGGTAATGCGTGATGGTCCCGTTGCACAATGTGCTTCCGGTCACGATCAGCAGTTTACCCCATACATAGCTGCTCTCTCTGTTGAGTCTTGCCCCGTTGACTACCACATGGTCAAACCGGTCCTGAGCGATGTTAGCCGGGTCCCTGTCCAGAGTCCAGAACATCATCCCATCATCCATGAACCGCTTTACTATATATCCGTCATATCCCACAAGCACTATATTTTCTCTGCCGTAACGCTCTGTAACATAGGAGTGGAGCGCATCGGCGTATGCAAAATGGCTTTCCCTGTCTTTGCCGAACGTTCCCGGCGACAGCGAAAGATGATCCATTACCGCGTTGATAGCGGAAACCGTTACGGCGCTTATGCCTTTTTTCGACGGCGCTATCTCAAGAGCCTCCTTAAGCGTTCCGTTGAAATCCTCCGGCGTTTCCGTATATGCTTCTCCCTTTGCGCCCTTTATCTCAGCGCATACGCAGAACTCCGGCCTTGCCACTGTTGAGGGCGGGTCATTTTCCGGCTTCAGGGTCTGCTCAGCCTCTGAGTTCGCTGTCACTGTCACAGGCTCCGAAAGAAGACCATCGACACCGGGCAGCTTATAAAATTCTGAAATGATCCGCTGATACAGCTCTTCCACAGTCATCTTATCCTCCACTACGGCAGACCTTTCAGTCCACCTTCTTCATGGGCATATCACCAAGATTAACGCTGTCTTTTTCCGTATCAATGCCTTTTGATACTATGCTTTCAAAGCCGTCCGCTTCTATCTGAAGGTCATAACTTCCCCGCGGAAGCTCCTTAAACCAGAAGTCCCCGAAGATATCCGTTACACATTCCCATGTCCTGTCTTCTCTGACAAGGCGGCAAACGGCGCCCCTGACCACCACTTCCTCCACCGGGTCATACAGGGTTCCGGCTATGAACCTTCCGGGAATATTGCGGTAGAACACCTTCGGCCCCGTCATGCTTTCAGGCAGCATAACCTCCGCCCCGTCAATAAAGTCCCCAAACTCTTCCTCATCGCCGAACATTATCGCTCCGGTATGGCATACATCAACGCAGCGCGGCACAGTCCTTCCCTCATCCAGCAGGTGGGCACAGCCCGTGCATTTCTGGGGAAGCTTAAGCTCTTCATTCCAGTAGACAGCGCCATAAGGACAAGCGTCCGCTATTTCCTTTTGCCCCACGGCTTTTTCCGGATCTATTATCACCAGGCCGTCATCTCTTTTGTACACTGCTCCGTTCCGGGCCGCCTCCATACAGGCCGGCTTCTCGCAGTGATTGCAGACTACCGGCATATAGTGGATCTTCACCTTGGGCTTCGTGCCCTGGACGTGCTCGTTAACCTTAAGCCAGAACTGCCCTGTCATAGGCTGCTTTGCGGCATAGGGAAGCCATTCGTTATTGCAGTGCTCATCCTTGCACGCAAACTGGCAGTTGTAACAGCCGCTGCATTTCGCCACATCTATACAAAAAACTTTACCCATGATAATTATCTCCGGCTTCGTAATCCTTCATCCAGCCCTCAACACAAACGCCAAAGGCTTTATCATAGTGACGCTCAAAGGCATGCGGGGCTCTCCTTTTCCATTCAGCCCAGTCCTCATCCGTCACCTTCTGAACATCGCACAAAAATCCGCTGGTTGCCATTCCCGTGGAATTCTTTCCTATGGGGTTTGTGGGCGAGATATTGTTGATGGCGCCGCCTCTGTCCACCTCTCCCGGGATTATCGGATCCAGCCTGGAGCCATGGTCAACATAGCATGTGTTTTCTATCAGCCTTTCCGTAACATAGGCTCCGCAGAGGACTATCCCTCTTTCGTTGAACACCTTTACTATGTCTCCGTGCCGGATCCCCCGCTTGTCTGCCTCCGCCGGGCTGAGCCAGCAGGGTTCATACAGATATCCATCCTCTCCTCTGACCTTCATGGTCTCCACCTCGCGGCTCCACGGTATATCGTCACACTGGGCATGGATGCGCCATCTTCCGTGATTGGACATACAAAGAAGCGGATATTTCTCCGCACGCTCCGAGGACAGCCGCTCATCATGCCACAGTCCTTTTTCCACCCAATGAGGAACCGGCGGCCTTTCATCATCTTCCGGAAGATATCTTTCTATGTTTGAGGACGAATATTCTAAAAGTCCCGTAGGGGTCTCCAGCGGATATTCCTCCGGATCTCTGGCAAAGTCTCCGAGCCCGGGAACAACATCCTTAGCGGTCTCACTCACCGGAACAACAAATATCTTCTTTTCGTTCCATTCCTCAAAGCTCATTTTTTCCTCACAGCCTGAGGCTTTGTAGAAGAATCGTACCTTTTCCTCATCTGTAAGTCCTCCGGTATATGCCTTCACATATTCCGGACCGAACTGCTCCAATATTTTGACGCATACGTCAAAGTCGGAGACCGACTCACCCCTGGGCTCTATACAGGGTTCCTCTTTATATACGGAAACAAAGGTTCCGCTGGACATATCGTTTCCTATATCATGCATTTCGTGCTTGGTACACACGGGAAGAAGAAGGTCCGCAAAGTAGCAGTCATTCTCCATCCACGGGTGCTGCACTACAAAGGTCTCTATATCCGGATCCCTGTAAGCCCTCTGGAATTTAAATCCGTCATTCCAGCAGGTGACATTGCAGGGGGCCGTGGACCATATCATATGAATGCGGCTTAAGCCCGGGCGGGGATATTCATTCTTTCTGAACTGATCATAGACCGTGGGAACTCTGTTGTTGCCCGGCCTTGGCCTTCCCGCTGTGGAGAAGCAGCTCATGCCCATCCATTCAGCATGCTTATCAACTATTGCCGTCTGTACAAGGCACCTCGGTATGTACTGCTTTGGTCCCGGCAGTATCTTAAACAGGTCTATCAGCTCGGGCGAGCGCTCCTTCTGTTCATCGCTTAACGGGAATCTGTTCATCTCAATGTTTGAGGGAACATCTCCCGGAACTGTCCTTATAGCATCACAGATATGCGGAACGGCCGGAACAAATGCCGGCGTGTATGGCAGGGGGTAGTTTTTCGCCCACATATTCCATTCTATGAGCTTGCACTGGTGCACACCCGGCTTTCCCAGCCCCTGCATACCCAGAAGCATAACCTCAAGCCTTGCCGGCTCTGTTGCGTATGGCGCCCTGATATAGCTGCCTCCGTTTCCGTGACATATGGAAACCCGGTTTTCAGCCCAGTAATCCGCCAGCGCCTTTATGGTCCAGACGGGAACACCGCATTTTTCACTTGCCCACTTCGGGGTCTTGGGAATGCCGTCTTCCCTGCCCATAACATAGTCCTTAAACTTATCAAAGCCATAGGCGTGTTCATCTATATATTCTTTATCATAGGTATCTGAAGTGAGCCACTGATACGCGATCGCCAGCTGAAGAGCCGTGTCGGTATTAGGAAGAACGGGTATCCACTTATCTGCATGAATAGCTGCCCCGTAGTTCAGGTCAGGACAGATATATATGCTTTTTATCCCCAGCTCCGAGAACCAGTAGCATAAAAGAGTCGGCGTCTTCATGCCGAATCCCAGAGGGGTAACCTCCGGATCGCAGCCCCAGAAAAGCAGGCCGTCGCTGTTTTGCGCCATATCCGGAATGAGATTTGCCTGCGGGCTCTGCTCTCCCACCGGTTCGCAGCCCCATACATGCTTGGCTCCCCAGTACCAGCCCTCCCAGCTGTCCATATTCCTCATCTGCTGGGTATATCCGCCTGTAAGGGAGAACATCCTGTTGGGACATCCGTGGGAAGGCGCAACATTTTTTCCCTCCCCGTGCATATCGGACTCGCAGAGAATGGCCTCCGGAGCATATGTTTTATTTATACGTTTGATCTCGTTAGCGCAGATCCTGGCGGCTTCCTCCCATGATATCTTCTCATAGCCGCTTATACCGCGCGTTTCCGGATGGCGCTCCCCGTCGGGATCCCAGTCCACGCGCTTCATCGGATAAAGAATACGGTTGGGAGAATATACTCTGGTTTTATAACAAAGACCCATGTGGGTGATATTTATCCTTTTCGGTGGTTCAAAAACCTGCCCTCTGGCCTCCATGTGCCAGGGGTTGCAGTTAGCGCCCGTGTATTCGCTGTCATAGGAATAAGGATTGATCCTTACTATCCGGTCATCCTCGCAATCCACTTCACAAAGGGCGCCGCTCTCGGGTCCCATAAGGCTGAAGCTGACAAGCCGTTTATATTTATTTACAGCTTTTTTGCTCAAGTTCCACCTCCAGTATTTTTATAACTTTTATTTGCTTTTTTTGCAACCTTATTGACCTATTATAATCTGAATATAAAACTTTTGCGACACAATGTTGACTTTTATTCTTTTCGCCGATATATTTATTTTAAACCTTATATTAAGGATCCGGCCTGTACCGCGGTCTGTCCCGCGGGAGCATGCTATAAAGACACCGGCGACGGAGTGATAATGATAGATACTGATGTCTGCATCGGGTGCCGCTCGTGCATCAACACATGTCCCTTCCGCTGCAACAGCTTTAACAGGGAAATGCGAGTCTCTGACAAATGCGATCTCTTCGTCTGCCAAACGCACATTAGTTTCTCTTATTATGATATATGAAAACTAACAGTAAACTAATAAATGATTTTTCTTTTTTCGTCTGTAAATGTATTGTTTTTAATGCCCCCTCGGCGATTTTGAAAACAGGTTTTTCTCTGTGGACAAGTCGGCGTGCGCAAGCCGAATAAAGATTATAAACAGGATTATCGATGTGAAGCATATAGAATAATAGCGGAGCCAGTAGCTTATCATTGCCCCCACTATAGCGCCGGCCAGGAAAAACAATATCATCACTCCGTGGACATGAAGCTTTTCCGCCGCAGCCGCTGAACGGTTTCTTGAATATTTGGCCAGTGAGTCCCCAACCCCTCTGATGTGGTTGGTCACGAAGGTTGTTGCTGCGGGGATTCCCTGCACCTGGCGGAAGGTATTGAACTGCATTGAACAGATGAAGTTTAGCGCGACCTGGCATATCGTATCGGGCGCCTTCGCCGGCAGAAGCCCCAGCGCGATAACTACGAGTATCTCAATCCCTATCAGGATGGTATCCCATCTCAGGAAGTGAAGCTTTTTTACGCCTTTGCCTAAAATCTCGGAAACAAAGGCTCCCGCAAAGTACGCTCCTATCGGTATGAGCAGATACAGCGCGCGTATCCATTGTCCCGTTCCCAGCGCAATGGCCAGGAGAACCACATTTGCTGTCTGCGCGTTGCAGAATACCCCGCCACGCAGCATAAAGGTGTAGGCTCCGAACCAGCCCGCCGTAAATATCAAAAGCCAGTACACCCATGGTCTTTCGCATTCCAGAAATACTTCCTGCTCCCTGTTTTTATCCGCCGCCGCGACCTTACATCCTGACGCATCCATAAGCTCCACTCCCAATATATCCGAGATATTTCCTTTACATCATCTGTTAATGCTGAGCTTCCGTGTGCCGGATATCCGGCTCCTTTACTATAACACTCACGGCCGAAACTGCCAACATGAGATACGCGGGATCCCTCCGATGTCACCCAGTGGCACGCTGTGGCGCAAAGGCCGCAGCCATTGCATTTTTCCTCATCGATCTGAATGATCTTACATATCATAATGATAACCTCCTTGCTTTCAAAAGAGCTGAGTAAAATGCGCGGGGACAGATTGATAACGTGTCGCAAAAATCACTTTGAACTTCTTTGTACTGATTGTGATTTATAGCCGGTTGCTGATATAATGAAAGACGGTGATGTAAAGGTTCACAAGCCGTTCACCTTAACAGTTGATAATAAAAGCAGTGCAAATGTTGAAAGGAGATGTACTATGAAAAGAAAACTTCTATTTTCTTTGCTTGGCGTTGCTACCTTCAGTTTTGTTCTCCTTGCCGGATGCTCAAACACAAAAAGCAACGACAACCAGATACAGGATAACACAACGGCTGCAACAGAAACACAGGTCACTACTGCCGCCGAAACGATGACCCCTGCCGCTAACGAGATCAGCCCTGACGAAGCAACGGCAATCGCAATAAAGGATGCCGGGTTCACCGAGACGCAGGTTACGGTCACCAAGATAGAAAAAGAAATGGACGACGGTATATGGAAATACGATGTTGAGTTTGTTGCCGGTGATATCAAGTACAGCTACGACATCAATCTTGAAACCGGAGCGATAATGGAGAAGGATACTGACAGTATTTATGACGACTGAGTAACAGCAAAACTTATCGGGCAGGGGAACATCCTCTGCCCGATTTTTTTCATCCGGTTCAGCTGCCATCACCGAATATTGCCTTCTCTGAGCGGGACGTTGATCATATCCTGTCCATCACTCTGGAATATGCCTCCGTGCCGAGCTGATGGCTCTGCCCGAGGCGCCTGTAAAAGTCTCTTACATCCCCGTCATTTATAATAGAATATACCTGACTGTTGCGGGCCGCTATATCAAACAGCTGCGCCGCCTGATCTTCTGACCAGTCACTTATCTTACTAAGCTCCCTTATTATCTGGTGAGTTCTGGAAAATCCGGAGCTGTCCTCCAGTTCGATCATCAGTTCCGTCTTCTTCTGCTCTTCTTCAGTAGTAGACCTGTCAGCCTCCACATATTCCCTTCTGTTGGCTTCATGAATACTTTCAAGTCTTTCCGCGCTGGCCGTTTTATCGATAATCGTTTTTACCAGGACATCCAGCTCCCTGTCTTCAGAATAATCCGATGGAACAAAATATTTAATACGATTTTCCCGCATCATCTTATAGACCTTTGCCTTGTCCTTTGATGACGGGTCATACACGCCTATTGAATGGCCGCCGTATGAATTGACCAGTTTCATACATGGGATGTCTGTGTCACTATCACCTATATAAACCATGTTCCTGAATGGAACACGTATCTCGTCCGGCGGAAAGTAATCATTTACGGCCGGATCATTAACATCCAATACACCTTTTTCTATGCGGAAGAGAAATTGTGTCTTATTAGTGTAATTTACTACCTGCGCCGGCCATTTTGCCGAGCGCCCGTTTTCATAATAGAACGTACTGGCATATATTTTTTCAAATGCGCCGGCCTTTGCCACAGAGGTTCCCTCTATCATCTCCTTCAGCCCTGACGAAATGATATAGTGTTCAACGATGACTCCCTGCCGGTCGCCATATTCCCTGATCCTTTCAAACCATTCTTCAACTCCCTTATACAGCGTGACCTTAGAGCCGTATTCATGGAGCTTTTCTTTATTGAACACGATTCTTCCGTCCGCCTCCTGCATCATCAGATACATATATGCAAGATTCTGGTCCATGTCGTTTTCCGCCGCTATTTTGTTTGATGCCTGCCAGAATTCGCTGACATCATAGCCCACGGACTGGATATACCCCTGCGCCTGCATGTCGTCAGGGGAAAGAGTTCTGTCAAAATCATAGCATATCGCGAGAACGGGCCTGTCCTCCTTATTTTTTCTTACATATTCCTGACCGTACACAATATGTTCCTTTCTTTGTATATTTACCGCTGATTCCGGGTCTCGGCATTTTTGTTCCTTTCATCTGAAAACTTCACGCCTTCTTCTTCGAGGGCTGTACGTACTTTTCTGCTGCAGCACCTTTCTTCTTTTTCGATATACTTTATGATCCGCGGACGACTATATCTCTGCATGATAACAAACATCACGTCAAACAATATGCTATCAGGAATCCAGCCACAATCTTTCCTCTGTAGTAGATGATAAACTCACCCATCATAGCCTTGTACGATATATCGTCCAATTCTGAAAGCTGCTCAAGGACGAAATCCAAATATTCTTTGCTTGAAGCCATCGCCTATTCATCCCTTTTCGCATATCGGCATCCCATAATAGACAAGCGTAATCCAGCTCCAACCCTTGAACCTGTATCTCTGTTGCCGCATCCTCCAGATAATTTGATGATCTGGTGTCCGTTTTATCTTCTAAAAACCAATGCACGGCATTTTCATCACCTGACTGCAACACATGCACTCCAAGCGGTTTGTATCTCGCTGATTCTTTGGTGATCAAAATACCGGTTCTTTCATTTCCTCTTGCTTTTTCATGTATCCATTTTTTCGCTTTTTCTATGTCTCTGGTTATAACAATGGGATATTTAGCCTCTATCTCTTTGTATAAGGAGGCTGCTTTTTCAATATCAATGTTCAATAGCGCTTGTACAAACGCAGAGAGTTTTTCTGCTCTATATGATCGCAAAGATACGCTTAAATGTAATTCGTTAACATAATTCACATTTGTGTTATCGGCAAGGAGCTCACTGACCATTCCCTCGGCATATTCGGGGTCAGTCAAATGTGGTGAAATATATATTTTCCAATGAGTAAATTTTTCGTTTAAAGACCTTATCCATTCAGCTATTCCGGCTTCTCCGGTATTGACCTCCTGACCACCTCCAACAAGACAGACTATAGTTGCCCAATCTTTACGCTGATCTAATGACCAGATCAAAAAAGAAGCCTCGGATAATGGAAAATTAGGGACCTTCAGCTTATTTCCGTATATTCCGCCTCTTTTCAGATAAGCTGCCAATCGATCATGTGTCCATGAACGCTGCGCCTCATCAAATATAGCCACATGCTCAACTTCTCCATATCCGGCCTCTTTATTCCGGACTGCTTTCAGCGGATCGATTTCAAGAACATCATTTTCCACAGGGTTTTTGATCTTAGCCAACATATTATCCCTATAGCGGTGTATGATCTGAATGAATTTTCCAACTTCACGCCTGGAATCTGAAAGTTTTTTCTTCTCACCTCTACTTTTGCACTTGGCATAATTATCTTTTGCAAGCGCCTCATTTAATACGGCTACAAGAGGTCCATTCCCGGACAAGTATACTGCACCTTCATCCTCAACCGGATGATCTGATCCCTGATAGGTTTGCTTTACTGCTACATCTAAGCCCACAAGTGTTTTCCCTGCACCAGGTACGCCTGTCACAAAACAAATGCTTTTTTCTCCATCCCGTTTGCTTTTTTGTATTATATCCAAAATGCAGGAAATAGTTTTATCTGTAGACACCTTATCTGCTTCATGCCTGGTTATGTTTTCTACTGAATGATTTTCATAAAGTGTTTTGGCGGCCTCAATGATCGTGGGTGTAGGAGAGTACGGGCTTATGGTCCAGTGCATAGTCCAAAACCTGATCCACATCTCTTTCCAATATGATTGATTCACCAACCTTAAACTCAAGACAGAAAATAATACCTTAATTGTACTTTTTTCTGCAACCAGAAAAGACTTTATGCTGTTGTCGTATAGGCATCTTGGGCCGGCTTTCATATATGCATATCTCCTTGCGAAAAGCAAGTTACACTTCTGTGTCCGGATTTCCCCAATATAAATCCGCCTCAAAAGCTTTTGCCTTATTGGGGATCACTTCCCCAATCCCGATTTTTAACAAATATACAGGTATTATATCACAGTTTTTTTCTCGCTTGTTTGCACTGCAATGGAGACATGTTTTTTTCTGAAATAATCTGTTGATTCCTATGTTCGCACTGGCAGACCGAACAATGGTACGTTTTACCCGCGAAAGGTGAGGTGGATATGTATTAAAAGAGATATAGAAAAACTGTTTCAAGATGCAGCGAATTCTTTTCAGGTAATTACTTTGTATTATACTTGTTAATAAATGAGAACCTCCTAACATTCTGTAAATATAAATGCCTTATATGATATTTGACTTTTTTATGCGAGGCCCTTCCATCGTCATCGAATCGTCCTCCCTGCCGGTCGGACTCTTCGGACGATGTCACAAAAGCCCCTCGCTGCATCGCCCACCGGGCGCGCTTCGGGGCTTTTGTCCCATGGGCTCGAAAGTAAGGTCACCCTGGAAAAACCTTGAAAGGAGGGCGGTTCACGGACTTCGTGCTAAAAAAATCTAATCAGTTTTGGGCAAAATCTAATCACACGATTATCTCTGCAAAGAGTCTTCCACAAGAAGAAAGTCTTTGATTCCAATAAACAAGATGCCTTTGTCATCTTTGTAAGGCATGATATGATCCCTGACGATCACGATCTTCTTAAATGAGTCGTTGATGCGTTTCAGAGAATTGATCTCCTGAGCGCGTTTTTCATCTGTATCAACATTCATAGCGGATTGAATGTAAAATGTATCTCCGGCATTTCTGGCGATAAAATCCACCTCCAGCTGGACCTTTGTTTTTTTCTTTTCACTATCTCTGTACTGATACTCTACAACTCCGACATCAACAGAATATCCTCGCATAACCAGTTCGTTATAGATAATGTTTTCCATGATATGGTTCTCTTCAAGCTGCCTGAAATTCAGCCAGGAATTCCTTAGCCCCATATCTGCGAAAAAGTATTTCAGCGGTGTTTCGATATACTTCTTTCCCTTAACATCGTATCTTTTCGCTTCACTTATGAGATAGGCTTCCTCAAAATAGGTCAGATACGTTTTGATAGCCTCTGAAGAAATACTCTTATGTTTCTCAGATTTAAATGTATTAGAAAGCCTTGAAGGATTACTCAGTGAACCTATGCCAGATGCCAGAATGCTCAGCAGCTCATCCAGCACTTCTTCATCATTTCTGATGTCATGTCTTTCCATGACATCCTTAAGGTATGTGCTGTGAAACAGGTTATTTAAGTAATTCGCCTTTTCCTTGTGCGACTCAAATTCTAATACTCTGGGAAGCCCGCCGTATGTGTAGTAATCTCTCCAGGCATCTTCTTTGTCTCCGCTATAATCGTCATAAAATTCTTTAAAAGACAATGGATTCAGATGTATCTCGTCTCCCCTGTCACGAAACTGTGTCACAACATCGGTTGACAGCATTTTGGAGTTGCTGCCGGTCACATAAAGGTCAATATTCCGAATCTTCATCAGTCCCATCAGCACATCCGGAAAGCCAATCCTGTCGTCCACATCTGCATCATCGATCCACGGGTTCTTTATCGAAACCACATTCTGTATTTCATCAAGAAGAATATAGTAATCTTTCGAATCCCTTATAAGTGACCGGATGTATTCGTCCAGCCGAATTGGATTCCGGTACTTTGCGTTGGTATTGTCCTCTAATGAGAGACGGATGATATGATCATCTGCGATACCCCGAGAAATCAAATAATCATAAAAAATCTCGTTCACCAACACGGATTTCCCGCATCTTCGGATACCGGTCACAATCTTGATCTTCCCATTGTTCATTCTATTGACTAGTTGGTTCAGATATTTATCACGCGAAATCACCACATTACCTCATTTTCTATGGGCATGCCCACTGTTTTTCAGCTATATAATACAATAGACAACATCATTTCTGCAACTGCTACCTAAAATTTTGTGGGCAAGGATATGTTTTATCACCTAACTTCTGCTTATGTCTATTCGATTTTCTCGGATGAAACGGACAGCGTTATCAAAGGGGCTCTTCTCGCCCCTTTCGGCGCATAAAAAAATAACTGCTTTCGCAGTTATTTTTTCGTGCGAGGCCCTTCCATCGTCATCGAATCGTCCTCCCTGCCGGGCGGACTCTTCGGACGATGTCACAAAAACCCCTCGCTGCATCGCCCACCGGGCGCGCTTCGGGGCTTTTGCCCCAGGGGCTCCTCTCGCCCCTTTCGGCGCATAAAAAAATAACTGCTTTCGCAGTTATTTTTTCGTGCGCCTCCAGGGGCTCGAACCCTGCACACCCTGATTAAGAGTCAGGTGCTCTACCAAATGAGCTAGAGGCGCTTGCTTATGCCTGTCTTAAATGACGCAAGTGTGATTATACGTTAATCTATGCTAAAAATCAACAAAAATATGTATCCACAGGGGGATGGTTGAATCGTCATTATCCAGTCGGACGGCGGATGATCATCTTATATATCCTCTTGCCGAGCGCGGCAAATTTTTCCTCATACTCCGTCATTATATTTCCGCGGCAAAGCTCTTCATCATTATGAAGATCACGACTTAAGGCACAAATCTCCCAGCCGGCTTCACGGGCTGCATCGACCGAAAAATCAAACAATACCTCATTATCAGTCTTAAACTCCACCTCTCCGCCTGCCGGCAGAATGTTCGTATACCTCGCTAAAAAGCCGGCGCAGGTCAGCCGCCTTTTCTCATGCTTATCCTTTGGCCAGGGATCGGAGAAGTTAAGATATATCCGGTCCGCTTCGTCGGGCACGAAATAATCCTCTATGTACTCCGCCTCCATCCTTATGAACTTTACATTTGGAAGCTCCTCTTCCTCCTGCTTCTGAACGGCACGCAGAAGAACACTGGAATACTTTTCTATTCCGACAAAATTGGTGTCGGGAAAAGCCCGTGCCATGCGCATTAAAAAAGTCCCCTTACCCATGCCTATCTCTATGCATATCGGATGATCATTTCCGAAAATCCCGCTCCATTTTCCCTTCACAGAGCTGTTTTCCGGTATCACATATTGGCTCGCAGCTATCTTTTCCCTGCTGCCGGGGATGTTCCTTAATCTTGACACTTACTTACGCCTCTTCCCTTTCCTGTCACGCCGTCTGATTATATAGGAAGGTCTGTGAAAAAACAATGTCAGACGTTTACAAACAGACACTTCCATCTGTATAATACCCCTATGACAAAAATCCTGAAGCTTATCACACCCATATTTATGGCTTTTATATTTTTGGCCACCACCGGCTCTACTGTTTTTGCCGATGAATTCTGGCCTGCGCCGCCCGACACTGCCTCGGAGTCAGTTTATTCCATAGAGATCAGTACAGGCACGGTTCTTTATGAAAAGGATGCCGATGCGATGCGCTATCCCGCCAGTACCACAAAAATACTCACCTGCCTGATCGCACTCGAAAATATAACTATGGATGAGATGGTTACATTTTCCGAAAACGCGCTTAACCTTGAGGAGGGAGCAGTTACCATTGATGCCATCCCCGGCGAGCAGATGTCTGCAAAGGATGTTATCTACGGGCTGATGCTTGAATCGGGAAACGACTGCGCAGTTGCGCTGGCAGAGCACATAGCAGGGTCAGTACCCGCATTTGTTGATATGATGAATGCGCGGGCCTACGCGATCGGATGCACGGGTTCTCATTTCTCCAATCCTCACGGACTCTTTGCGGAAGATCACTATACCACCGCCCATGATATGGCGTTGATAGCGCTTGAGGCCTATAAAAACTCAACCTACATTCAGATAATATCCACCCCTGTATATACGACAGCTCCCACTAACATGACTTACGAACCCCGTGAGTTTAAAAATCGCGACCTGCTGATCGACCCGGAGTCATCATACTATAATCCGTTTGTTATAGGCGGAAAAACCGGATATCTGAACGAATCCGGAAGATGCCTCGTGACATATGCCCAGCGCGATGATATTTCTGTTGTCACCGCACAGTTCAAGGGCGAGTATAACGGGATTTTTCAGGAGGCTGCCACTCTCATAGATTACGACTTTAATAATTTCGCATTAAGAAATGTCTCCCTTGAGGAACGGCGCTTCTCCGGCACTGCCTATAGCGGCGGCGCGATGCTTGACCCGGGCGCGGAAATCCTTACTCTCCGCAACATTCCGTTCAGCGACCTTACCGCAAGACTTGTCTATGCGGACGAAATGCCCGACGCGGAAACATCAACATCCTCTGACGAAACTGCTGATACTTCCGCCGATAACGACGCGGCTACTGCCGAAGATACATCCATCACCTCGGGAGAACTGTTCGGTACTATCACATATTCATATGGCGGCCGCGACCTCGGCTCCGCCAGGATCTATCTCACAAAAAAACAGACCTCTGCCACGCCTGATTTCATCAAGGTTTATTATATCAACGGCTGGACCGTTGCGCTTTTCTGTATCATAGTTCTGGTCATTGTCTTTTCGATATTCCTGACAAAAAGAGCGGCCGCCGCACGGAGCGCAGGCCGCAGACGTCGTTAGAATACTTATATATTAAGGGTTCCCGCCGTCAGTATCCGTATCTTTGTATCGGGATCTTTTTTCATAGTGCACAGAGCCATGCGGTAGCTTGCGTCAAACTTCCAGTCTGCGCCCTCAACCTCATCAGCCTTATAAACATGCACATATCGTTTTAAGAGCGAGGACTCCTCCGTCACCAGCTTGTCCTCCTCCACCTTAAAGCTTGCCGGCCGCACGGAAAGCCCCAGACCAAGGTTTTTAAGATAGCTTTCCTTGCTTACCCAGCATTCGTAAAAATACTTCTTCTTTTCCTCCTGATTGGAGACAAAGCCTGACAGTAAAAGCTCTTCCGGATGCAGTATCCTGTCCGCATGAGCAACTTCTTTTGTTTTGACATATTCAATGTCCGCTCCGACCGGCTTGTCGCTTATGGCGCAGAGCGCGTAGTCTTTCGCGTGAGAGAGATTGAAATATATCTGATCGAACCCGGCGACACTTGTTTTAAGCGTAAGCTTTTCCGACTCTTCCTCCTCTATTTCAAGAGGAAGCTTCACGTCCGCATCCAGCTCTTTAAGCGCGTGTATCAAAAGCAGCTCTACACAGGCGGAGAGCTGTTTGTCGTCTTCATGCTTGAGGTTATCGATCTTCTTCAGACGTCCTTCAGAAAAAAAGCTATCATCATAGCTTATTTTTCCGAGTTCCCTTCTGTTTATGAGATATGCTCTTACCATAATTTTTCTGACTGTACTGCCCGTCTTTCCGTTTCATTGGTAATTTATTATACACGATATTACAGGAAAGCAACGGATTTTATTTATATATGTTGAAGCACACAACATCCCCTGACGAGAACATAATATGCACTGTTCTGATATTGTCAATAATGGTTGGCATCTGCCACCATCGCTTTTCATGCTTTGAACGATTTTATGTTTATTAAGTTCCTTACGATAGAGTTCGCTGGTATACTGTGTTCCTCTATCGCTGTGAATAATACAGCCCTTTAGTCCAGGATATGCTATTATTGCATT
>JAZRZO010000071.1:0-60073 GCA_045601405.1 Lachnospiraceae bacterium | reverse complement strand
CTCAATAGGCGAACTGAGTTCGTGTATTTCGCCCTCAATAGGCGAACTGAGTTCGTGTATTTCGCCCTCAATAGGCGAACTGAGTTCGTGTATTTCGCCCTCAATAGGCGAACTGAGTTCGTGTATTTCGCCCTCAATAGGCGAACTGAGTTCGTGTATTTCCCTGACAGCAGTAGCCTTGTATCGGTTCAATCTTGTGTCCTGACCGGAAAAAGATACCTCAATCAGGCCGAGTGCAGACAGCCTGTCCAGGTTCTTCTGAACGCCTCTGACTGTAGAGCCGCACAGATCTGCCAGGTACTGCTGCCCTCCGGTAAACCATTGTCCTTCTTTTTGGCTAAACCCATAGATCGCAGCATACACCAGCAGGTCATTCCCTTTGAGCATAAGCCTGGACCTCATCCAACCTAAAATTGTCACGTAGTTATCATCGCCGAATTTCATTTCAAACTTCCTTGATCTGTATTCCGTATTTCTGCAACATCAGTTTCCGTTTGATCTTGTAAACGTCTGTCCGGAAGCCTTTCGCGTCCTCAACGACCGTCTTTCCGGTCACCCGGTCCTCGTAGACAAAGTCAGCATAGTAGCTACACTCACGCTCTACGACCTTTCCTTGTATCCGCTGAGAAGGAATAAGGACAAATTTAACCTGTCTGCGCAGGTTAAGGATCTCCCCGCCCTCTTCAAGGAGCCGGAGAGTATTCCATCTCCGGAACTCCTTGAGGGAGTCAAACTTGATCCCGTCGCAGCTTATGATTTTTTTGTTGTGATACTTATTTTTCTTACGCATCATAGCTAACCTCTAACTCTTAAACTGGATAGTCTTAACCGGTATATACTTGTCGATCGCAAACATTACATCTTCGTTCGGATCCTGACACAGGACCAGATTCCTGAACATCTTCAGTGCGTCTTTCTCTGCCAGCCCGGCAGCAATGACGTGTGTAGATCTGTCCTTAACATTGATCGTTAGTATCTTGTAATTAAACTCCATCACTTTCTCCTTTCTACAGCACCTCCTTCCGGGGCAGACCAACCGCCCCGGATTTTTTTCGTGATAATTTTTCGGTGCGTTTTATATCCGATCACCTATTTGAACAATGCGTTCTCAGGTGACAGGCCTCCTGTTTCCTCAGCAGAAGCCGCCTGCTGCCCATTTTCGGCTTTTTCAGGTTCAACTTTATCAATTACTGCTTCTGCTTCTTTCTGCTCTTCTACGGGCTGCTGCGTGGCTGATTCCGGCACGTTATCTATCTCGACAACATCAGCATCGACATATTCTTTGGCTCCATCTTCCCGGATTACGGCCATATCGCTCTCATAAGCCATTGCCATGGGCGTGTCAATGCTCATGATCCCCCATTTACTGATGAGCTGCCTGAGCATGGTTTTCATCGCCATAGCGTCAAAGTCCTTCTCCCAGAAGGTGCATCCCTTCTTAGCGCGATAGCCCTGTGAATACTTCAGAGCATGAGATTCCATCTTTTCACGGCTCCAATACAGAGTCTTTTTGAAGCCTCCGAAGTCTTTTGTATACTGGAACATAGCGTAGTATCCGACGGCTGGCGTATTTTCGCGCACAACCTCATCCTCGATCAGATTGACGCTTATAATTTCTTCGAGAGGATCGTAGCTTATAAGCTCTCCTTCTTTTATAGGCAGCACATTGATCTTCTCGTACTGTCCGGAGCGCATCGCCAGCTGCAAATAGCCTTTATAGCCGAGCTGGAACTGTGCTTCTTTAGTTTTAGCTTTATTATTTTTGTACGGAACCAGATAGTAGTGTCCAAGCTGCGGTGATGGCGAAAGCTTAAGCGCTTCTCCTACCAGCGCAGCAGATACAATAGACGAGTTCGTGCATTCCCTGAGATCCGGATTAGCTTCAACAGCTGAAATGATAGATGTGATAAACCTGTCTCCATTACGCCCGCCGACCACTTTGGCGATCTGAGTTTTGACTGCATCATTTGTGAGATAAGCGGTAAGACCTAATTTCTGTTCTCCTTTTTTAACCAATGAATTATTTATTGCCATTTTCTTCCTCCTCCTTTATTTTTTCTAATATGTCTACGGTTGAATAAGTGTCAGGCTGATGTTCATCATCCGGGTAGTACAAGAACAAGATGGTCAATGCTTTAGCTATCAAAGTATCCAAAGCTGATGCCAAAAAGCCTTTTTCAAAAATTGATCCCTCTGCGGCCATGACAAATGCTCCTACTAATACTTCTGCAAACTGCTTTTTAGTAAACACTTTTATTAGATCTTCTGTACGTCCTGAGTCTTTCGATAAGTTATTCAAGTGCTCTTCCGGCGTTATTTTCTCGGCTTTTTCGTTGCTTGATCCTTTTTTCTCTTCACGCATTTTGTCTGCAAAATTCATACCTACTCTCCTTTCCTTATTTCGATTCCACGCTCTTTGAAATATCTGTTAAGCTCCATGGCCTCCTCTACGCTCAAAAATGCTTCAAAACGGATCCAGCTGCGCTTTGATTCTTCCGGCCATGATTCTGTTTCATGTGAAACACGCTCCTGACGCCTCGCGTCAATCTCAGCCTGCTGTTCCTGCTGCAGCTCCTGTCTTTTTGCTTCATACTCTGCCTTGCGTTTCGCTTTCTCCTTCAGCTCGTTCACCATTACCATAGCTGCGCCAAGATCCAACGTATTCTTGAACACTTCTACAGCTTCAAATGTATACTCGTCCAGCTTCTCAAGCGTAGTGAGTCCCTCTTCAAACTTAAGGATCGCCTCGTCCATCTCGTCCTCAATCTTCTTCATGCTGTACGTCGCATTCAGCCATTTCGCATTCCAGATAACAAAGAGGTCAAACAGATCGCCCCTTTTTGCCCATTCCTGCTTAATGTTCTCGCCCTTAGTCTCCTTCTGCGACTCTTCATAGGCCTTAATCTGGCTGTCGATCATAGCGATCGGCTCCTGCACAAGGGCCTTGATCTCGTCAAGCTTCGCTTCCAGAGCCGTGTACGGCGCAAGAAGATCAGCTTTGACCTGCTTCCTTTGACTGTCGATCGCTTCAATCACTTTCCGGAGGCGAGCCCTGTCAGCTTTAGCTTCACGAATCTCTGATTCTGTGTAGACCAGATCGGAATAAAAAGCGACTCTCTCCTGCACAGCTTGTTTAAGCTCTTCAAAGTTAAACTCAATCGATTCAGGCACTGTGTACTCATTGATCTTAAATTCCATTTTTCACCTCTTTCCTTTCCTGACTCTTTGATTGTTTCTTTGCTCAGATGGGTTTGCCCATCTGACATTTCCGGGTTCATAATTTCCATCGTTGTTAATACGGTCGATTGTTCTTCCTTTCTCCCCGAAGTGTGGTAGTTTAGAAACATATTCATAAAAACTTTCAAATGATTCTGCCCATTCTGTACAAACCTGGATTCCTCTACCACCCCAGTCCTCGTAACGCTTGTTTTTTGGATTTCCGCATCTTTGCTTCATGTCCAACCATCGATGGTATATGTTCGAATGTCTCATCCCATGCGTCTTTGATGCTTCCGAAGTTCTCCTTCGCTGATAACATCCACATGAATTTGTATGTCCTCTGCGAAGATCTCCGGTAGTAGCAATTGTTTCTCCACCGCACTCGCACTTACAAAGCCATCTTTTCTTAGTTCCGCTTTTATAAACGTAAGGTTCCGCTTCTGCGATAATTGTTAGTTTTCCGTAAACATCTCCTATATGTGCGCTTTTCCCATTCATTTGCTTCACCTCAAAAACTTGGAAGTAGAAGAGCCGGCTTCCTTCTCTTTGCTAAATACTCTTCAACAAATTTCTTCTCCTCGTTCATCAAATACTCAATGTCCTCTTCCCTCTCAGACCGTTCGAACCGGTAATGCTTGACCTGGCAATAAACATCTCCTTCGATCTTCCACTTAAGCCGGGCCTTAAGTACGGCAAAATCAAATTCTGTAACGGCCAAGTAGTGAAGAAGCTGACAATAATATTGCTCCGGAATCTGATCTGTCCATTCTTCTTTTTGCCGGCGCGACATAATGTTCGTTGTCTTAATCTCCAGGATTCCCTTGCGTCCGTCCTTATCTTTCAGCCAGCCGTCCAAAGACGCATGCGCCCATGGATACTTATCATTCACCCAAAGATTGTTAGCCTGGTATTCGACTACAAACTCCGGATAATCCAGCGCGTAAAGCTTTCTCAAAGGCTCTTCGGCTTCGGTTCCATACTTAACGAACTCGTTGTTAGATATATCTTCCGGTTCGCTTAAGCCGGTCTTTTCGAGAAAAAGGTCTACGTTGCTCTTCCAGGGATTCTTGCCCAGGATGCAGGCTGCATCACTGCCACCTATCGTTTTCCTGTTCTCCAGCCATTCTTCTCTACTGTCGAACGTGTTCATCAGTACGCTCATCCTCTCACCTCCCCGAAATCGTCCATCTGACATTCAATGAATCGCGTCATCTTCGGGAGAATAAAGAAAGCTTTGCTTGTGCGCCCTGTACCAAGCCTGAACCCAAACTCCGGGAAGTGATCAGATTTAACGAGTGTTCTGATCAGCCTGTCCGGATATCCCATTTCTCTTAACTCCGATGCGCTGTATACATCTTTTCCTACTCTCATCATCTGCTTGCCTCATACGCCTCAATGAACCTGTCTGCTTTCTCGATGCAATCATCAGATGCTCTGATGCTGACTCCGGACGCTATCGCCAACCCGATCAATGCCACCAGCAGCGCTATGATGATGCAGATTAAAATTTCTCTAACTCTCATTACTTCTTCCTCTCCTTCTAAACGCGTTTGCATTCGGACAAGTTGCGAAATGTGACGTATATCCAAGCTTGTCACCGCCCGGATCCAAAACAGTCCTAACCAATGTCCCTTTGTCTGTTACCAGCGTTAGGAAGTCATCGCTTTTACTTGCCGGGTGCAGAATCTCTGAATAGCTGATCGGCGCTGCGTCGCATGGCATATTCTTGCCGGATGCCATCTTGATCCATTTGATCTCTGCTCCACATGATTTACATTTGCTCATTTTCTTCTCCTTCCTTCTCAGTTCAAATATTTGAACTTTTCGGGCAAATAAAATAAAGACCTGACTCTTCCAAAGGTATGTCCAGTGCTTCGCACCAAACTATTATGTCTTCCTGAGAAAAGCCGATCTGTCCGGTCATCTTCCGCGAAACAGTCTGCATAGTAATGCCAAGATGTTCAGCAAATTTTAGCTGCGAATCATACTTCTCAATAATGCGTCCGCGTAGTTTTTTATACATATCTTTCCAATCTCCTTTCTGTTCAAACCCTTGAACTTATATGCAGAGTTTAAATCGTTGAACTTTCTTTGTCAACTGTTTTTTGTTAAAAGCTTTAAACTTTTTGTTGAAACGTGTCAACACATAGGATTATAATAAAACCCTAAGGAGGATGAAAAAAATGAAACAGGATGCAAAAACTATTGAAAAGAAATCTCAAGACCGAGTTAGATATATCATTGACAACTTCTGCGGCGGCAACAGGATGGAGTTTTCAAGAAGGACCGGAATCGGGAAGTCTTCTATATCTCAATATGTTAACAGGACAAATGCGCCGAGCAACATCACAGCTGCTAAAATAGGAGATGCTTTCAGCGTGAACCCAATGTGGGTTATGGGATTCGACGTGCCAATGGAAGAGCCGCCCAAAGATATCGCAGCATTCAACACGTTATATCTTACTGCAAAAGAAAATGATCTGAACGGTGCTGTTGACTTGTTGGATTCCATGATCAAACAACCTGCGTCGCAGTTGATTGCAAGGCTGAACGAGATTGCTGTTGAAATGAACGACGAAGGAATAAGAAAACTAATCCAGTATGCAGAGGACATTAAAGACAAGTATAAGAAAGGAGCAGCAGAAAGATGATAGCGATTCTTGAAACTGCCGAGAAAGCTGTAATGAATCAAACAGTTTATGCAGTAATTGTCACTTCGTATATATGGCTAACGATGTTTTGCATTTTCATGATGTATGGTCCGAAAGAAAATGATCCTAAAGAAACAATGGCATGGTTCGATTTCTTCCGGGTCTGTTTTAGTGCGATTTCTATTTCTGCATTATTCTTTTGCATAAGTGGAATGATTAGGAGTTTTGATGGCGGATTACTGATCAAAGCCGTAATATTTGGTGCGATGATTACAGGATCGTTTGTGCTCACTCATAAGATTCGTGTTAAAGAAGCAAGTGAGGATTTTGTCCTTGCAACACAGTACGTCCTCTCTCCCCTTGCTACAATAATAGGAATAATAAATGTTATCACAACGATGATGAAGTAACGATAGTATAAACAGTCAACTAAATCTCGTGATTCAGTCAACTAAATCGCGAGATCGTCACGGAAGGAGGGATTATGCCACGAAAGAAACGAAAGTATGAAGAATACATGACACTCGGAACAGCACCGGACGGAAAGCGGATCCGGAAATTTATTTGCGCTGACACAAAGCCGGAGTTCGACCGGCTAAAGTTTGAGGCCAAGAAAGAATATGAGCTTGTCCGGAATCCTTCGGCCGTCACATTCGGCGCATACGCAAAGCAGTGGATAAAGATCTATAAAAGCAACACTTCGCTACAGACGCAGAGCATGTACCACTATGCTCTTGCTAAATGCGACGCAATAGATAATAAGCCATTGCGAGAAGTAACTGCATCAGACCTTCAATCAATCATAAACAAACACATCAATCATCCGCGTTCCTGCCAACAGCTAAAGCTGACATTGAAGCAGATATATAATGCTGCCATACGCGATGGCATCCTTCCCCCGTTTAACATTGCAAAAGACATCGAAATCCCTGAATACAAATGTAAAGAGCGGAGATTTATTACTGATGCAGAAATGGAAAAGATCAATAAGTGTAAGTTTCAGCCATTGGATGACCTTTATGTTGCAATTCTTAAGAACACCGGCATGCGTCCTTCGGAAGTGCTGGCGCTGCAATGGACCGATATTGACGCTCAGGCTCTCACGATCACCGTACAGCGGGCTTTTGAGTTCGACCATAACATTGCTAAAGTTAAGGATACAAAGACGCACACCAAGCGCCTGGTGCCGATACCGAAGAAATTAGCAGACAGGCTCGAAAGTGAGAAGAAGCTCGGTCTATTCGTTATTACTCGTGACGGCGCTCCATTCACCAAGGCAATGTTCAATCAGTTATCCTATCGCATACTCTCTGAGGTTAATCGCGCTCTCGGCGGAACGGATCAGCTGAGCATACTGAACGGCCTGTCGCTCTACTCATTCCGGCACACCTATGCGACCTGGCTGTACTACAATGCTGTAGTTCCGGGGATGATCTCCACCAAAAAGGCTGCTGCCATTATGGGCCACAGCGAAGAAATATACTTAAGTAGATATACGCACATCAATGAAGAGCACGAAGATCTCGAAAAATTAAGAGCTCTTCTGAACGATTCAAAAAAGAACATTGGTCTCCCTGTGGTCTCCCACACCGCATAAAGCCTTAATTTGTAGGGATAGTAGCTTGATTCTAAATCAATTACTTCCGTATCAGAATCAACAAATGATAGGGCATCTTCTTTTGAACCAACGAATTCAATTTTTCCATCCTGAACCACCATTGCCTTTGCGCGTGTTTGCTGCTCATCCATGGTTACAATATTTCCTAAAAACAGTTTTTGTGCTTTCATATTTTCCCCTTTACAATTATTCTAATGCGCAAATGACTATAAGACATATAAAAAATTATCAAATTTTTAATGTGCGTAGATATGCTTTCTGCTCATCTGTTATACGATAGCTTTCAATTGCTTTTTGAATAGTTTTATTATGTGTCCATGTTTCGAGTTTTTTATTTTCGATATAACAAATTGTACTATCCCACTGCTTAGCAAGTGCTGTTGCGAAAAACCATGCAATCATCATTTTTACATAATATTCATCATTTTTTATCTTCGCTGGAATTTCAAGATATTCCGGATTAAAATCGTCATCAAGAAAATGGCTCATAAGCATCTCTACACCAAATCTTATTATATATGTTTCTTTTGATTTTACCCATTCTTTTATTTTCCTTATTAACTCCGGTTTATGCTTTTTAAAGACCTTTGGTGACATGATATCACACACAGCCCAATTATCTACAAAAGGTAAAAACCTATCTGTTTCTTCAATTGCCTTATCATAATCTTTTATTTCCGAAACCAATAAACCATGCAGCATGTTTTCATCATAATATTTATGTGGCAACTCCTTAAGAAATTTTATTGCAATAGGTTCATCTTTAAGTTGCTTAGCGAGCTTTCTTACCTCAGGAACACGAACCCCGATAAAAAACTTCTTATCTACAGTAGGAGTTAGCTTTGCCTGAAAAGCCGCATATTCTTCATCGCGTTTTTTAAATAATAATTTTTCGATAGCTTTCATTTTCCAATTACATTGTCATAGGAACTGTCAAAAAACGGCATTTCAATCATAACTTAAAGATTTTCTTGCTCTTTTGACGTTCTTCTTCCGTCCATATTCCGGCTTTCATTGCATCTGAACGTTTTGCCTTATATTTCTGAATTCGCGATTCTATACAGGAAATCATAGTTACAGTACTGAGTAAACTAAAGCTGTTTAATACCATGTAGTACATTTGATTGTTGCATATTTGAGCCAACGTTTCTGCAATTTGTAGAAGAATGGCAATAACCAACATAATCTGGCTTACATAAATTATCTTGGAATCTCCTTTGTGATCTATCTGTAAAAGGAGGTGATTGATAAACATAATTGTTAGAAAAATCGTCATAAAAAGTTCCAGGTAACCTATAGAATTTTTCTCAGCTTCAATAAATCCCGCCATGATACTCCAATAAGCGTACATCAATACTCCCAGGATTGCTCCAACAAGGGCTTTCTGGCAGGATGTCTCTCCTTTTTTATAGCTAATCAGTAGCAATGTTGATAGAACGGCAAGTATCAAATACTGTTCCGTCAAATGAGCAGAAGTGATAATGCTGATACAAGCGAGGACAAAGTATCCCACAATGCTTAAAATTCCGCTAATAATCATCAATTTTGTTTTCGTAAAGATATTTTCAAACCATTTCATAATAAATTTACCCTCCATATTGTTTTTAATATTTTGATTGTTCATTAATTTGTTTTTGAATAAACTTTCTTTCCCTCAAAAAAGGTGTTTTCAATACTTATTTTCCATATATCATCAATATTTTCTTTGAACGGGTCTTTATCCGATTTACCTGCACTACGGTCTGCTTTAGTAATACCGTTAGGTTTACGCTTAGGCTTATATCGCCCTTAATCCGGCCGTGAAGAGTATTAGGCGATATACATAGTTCATCAGCTGCTTTTTTGCAGGAGCCCATTTCCCGGGCAGGTTTTACTGCCTGAGCTTTATACTCGGGATCGTAACTACGCTGATTTCGTGCCATTGTTAGCATCTCCTTGTTTCTCTTTATTATATACATAATCTTTGAGAGAAGGGTGCCAACTTTATTTATACAACATCCCCCGGAGGGGGGAGAAGGTGATGAGAGTCTCATATCTAATTCACCTATGTTATGTATTTGATTTATATCACCCGCCCAGGTAAGCTTGCTGTACCTGTTCGGATTTAATGAGTTCCGTGCCGGTACCGCTTAAGGTTATCCTGCCGGATTCAAGCACATATGCGCGGTCCGCTATTGAAAGCGCCATCTGGGCATTCTGTTCAACCAGGAGGATGGTGGTTCCCGTGTCGTGAAGATCCCGGATGATGTTGAATATCTCCTCTACCAGTATAGGCGCAAGCCCCATGGACGGCTCATCCAGCATAAGAAGCTTCGGAACGGACATCATCGCACGCCCCATCGCAAGCATCTGCTGCTCGCCGCCGGAGAGAGTTCCCCCTATCTGTTTACGGCGTTCCTTCAGCCGCGAAAAATGCGAATACACCTTAAAATTCCCTGTTTTTAAAGCTTTCTTTGATGATTGCACATATTAAAAACATATTTGCATTTTGTATGTTTTCCGGTGTGCCCGGTCGGACAGAACATCTCTATGTTTTATACGCACCTTATTATGTTAAATATGCCTGTATATGTTAAAATATAGAGGAAAGATTTCTTATAAAGGGGATCTTGTATGCTACACATAGAAGATAAAGATATAAGGGAACATCTTTTCGACGGATGCTTCGGCCTGGAGAAAGAGGGGCTGCGGGTGCTTGAGAACGGCAGGTTTTCCCACTCGCCCCATCCCTTTGCAGGCGACAAAAACATAGGCCGTGACTTCTGCGAAAACCAGACGGAGATAAACACCTCTGTCAATAACAGCGCGGAGGAAGCGGTTGAAGAGCTGTTGACCCATACGCTGAAGATACGGAAAACTCTTGCCTCTCTACCGGAGAAGGAGTATTTCTGGCCGTTTTCCAATCCCCCTTATATCCGCAACGAGCTGGATATTCCGATCGCCTCGTTCACAGGCGGCGATGAGCAAAAGACAAGATACCGGGAATATCTCTCCTCTAAGTACGGGCGATATAAGATGACCTTCTCCGGCATACACGTTAACTACTCTTTTTCTGATGAGCTTCTGAAGCTGAATAAGGAAAGATACGGAGGGGATGAAGACTTTCAGACCTATAAGAACGCGCTTTATCTGGATCTGGCAAAAAAGATGGCCGCCCATGGATGGATCCTTGTGGCGCTCACTGCGGCAAGTCCCCTGCTTGACAGCTCATATTTTGAAAAGGACACTTATGACACTGATGTCTTCACCGGCATGGCCTCCGTCCGCAGCTCTGAGATGGGCTACTGGAATGAGTTCACTCCTATCTTTAATTATTCGGACATAGAAAAATATACTGACAGCATTAATTCATATGTGACTGATGGCGCGCTTATGCAGCCATCTGAGCTTTACTACCCCGTAAGGGTAAAACCGGCCGGCGCTTATGACATGGACGCGCTGAAGAAAGACGGCATAGACCACATAGAGCTTCGGATGTTTGACCTCAACCCGCTGGCTGAGGCCGGTCTGGACATCCGTGATGTGCTGTTCGCGCAGCTGCTTCTTGTCTGTTATGCCTGTCTGCCGGAGGAACCTTTTGAGCTCAGGGATCAGGTTCACGCCGTGCAGAATTTCAAGAACGCAGCGCGCTATGACCTGAAGACTGTTCATATGATGCGTCCCGACGGCGAGAATATCACCTTTGTTCAGGCCGGACTCCGTCTTATCGACGGAATGAGAGACTTCTTCAATAAGCATGGGATTGATGTTAATGACATCCTTGATTTCGAGTATGCTAAATTTACTAATCCGGAAAACCGCTACGCATGGCAAGTCCGCCGGAAATTCGCAAATTCATTTGTAAAGAAAGGCCTGGAGTTCGTAAAAAACCTTTGACATAGTTGCTACACGCCCCTCATCTACTTCAGGTATTTTTTAAGGTATTCTCCGGTATAGCTGCCCTTATGCTTTGCAACTTCCTCCGGAGTGCCGCTGGCGAAAACCTCTCCGCCTCTGTCACCGCCGTCCGGCCCCATATCTATGATGTGATCCGCCACCTTTATGACCTCAAGGTTGTGTTCTATCACCACAACGCTGTTTCCGCCTTCGGAAAGGCGCCGCAGGATCATCACCAGCTTGTGAACATCCGCGAAGTGAAGCCCTGTCGTGGGTTCATCCAGAATATACATCGTCTTTCCGGTAGGCCTTCTGCTGAGCTCTGTCGCCAGCTTTACTCTCTGGGCCTCGCCGCCGGAAAGCGTGGTTGAGGACTGCCCCAGCTTTATATAGGAAAGTCCCACTTCGTCAAGAGTTTTTATCTTCCTGTGTATCTTCGGCACATTTTTAAAGAATTCCAGCGCTTCCTCCACTGTCATCTCCAGAACATCATAGATGCTTTTGCCTTTATATTTTACGTCCAGCGTCTCCCTGTTATACCTCATGCCGTGGCAGGTATTGCATTTAACATATACATCCGGAAGGAAGTGCATCTCTATTTTGATGATGCCGTCTCCGGCGCAGGCCTCGCATCTGCCGCCCTTGACATTAAAGCTGAAGCGCCCCTTGTTGTAGCCGCGCATCTTCGCGTCCGGTGTCTGGGCAAAAAGATCCCTGATCAGGTCAAAAACTCCCGTATATGTTGCCGGATTTGAACGGGGTGTCCTGCCGATAGGGCTCTGGTCTATGCAGATGACCTTGTCAAGCTGATCCACGCCCTCGATCTTTTTATGCCTTCCGGCAACAGTCCGCGCCCTGTTAAGCGTCCGCGCCAGACTTTTATACAGTATCTCGTTTACCAGTGATGATTTTCCGGAGCCGGAAACACCGGTCACCGCTGTCATCACGCCCAGAGGAAACTTAACATTTATATTTTTTAGATTGTTTTCCCTGGCTCCTTTTACCTCTATCCATCCGCTTGGCTTTCTGCGCTCTTCCGGAACGGGGATGGTCACACGGCCGCTCAGATAATCACCTGTGATCGACTTTTTGCATTTGATTATTTCCGCCGCCGTTCCGCAGGCTACCACCTCTCCGCCATGCTCGCCGGCTCCGGGACCGATATCCACGATATAGTCCGACTGGCGCATGGTATCCTCATCGTGCTCAACGACTATCAGGGTATTTCCCAGATCTCTCAGCTTTTTCAGCGTGGCAAGCAGCTTATCGTTGTCCTTCTGGTGAAGGCCTATGCTGGGCTCATCCAGTATATAAAGCACACCCGTAAGACCCGAGCCTATCTGTGTGGCAAGTCTTATCCGCTGTGCCTCACCGCCTGAAAGACTTGCTGCGTAGCGGGTAAGCGTAAGATATTCCAGGCCCACATCAAGAAGAAAGCCCAGTCTTGAATGAACCTCTTTCATTATGGGACCGGCTATCTCCATCTGCATTTTGTTAAGCTTGAGTTTTTCAAAAAAAGCCTTGCTGTCTCTTATCGTCATGTCCGAAACGTCAAAGATATTTTTATTCCCCACAGTTACGGCAAGACTCAGCTTGTTCAGCCTTTTGCCGCCGCACTCCTCGCAGGGATTTATCCTCATATATGATTCGTACTCCTGTTTGAATGTATCTGAGCTTTCGCGATATCTGCGGTTAAGGTTTTCCAGGAGCCCTTCAAATACTATGGGGTACACTCCTCTTCCCCGTTGCCCTGAATAACGTACATCCACAGAGGTGTTATCGCCGTACCAGAGCTTGTCTTTTATTTTTTTCGGAAGCTCTTTAAACGGCGTGTCCAGGCTGAAGCCATGCTTATCCGCCATTGCCTGCAGCAGAGCATGGGTAAATGATCCTTCCTTCCCCGAGCTTGCCCAGCCGGTTGCAGCGATCGCGCCCTTATTGATGCTCAGCGTATCATCCGGGACTATCAGCTCCGGATCAAACTCCATTTTATAGCCGATGCCCGCGCAGGACGGGCATGCCCCAAACGGGTTATTAAAAGAAAAGTTCCGCGGCTCTATGTCGCCTATGCTTGTTCCGCAGTCGGGGCATGCAAAACTGGATGAAAAATGGATCTCATTGTTTTCGTCCACCGGAAGAGCCTTCTCTCCCTTAGGCGGTTTCTTCGCGCCCTTCGGCCAGTCCACCACCTCAACCGTCATCAGCCCTTCCGCCTGATGAAGAATGTTTTCTATTGAATCGGCAAGTCTTGAGTTTATTCCTCCCTTAACTACTATCCTGTCTACAACGATATCAATATTGTGTTTGATGTTTTTTTCAAGCCGGATCTCCTCATCCAGCTCATAGACAATGCCGTCTATCCGCGCCCTTACATAGCCTGACTTTTTAGCGGACTCCAAAAGCTTGACATGCTCGCCCTTACGGCCTCTGACCACGGGGGCAAGGAGCTGGAGCCTTGTGCCTTCCGGAAGGGACATGATGGCGTCCGTCATCTGATCTACAGTCTGTTTTGAGATTTCCCTGCCGCAGTCGGGACAGTGCGGAACGCCTACTCTGGCGTATAAAAGACGAAGGTAGTCGTGTATTTCCGTTACCGTGCCCACCGTGGAGCGCGGGTTTCTGTTGGTTGCTTTCTGGTCTATGGATATTGCGGGGGAAAGCCCCTCTATCGCCTCCACCTTCGGCTTTTCCATCTGACCAAGGAACTGACGGGCATAAGAGGAAAGGGATTCCATGTATCTCCTCTGCCCTTCTGCGTATATCGTATCAAACGCCAGAGACGACTTGCCGCTGCCCGAAAGCCCGGTAAATACCACCATCTCATTGCGCGGGATCTCCAGGTTTATGTTTTTAAGGTTGTTTTCCGATGCGCCCTTTATCTTAATGTACTTCTGTTCCTTTGCCGCCATATTCTTTTCTCTTTCTTGTATTCTTCCTCTTGGTTTTTTTACGGTAATTTTTTCCGTCCCCGGCTGTGTCCTCAAGGTGGGTCTTAAGCTCTATCATCTGGTCCCTGAGCTCTGCTGCCGCCTCAAAATCAAGATCCGCCGCGGCCTTGAGCATCTTCTTTTCCACCTTATCTATCATCTGTCTGATCTCATCCGCGCTCATGGACTCGGGTTCTTTTTCAAGCTTTTGAACTATGCCCTCCGCCTCTTTGCTTATGCTGATAAGATCCCGCACGGATTTTTTTATGCTCTGCGGGGTTATTCCGTGTTCTTTGTTATATGCTTCCTGTATGCCGCGCCTTCTGTTGGTCTCGTCTATCGCCGCCTTCATGGAGCCGGTAACAGTATCCGCGTACATGATAACGTGGCCTTCCGCGTTACGGCTTGCCCTTCCGATGGTCTGGATCAGGGAAGTTTCGCTTCTCAGGAAGCCCTCCTTATCCGCGTCTAATATGGCCACCAGGGATATCTCCGGGATATCAAGACCTTCTCTTAAAAGGTTGATGCCCACCAGAACGTCAAAAACATCCAGCCGCATCTCGCGGATTATCTCTGTTCTTTCAAGGGCTGCGATGTCCGAATGAAGATATCTGACTCTTACGCCGGCTTCCTTCAGATAGTCTGTAAGATCCTCCGCCATTTTTTTAGTCAGTGTTGTCACCAGGACCTTGTTTCCTTTTTCTGTTTCCCTGTTTATCTCTGAAAGGAGGTCGTCTATCTGGCCTGTTACCGGGCGCACATCCACCTTGGGATCCAGAAGCCCTGTGGGCCTTATGATCTGCTCTGTTCTTAAAAGCTCGTGCTCGCCTTCATATTTTCCGGGCGTTGCCGAAACAAAAAGCAACTGATCTATCTTGCCCTCAAACTCCTCAAACCTGAGCGGACGGTTGTCCATGGCGGAAGGCAGGCGAAACCCGTAGTCAACCAGCGTCTGCTTGCGCGAACGGTCCCCGTTATACATGGCTCCTATCTGCGGTATGGTCATATGAGACTCGTCCACTATTATAAGGAAGTCGTCTTTATAAAAATCTATGAGTGTTGCCGGCGGCACACCCGGCGGAAGCCCTGTTAAGTGTCGGGAATAATTTTCTATTCCTGAGCAGACCCCCGTCTCGCGCATCATCTCCATATCAAAATTTGTGCGCTCATATATCCTCTGCGCCTCCAGGAGCTTGTCTTCACTCTTGAAATAGGCGACTCTTTCCACCAGCTCTTTGCCTATGTTTACAAGGGCTTTTTCCATTCTGTCACGGGGGACCACATAGTATGATGCAGGCAGGATGGCGATATGCTCCATCCGCGCTTTTATCTCACCTGTGAGAACGTCTATCCTGGTTATCCTGTCTATCTCGTCCCCGAAAAATTCTATCCTCAGAGCGTTCTTTTCCGTCATTACCGGAAGGATTTCTATTACATCGCCCCGCACACGGAAGGTTCCCCTCTGAAAATCCATGTCGTTTCTGTCATATTGGATCTCTATCAGCTCTCTGATGACATCATCCCGTTCTTTTTTCATGCCCGGACGCAGCGATACACACATATTGGCGTATTCCTCCGGGTCTCCTATGCCGTAGATGCAGGAAACAGAGGCGATGATGATCACATCTTTTCTTTCGACCAGCGATGTTGTTGCCGAGTGTCGCAGCCTGTCTATCTCGTCATTAAGGGAGGAGTCTTTTTCTATATATGTGTCCGTTGACGGAACGTATGCCTCCGGCTGGTAATAATCATAGTATGAAATAAAGTATTCCACTGCGTTTTCCGGAAAGAACTCCTTGAACTCGCTGTACAGCTGGGCAGCAAGTGTCTTGTTGTGGGCGATGACAAGGGTGGGCTTATTAACGGCCTGAATAACGTTAGCCATGGTGAAGGTCTTCCCTGAGCCCGTTGCCCCGAGAAGAGTCTGAAACTGGTTTCCTTCTTCAAATCCCTTTACAAGATCCTCTATTGCCTTTGGCTGATCGCCCGTAGGCTTGTACTCCGAATGTAATATGAATCTATCCATTGTTATCTTCCGCCGCGGCTTCTATATCGGTGATGTTTTCCGCCGCAAGCAGCTCTATTTCCTCATTTGAGATATCCCCGAACCATGCTTCGTGTTCAAGGTCTTGCGTGTCTCTTCTCTTTTCTACCGAGCGCAAAAGCCTGTCCATCCTTCCGAGCGCTGCAAACGGTGCAAACTGCTTTGCCCGCTCCGAACGGGGCATCTTCGGCCCTATGTTTTCCGGTCTTTTGCTTCTTAATTCGCTCATAAGCCTGTCCAGCCAGAACAGCGGACTCATCCCTTGTGCCCTCCTATCTGACTGTTTCTTTCTATTGTTGTTGCCCCGTCCTCAAGGTTCATTCCTTTGAGGATGGCGTTCTTTCCGAACTTTTCTTTTATTTCTATTGCCGCGCGCGCGAGTCTCCTGTCGCTCTCTAAAACCTTCGGGTCCGTAAAGATGTCCATCTGCTCCGCGCTCTCATCCTGCAGATTGTTGAAATAGATATAAACGCCGCGGTAATATCTGCCCGGGTCGGCAATGCGGTCGTAGAGCGACACCAGCGCTTCCGAGAGTTTGCGGTTTGAGCTTGTGACAACGCTCAGTGTTTCGCTCTTATGCACATGAGCTGCGCCGTATTCCGCGGAAAGCCTGAGGGTAAGCGATATATTGCCTGTGACCTTGCGACCCTTTACAAGGTCAAGACAAAGCAGATCGCACATTTCTTTAACTATCAGCCTGCATTCTTTATAATTATAATCTCTGGGAAGTACCTGTCCACTGGAAATTGATGCGGTTTTTGTATGATAATTTTTTATGTCCGATATTGTAGTGGTTTCGATGCCCCATGCGTGATCCATCAAAAGCTCTGAGTTTATGCCGAAAAGCCTGCGGAGCAGAAATTCGTCTGCCATTGCGATGTCCTTCATTGTAAATATGCCCACTTTCGCGAGGCGTCTTTTTGTACCTTTTCCTATCATCCAGAAGTCCGTCAGCGGAAGGTGTTCCCAGAGAGTTTGTTTATAGCTCTCCTCGTCCAGCTCCCCGATGAAGTCATCTGCATGCTTGGCCGTTATATCCAGCGCTATCTTCGCCAGATAAAGGTTTGTGCCTATCCCGCATGTGGCGGTGAGGCCGCAGGTATCCCTGATGTCCTGCAGAACGGTTACGGCAAGCTCTCTGGCGCTTTTTTTGTAAAGCTTCAGGTAGTGTGTGACATCCATAAAGGCCTCATCCACTGAGTAGACGTGTATATCCTCCGGAGCGAAGTATTTTAGGTATATCCCGTATATCCTGGCGCTGTAATTCAGATAAAGGCGCATCCTCGGCGGAGCCATGATATATTTTATGTTTTTGGGTATCTCGAATACCCTGCAGCGGTTGGGAACCCCCAGCTTTTTTATGGCCGGAGACGCGGCAAGGCAGATGGTCTTTTCAGTACGGGAAGGGTCCGCAACGATAAGGTTGGTCTTAAACGGATCCAGTCCCCGCTCCACGCACTCCACCGAGGCATAAAAAGATTTCAGGTCTATGCAGATGTAATAGTTATTTTCTTCTTTGGCAAACATTTGTTCGCATTTTATCACTTATTTGTATCACGCGCAAGTATTGTGATATAGTAATTGAAATTCAAAGGAGTGCTTGCTATGAAAAAGATTCTTCTAACCGGAGGCGGTACGGCCGGACATGTTACACCTAATATCGCGCTTCTTCCCTGTCTTAAGGAAGCGGGCTTTGAAGTGGAATATATGGGCTCTTATGACGGCATCGAAAAAAAACTCATTGTAGATCAGGGCATTCCGTATCACGGCATCTCCTCGGGAAAATTCCGCAGATACCTGGATGTAAAAAATATCACGGATCCCTTCCGCATTCTTAAAGGCCTTAGAGAAGCAAAAGCTCATATGCGGAAAAACAGACCGGACATCGTCTTTTCAAAAGGCGGCTTCGTTTCCGTCCCTGTTATCTTTGCCGCATCATCATTAAATATACCTGTGGTAATACACGAATCTGATCTTACCCCCGGACTTGCAAACAAGCTGGCCATCCCGAAGGCAGAGAGAGTATGCTACAACTTCCCTGAAACCGCGGAATTTCTTCCCGCGGGCAAGGCAGTCCACACGGGTCTTCCGGTCAGAAAATATCTGCTGGAGGGCGATCCGCACAAAGGCTATGAATACTGCGGTTTTTCCGAAGACAAGCCTATGGTTTTGGTGATAGGCGGAAGTCTGGGCGCTGCTTCTGTTAACGGGGTTGTCAGGGAGGCACTGCCGGAACTGCTTAAGACCTTCTGTGTGGCCCATGTATGCGGACCGGGAAAAACCGACCCGTCGCTGGACGGCATAGCCGGCTACAGGCAGTTTGAGTATCTTAACACCATTCTTCCCGACCTCTTCGCGGCAGCGGATGTTATGATCTCACGGGCCGGCGCAAATGTTATCTACGAGATCGCCGCGCTTAAAAAGCCTTCGCTGCTCATCCCTCTTGGCACAGATGCCAGCAGGGGGGATCAGATCTTAAACGCCAACTCCTTTAAGCGCCGCGGCTTTGCCGAGGTTCTCCGGGAGGTGGAACTTTCAAAGGAAGCTCTGTGCAATGATATTGTTGAGGTCTACAAAAACCGGGATTCATATATCCGCGCCATGGAGGCAGAGAAAAAAGAAGACTCCGCAAAGCTCGTCACCGACGTTATCTGCGAAGTCTGTAAGGAACATCTTTCCAAATGAGCCTTAGCCAAGCTTTTCTCTGATGCTCTCAAGTGCTTTTTCAAGCTTTTCCTTATCCTGCTCACCCGGCTTCCAGAAGCCGATCGCTCCATCGTTCCTGTACCGGGGTATCAGATGGATATGAAAATGGAAGACTGTCTGCCCTGCCGCCTCGTGGTTGTTCTGCAGGATGTTGAATCCGTCAGCATCAAAAACCTCTGTTAATACCGCCGCCATCTTCTTCGCAAGTTTATGCGCCTTTGCCAGCACTTCATCGTCTATCTCAT
This sequence comes from Lachnospiraceae bacterium, assembly GCA_045601405.1. Lineage (GTDB taxonomy): Bacteria > Bacillota > Clostridia > Lachnospirales > Lachnospiraceae > RGIG5612. The sequence continues at coordinate 40,787 of JAZRZO010000071.1, read as the reverse complement.
ATATGTTCGCGAAATGCTCCTTCGGCAGTATCAGCGCATGTCCCGTTGTTGCCGGACCCGCGTCAAATATCACATTAAAATCCCCGTCTTCATAAAGAGACATGGTTGGTATTTCCCCGTTTGCTATTTTGCAAAAAATGCAGTTTGAATCCTTCATGTTATCCTCCTCCTGTTTGTTCCTAAAAATGCCACTGCCAGCAGCATACCGAATACAAAGCCGGCAATGTGCGCCACTGCGTCTATCTCCGGATTGAGAAAGTTTGAGTAGAACAGGAATATGATGATGATCCCTATCCTCAGCCAAAGATTCCCTGAGCCGATCCGGTTCCTGTTTTTTATCAGCAGGTATATCATTGCCCCGATGATGCCGTATATGGCACCGCTGGCCCCCGCCGACACCGTATCCTGCCCTGCTATGTAATAGTAGGCTGCCGATACCACACTGGCGCCGAAGCCCGAAAGTATGTATATAAGAAAAAATTTTATATGTCCCGCAGTCCGTTCAAGACTTATGCCGGCTATCAAAAGGTATAACATATTCCCTGCAAGATGAGAGATTGAAAAGTGCATGAACATATTTGTTATCAACCGCCAGAACTGGTAATCCTCAAAAATATATTTTCCGTAGGCTGCTCCTTTTGACACCATATATGACGCGGATGATACATCACCGCCTGATATCAGCACTATGAACCAGATAACGTTTACCAGTACCAGTCCTACTGTGACAAAAGGAAAATTCTTCCATTTCAGCGCGTTATGCGCTCTTGCGCCGCGGCTCATTGTGATAGCCTGCGTTATCCCGTATTTCAGGTCGTAGAAATCATCCGGCTGTTTTTCATATATCATGAGCTGCCGTTCAAAGCTGTCCACCAGCCAGAGGTTGACACCGCTAAGCGCCGCCAGCTGCTTGTCCCTTTCCACGTTTGTGGTGGCAACGATAAAAAGCACGTTCCTTTGCGGAACCTGCGCGCAAAGCTGATAGTTGATGTTTAATATCTGGCTTTTATTTATGTAGGAGTTTTCTCCGTTGTTTATAAGTATGCAGTATACCGCTTCCGCGCCGACCCTGTTGTAGAGAATGTTGAGACCGCCTAAGCTGCCCGTGGTTGATGCTGCGGCAAAGCCCTGAGATCCGAAATATTGTAATATATCGTCATAAACCATGCGGCTATTTTAGCAATAATCCGGGGCTTATTCAACTTATGACATTAAGGGAGTTCGGATTTTACGGTTTCTTTACTGCTGCCGCAAGATCATTGATGACCTCGCCCGCAATGATAAGTCCCGCTACCGGCGGAACAAAAGCGGTCGAACCGGGAATGTCCCTGCGCTCCGTATATTTCCTGTCTGTTCCCGGCGGACAGATGCACTGCTGTCTGCAGCTGATGGACATATCTACCAATGGCCGTACCGGTTTCTCTTTAGAATAAACAACCTTCAGCGCTCTGATCCCGCGCTTCCTGCATTCCCTGCGCATTACCTTTGCGAGCGGACATCCTGAGGTCTCATAAATATCAGCAACTTCAAATGCTGACGGGTCAACCTTATTTCCGGTCCCCATTGACGAGATTACCGGAACTCCGGCTTTTTGGGCATTCTCGATGATGGCCAGCTTGCCTGTCACCGTATCTATGGCATCCACCACATAGTCATATTCCCGCATATCAAACTGACCGGCGGTTTCCGGCAGATAGAATGTTTTATGTGTCTTTACCCTGCATGCCGGGTATATGTCCTTTATACGTTCTTCCGCCACATCCACTTTGTATTTTCCGACCGTTCTTCTTGTTGCCATAATCTGGCGATTTATGTTTGTCAGACAGACCTTATCGTCATCGATCAGGTCAAGCGCGCCGATACCGGTGCGTGCCAGAGCTTCCACAACGTAGCCGCCGACTCCGCCGATGCCAAACACCGCAACGCGGCAGGACACGAACCGCTGCATTGCCTCACTGCCGTATAAAAGCTGAGTTCTTGAAAACTGATCCGGCATTACAGATACATCCCTTCTTAGTTTATTATCTTTCCTGTGCTATCGGTGCTGCTATGTGTGCATTTTCCGAGTGTTTATCTTCCGGTTCCTGTCTAATGGTACACTGTACACAGCTTTTATTTCAATATCTTTCTGCAGCGAGGCGGGGATGTCAAGACAGCTACTCTGCCTCTTCTATCCTTTTATACGGCCTACGATCCCGCCGCTGTTTATATCCTCCAGAATATCCATTATTTTCCTGCCCTTCATATATGCCACCGTCTTTTCCCAAAAGCTTTCCTTTTCCTCCTCGGCGCCGCTTCCGCCGCCATCCTCCGTAATATCCGCAGCGACAGGCTCCGTGGCATCTCCTTCCGCTAATACCTCCGGCTGTCCGTCTTCAAACTCAAGGCTGCACACCTCGACCCTCCGGTGCCCTTCCCGCTTATTGCAGATAGCAGTCAGATCTTCAATAACAAAGTTCTCCCTGCCGGACGCATTGTACAGCTCATAGGAAAGCAGCAGGACGCGCTCATCGGAATGATCCACCATTGCCAGCAAAGCCTTTAATATTATCTTCAGCTCCAGGATGAAGTCGCCTTTATAATAAGGGAAGTAACAATAGCTGTATTCCTTTCCCTCGCCGTCCGTAAAAATGCACTGCTGTTTAAGGATGATATTGTTTATGTCCAGAAGATATTCCCCCATCACATCAACCAGCGCTTTCATAGAAAACACGAAAGCCCGGAGCTGCTCATAGGATACCAGCCTTTTTTCGTACATAACGGAAAACGCCTGCTTCGAGGAGATGTCATACTTAAGATCATATATACCGTTCAGATTTTCATAGTCGAATTTCAACAGACCCGGGATATCATTGTTTTTCAGCATTTTTACGTCAAAGTCGTTTTTGGAAAACCTCTCCGCCTTTTCGATCACCATATAACTTGCTCTGATATCCTTCTTAAAACTTATATTCATATTTTCCGCTCCTTATTCTCCGGCAAATGCCTCCGCCATATCTATGATCGCCTTGTATTTAAGCAATGCCCTGCGTCCGTTCAGGTCCGAAACATCGATCTCCGCCGCAAGTAATGAAAACTGTCCTCCGTTAAGCTCCTGTTCAAAGACAAACGGCGCCGGCACGCGGCCTGTTTCCCTTATGCCCGCAGCGTCCCCGTCTGATTCCGCGGAAACAGATATTTCCTTTGTTCTGATAAGTCTCATGCCAAGCATCCTGCTTATCTCATCCGAAAGCCCGAAGTCATCCGTTTCCTTCCCTGCGCTTTCCATCGCATAAAAAACCCCCACACTCTTCATTACCGCTCTGTCATGGATGAAAAAGCACATAAGAAAAACCGTTACTGTTATGAACATTATCACCGGAACAACCACACCCGCTTCTATAGTGAAAGAAGCCTTAAGTTTTTTCTTCATCCTTTGGTCCTTTCACAACGCCAGCATCACCACATACGCTCCGAACATAAACGGGATGAATGGCAGCTGTGTTTTCCCCTTTCCTTTTTTTATCATCATCAGGACAATGGACACGGCAGATGCGAGCAGCATGGAAACAAGAAGCATAAAGACCGCCCCGAAAAGGCCCGTGAGTATCCCGGATGATATGAGCATTATCCCGTCTCCATAGCCTATTGCCTGGCGGCTCAGCTTTGAGATGATAAGCAGCAGCGCTCCCGGAATAAGACCCAAAAGCATATCTTTTATCTGCGGCTCCAGAAGGAATATCCTGACCAGACAGAACGCGAAAGGCCCTGCTGCCGCAAAAACAAGCGGAACGCAATGCTTTTTCAGATCCGCTTCGGCCATCGCGAAATAGTAGATCAGAGCGATCGTCTGCGCTGCTGCCTCCTTCCAGAACATCAGTGATCCACCCCGCACTTGGGACACGCATGCATACTCCCCACCTCAGACATATCTTTTTCTATCAGCGTTCTCTTCAGCCCGGTGCAGTTGATATCAGAGTGCATATTCGTGCCGTAATCCGTTACATAAACCGTGGAATATTGCCCGCCCTTTTTGCAGCAGTCGGTGCACAGATAATATTTTCCTCCGGACCTGTTTCTTGCGGCCTCCGCCTCTTCCTGAGACATAGCCTGTACCGACAGATCAAGGTACGGACAGGCTTTGCTTTTATGGTAAACGCTTCCGTGGGGAGTGACATAGACTTTGCCGGAGTCAGTGCTGCCCGCGCCGCCGCTATCCTTAAGCTTCCTGCCCGTCCATACATGAGCGCGGCAGCGCTGCGCCATTCTCAGTTCCCCCACGCCGGATGGAAGATAAGGTATCTTGTACGTATAATTTACTATGATATCCAGTATTCCCGTATCGGCGTCATAGGAGGAGTTATACACATGCAGTCCTGCGCTTCCGCCTTTTACTGCGGACGCATCCAGCTTTGCCTTCATGCTTCCCTTCAGTACCGAGGCTCTTATCGCAAGGTCGGTTATCCCGCCGGCGATCAGCGACCCCTCCTCTTCATCCGGTATCTGCGTTATGTCCTTTGCGTTCTCCGCAAGATACATCTTTTTGCCAAGGCTCCTTGCGCTCTCCTCCACCGCCAGCTGAATGTCTGTCTGCAGGGAGACTAACAGGATAAAATTCAGCAGGGCCACAATAAAAAAGATGAAGAGTGGCAGAACAAGAGCCGCTTCAAGAGTAAGCGAGGCGCTTATTCCTTTTAAAGCAAAATGGAATGTCCTTTGTTTTTCGGATATGCCTGCGGATACGTGATCATTTTTATTTATCTTATCTGCTTTTTTCATTTACAAAGGACATTCCTTTCTGCTTTTATGCCGGCTGGTATGAGTATTCCTGGGTGAAGGTGAAGCTGTAGCCGCGCGGCGCTGCTGCCGGTCTGCTCTTTGACGGTATCAGCGCCGAAAATACGGCGGGAGCTCTGTAGGATACCTCCACACTTGCTTCGGCGATGCAGTCCTTCAGCCGGAATTCCGGATTTTCAAAGGCTCTCATGTTCATTTCCATAACATCCATTACCCTGAAGCTTTGTGTTTCCCTGCCCTGTATCATAAGCAGCAGCTTCAGATATCCGTCATAATCAAGTCCTGTGGGGTTATCCTTTACATCCATGTTTCCGTCTGAATAGTTTTCCAGTCCGCTGACAGATATGTTCCAGTCATCCTTTTGTTTTAATATCGCAGCCTTCTTTCCCTCCAGAAGCCCCTTTACATCCATCATCGCTTCCGCAAGAGCCCAGACGAAGGTTATCAGCATCTCCATGAGCTTTACCAGCCAGGTCTGGCCGGTCCACCCCGCCACGCCCGCTGCCAGCCCCTGTATCTCCAGCTTTTTTTCTCCGTCCATCATTAAGCTTAAAATATTGGCGCCGCACCTTAAAAGTATCAGCCGGTCTGCAACCCAGGACAGGTTTTCCCTGTCAGTTTCCTTTCCGCCTAAAATGTATTCCATTTCATAATCCAGCACACAGCCATCAAGCTTTTTTGTATATGATGACATATGCTCTCCTATGTACTCACACATCAGCAGTTTTTTTTCGGATTTATCCACAAAGGTTTCCGCTTCCTCACCTGCGCCGTTTTTATCTGTTGTTTTTGAGGGAAAGCCTTTTGTCTCCACCCCTTTGTCTGATATTTCGACCCCGAGAAGATCCAATATCCCCAGCCTGTACTGCGAATTTACTTTTCTGATGAAATCCGGGCTTTTATAAGATGTATCCCCGTCTTCATAGCTATCGCCGTAATCCTCATAGCCATCGGTCTCTTCATATCCTTCTCCCTCCTCCGGCGCGCTCTTATATGCCTCTAAATATTCGGAGTAATCCTGATCTGCGTCATTTATCTGCTGATATGACTTCCTTGTTTCCTCCGTCTGTTCAAAAAAACTGATATCGGAAAGGATATTCTCCGCCGCCGCCTGAGGCGCGTGATATTTCATATATTCGCAGATCTGGTCCGTAAGGACGGCTCCTCTTCGGTCTGTTGCCCAGGTCACACTGTTTACCTCGCTGCCGTTAAATGACATGGCATAAAGATCTGTACTTGGAAAAATGCCTGTTCCGGCCATGTCGATATTTGCCAACGCATAATCATTGAATTTGTTAAGGAAACCCTCCTCATCAGCAAAAAGAAACATTACACCATATCTGTCGAAGAGCGGCTGGGCAAATTCCGCGAAAGCGGAATCTGCCGCCATATATGTAATACTCCTGAGCCTGGCGTTAACGGCGCTTGCGCGGCCGGATTCAACAAGAGTAAAGATCAGCGCCATTGAAACCGTAAGCATCAGGGTAAGGTATATCGTTATACCCGCCTTCATATATTTGTAAGAGGAGAGTTTAAAATGGTTTTTTGAATACATGATCCGGCCGCCTTGCTGAATTTATATGGTATCTACCTGACTGCTGATGTTGGAGAAGATACTCCTTGCCAGAGAAACTATCTGATCCTTAAAGATGATCACAAGCCCGACAAGCACGAGCAGGATGAGTATAACCTCAACTACTCCGATCCCATCCTCTTCATTGAAGAAATTTCTTATTTTCCACTTTAAAGCTGTTAACATATAGGCCTCCTTTTTATAGATTTATCGACATTAAAGCCGGAACTGCCACTATCACTACCACAACAAGCATCATAAGCACCATGGGAACGAGCATTTTTGTGCCTGCCTCCTCCCCCTTTTTGCGAGCGAGCCTCTTTCTTTCCTCAAAGGCTTCTTCCGATTCGGCCTTAAGTATCTCTTTCAGACCACGGCTTCCCTTGGACAGATTCTGATCCAGCAGATTGCCGAGCTTTATATACTGGTGAAGACCGCACCTCTTTCCGAACTGTTTATATGCTTCGTTTTCACTCATACCGTTCTTCATCTTTTCCAGGGCAAGCTTCATCTCGCTGTATGCAAAGCGCTTCTCTTTTCTTTTTTCGCTTTCCTTCACTATCCGCTCCCATGCCTGTCTCAGGCCGCAGCCTGCTCCGTATAACAGACTGAGCCTCGATGTTATCTCCGCGAAATCCATAAGGAGCTGGTCGTTCCTTTTCTTTACCTTTTCTTCAAGTATCCTGTCATATCCTATGAATATGATTGCCGCGGCCAGCAACGCGATCACGAGTATCACCGCCTCGTTTTCCGGCCGTTTTCTGCTGAAGCTTATCCCCTGTCCGTTAAGGCTTTCCGGAAGATCGACCTTTTTTTCATATCCACTGTTGCCCTCTTCTATTTCCTTTAATATATCCGAGACCAGCTTCTCCTTTTCCGACATTTCCCTTGCGCTTACAGCTATGGGGAAGTTATAGGTTTTGCTCACCCCGTCCAGACTCAGTGTTGCGAAAAGCGTGACCGCGAATGTGTTTTTTTCATCATCCGGTATCTTTATCTGCCCGTCATAGCCGACAAGCTCAGTATCCTCTATCTCCCACCTGATCTTTATGCCGTTGTATTCGTATATGAGCTCAAGCGGTTTATTTACCTTTTGCGCGTCCTTGTTTTCTCCGAGCGCCTTTTTGAATATCCCGTCTATGGAGTTGTCCAGCTTTTTAAGTATTTCCTCTTCCGTAAGCTTTTCCGCCTCCACCTCTATATTTACCAGCTCCTCCCTGCCCTGATAGGCTACCTCAAGCTCCACATTCCGGCTCTGTCCTCCGGCAGCATTTCTTTCTATGCTCTTCACATTGGAAGCCTTCCTGTCCGAGACGCACATAAATGTTCCCAGCAGGGCTGCGCCTGCCACGAGCGTTATCGCCAGAGCTGTTTTCTTCAGCATCAGCGCATAGCTTTCCTTATCCACATTTTCCTTAACGCAGATGCTTTTAAGGAGCGCTTCGGAACGTCTGCTTTTATTTCCGGTTTTTTTTCTTAAGTCTGTCAGTCTTGCGGCCAGCGGATAAAAAATCCTGAAGGGATGTTCCTTTTTATCAAGGCTTTTTATCAGATCCTTTTTGTAGCCCGCGCTCACGATCATTCCCAGCAGGATGAGCACTGACAGGCCCGCATAAACATATATCATCTATACCTCTATATCCGTTATCTTTTCCGAAAGTAAGACTGCGAGAATATACACTGCCAGAGACGCAGCCATTATCACTATTCCTTTTATGTTTCCGAAGAGAGGGGCTATCATCCCGCCTGATGTGACCTCAATGTAAAGGATCATTGCCGGCGGCATCAGCGCCATTATATTTTTCTCCAGCTTTTTGGAGCTTAATACAACCGCTATCTCTTTTTTTGTCTCTATCTTATCGCTGATCTCTTCCGCTGTTTCCTGGATTATCCTTACCATGTCCCCACCTGAGCTCTTTGCCGTTTTAAACACGGCAGCAAAGGTTTCTATCTCGGATATCTGTGTCCTTGCGGCAAGTTCTTCTATTGCCTGCTCCGCCGTTATTCCCAGCTTTATCTGATTTTCCATCAGGCTCAGCTCCCGTGATATGGGTGCGTCCTTTCCGTATATGATCTCCATCTCACCGCGGCTTTCCGCGATGGCATTTTCCGCCGAATACCCCGCCCTTAAGGCTGCGGCTATAGCGTTGAGCGCATCCTTGAACTGGGCGCAGACTGTTTCATTGTATTTCTTCCGCATGGCGCGCTTATACCTTTTATGGTGAAGAAAGATGAAAAGCGGCATAGCTGCCATCACAAGAACAGATCTGAAGAAAAGGTATAATATCCCGGCAAACAGGACGCATACCGCTATCTCTTTTACAAGGTCAAGCCTCGAAAGATAAATGCTGTTCTTTTTATCTTTAACCTGCTTCTTCAAACATTCCTCCTCAAAAATATGATCTTTTATTTTTCATTTCGTTCCCGGAACGTACAAGACCGCCCTCAAAAAAGCAGAACAACGGACTTATGGCGATGCTGCCGTTTTGGATACCTGTGATCTCGGATATCTCTATCACCTTTCTTGATCCGTCCCTCATCCTTTCCAGATGAACCAGCACATCTATGGCCGAGGCTATCTGCGCCCTTATAGCGGAAAGAGGCATATCCGTTCCGGTAAGGACCATGGTCTCAAGGCGCGAAAGCATATCTGCCGGTGAGTTGGCATGTCCGGTGGAAAGGCTGCCGTCATGCCCTGTATTCATAGCCTGAAGCATATCCAGCGCCTCCGCGCCCCTGACCTCTCCCACGATTATCCTGTTAGGCCTCATTCTAAGGGAGGTGCGTATGAGGTCTCTCATCGTGACTTCGTTTTCCCCTTCCACGTTTGCCTGCCGGCACTCCATGCTTACCAGGTTGTCTATACCCGCTATCTTAAGCTCGGCCGAATCTTCTATGGTTATTATCCTTTCCGAGGAGGGAATATATGCCGACAGCGCGTTAAGAAAGGTTGTTTTTCCGCTGCCCGTGCCGCCGCTGATGAAAATGTTGTAGCCCCGCTCCACCAGGGTCTTCATATATTCCGCCGCCTCTGCGGTGATCGTGGCTTTTTCTATCAGATCTTCCATGGACATGGCCTTTTTCGGAAATTTCCTTATGGTCACCGCCGGACCTCTGACCGCAACGGGACTTAGCACCACATTTACCCTGGAGCCGTCTGCGAGTCTGACATCAACTATCGGAGATGCCTCGTTAACACGCTTATTTGCCTTGGCAACTATGGTCTGGATAATGTTCATCAGCCTCTCCTCTGAGGAAAAGGCACCGTCAAACCTGTAAAGCTTCCCGTATTTTTCCACAAAGATCTCGTTATAGCTGTTTATCATTATCTCCGTAATCTCATCGTCCTCTAAGATATCCTGTATTATGTCCAGACCTCTGATGGCGTTAAACAGCTCCCTGCTTATCTTTAGCTTCTCTCTGAGTGATATCTGCCTTTCGTGGTATTCCTCAAGAACCATTTCTGTGATGATCTCGTTAAGCTCCTCGTCGCTCAGATCCCGTGTGATGTCTATCCCGTTTATCAGTCTTTCTTTTAATTTCTCAACAAGCTCCATATCCTCTCCTATCTTTTTACTATGTACATCTTATCTGCCATGTCACTGCTGCCGTGTTTTTTTATAAAGCTTTTCAGCTTTTTAAGCTTTGCGTTTTCCTCCGCATTCTGCGGTTCCGCTATGTAGATCTTTTTGCATGCTTCAAAGAGCTGCGTTATGTTCCTGAATGCTGCGCCCATGTTCAGCACTATCTTTTCATATCCGCCCTCTGCGCCCATCATCTTAAGGAAGGCGGGCCATTCCTCCTCGGAAAGCTCGTTTATATCCTCCATATATTCGGGCGCGCATATTATGTCAGTGTCCTCGTATCTGAAAACGGTCTTTTTGATATATCCCCTTATCCTGTTTTTGTCCGTTTTGAGAAAATATATAAGAGGCGATATTCCCGCGGCGCCTTTTGCGCCGGTTATATCCTCCAGAAGCGAGAACCTCTCCATGTCTATAAGAAGCGCCGCGGCGTTTCGCGAAAGCTCCCTCGCGATGCCAAGACTCATTCTGATACAGCTTTTCCCTTCCGCGGGAGAATAGACTGCGTATAGCTCCGTCTCTTCTTTGCTCTCTTTTCCGCTGTCTTTTCCCAACGCCATTTCCAGGTCTTTAAGTATTGCCTCCACCGGCTGATACTTGTTGATATGTAAAATGCTGCTTTTGGTATTTCGCTTTTCTCCGAAGTAGATAAACTGCTTCACCCTTTCATGGTTTAAAAAATCATCGCAGCTCTCGTTGCCCGCCGCGGCCTCATCTATCAATTCCTCCATTGAAAAAAGGAGTATCTCCACACTGTGCTTTTCAAGATATGATGAAAGCGCGCCGGTATCGGTGAAGCCCGTTATCTCTGCCGACAGCCTGTCTTTTTTCTTCAGGCGGCTTATCAGATTTTCTACATATTCCCTGCTGCTGTCATAAACGGCAACTCTTCTTTTTGACATTTGGGGAAAGTGCCCGGATCATCGGATAGAACTGTTAAAACAGCCACATCATCAAGTGATGTGGCTGTATTTTATAAATGTATACTGTAGACGTCAATACCCTGTTTTGTTAAATTTTTGCGACGATAAAATGTACTGTTTATTTCTTTTTTAGTCTCTGTAATAGTTTATCAGGCAGCCCTTGAGAATGATGTCTTTTTCATCATCGGTAACGGGATCCATGCCGAGTGTAAGCTTCTGTGTTTTTCCGCCGCTCACCACAAAGGCTCCGATCTCTGTTTTTCCTTCGGCTACCGCCGTCCTGATATCCGGGATGAATATCCACGCGCCCTTTTCAAAAGGAAGCTTCTCCTCTTTGAAAAGCAGCGGGAGCATTCCCCAGTTGATAAGGTTTGAGCGATATCTCTTGGTGGCGTATTCCTCGGCGATATTTGCCCAACCTCCGAGCACCTTCTGACAGGATGCCGCCTGCTCTCTCGCGCTGCCGTCGCCCGGCTTGCGGGCATAGATCGTTGATCCGATAGAGATGTCTGCTGCCGTAATGCCAAAGGCTTCCTCTATCGTCTTTAACGCTTCTTTCGCTTCACTCAGCTCTATCTCTTTATTCCCGTTCTTGGCCTGCTCCGCGGCACGCACCTTCTTCGCCTCACCCACATATTCCGGGTCTTTTCTGGAGAGTGTGAATTCCGCAAGGCCTTCCGGATTTGAGCGGTATGAGGAGGTCTCTCCCGACGGGATGAGCTCATCCGTTGTTGTCACCGGATCCATGATAACGCTTACCACCCGGAGCAGTAAGTTATCTTTCGGCGCATTCATCTGCGGCCAGTCCTTGATGTTAGGCCCCTGCTTGATCTGCGAATCCGGATTAGGAACGCCCTTGCTGTCATAGACACGTTTTTCATATATGCCGCCGTCAAAGAAATATTTCGGCCTGGTATATTCAATGTCAAAATCGCAGGCGGATGTTAGAACGCCTCCGTTCGCGGCCGTCGCCGCGATAGACCTTGCATCCATCAGCGCGACCGAAGCTATCTGGCCGCTCTGAAGCTTGCTTCCCTCCCTGTTCGGGAAATTCCTCGTGGAATGTCTGATGCTGAAGGAATTGTTTGCCGGTGTATCGCCTGCGCCGAAGCATGGTCCGCAAAAAGCTGTTTTCAGCACTGCGCCCGAAGCCATGAGCTTTTCAGCGATCCCGTTCTTTACCATTTCCATATATATCGGCTGACTTGCCGGATACACATTCAGTGAAAATTCTCCGTTGCCGCAGCTTCTTCCCGAAAGGATATCTGCCGCGTCCGCGATATTCTCAAAGCCGCCGCCCGCGCAGCCTGCGATAACCCCCTGGTCCACGCAGAGCCTGCCGTCTTTTATCTTATCCATCAGGGAATATTCCACGGCTCCCTCTAAGCTTATCTTCGCGTTCTCCTCGGTGATCGCCAGTATATCCCCGGTATTTTCGTTAACCTCATCGATAGTATAAACATTGCTTGGATGGAAGGGCATTGCGATCATAGGTTTGATCTTGGAAAGGTCTATCTCAACAAGCCCGTCATAATATGCTCCGTCCTCCGGTGAAAGCTCTTTGTAATCCCCGCCTCTTCCGTGTATCTCATAAAAATCCTTGATCACGCTGTCCGTGTGCCAGATGGAAGAAAGGCAGGTGGTCTCTGTAGTCATTACATCTATGCCTATCCTGAAGTCGGCTGAAAGATTGTCCACCCCGGGACCCGTGAACTCAAGAACCTTATTCTTAACAAAACCGTTCTTAAAGACTGCCCCGATAAGAGCCAGCGCAACATCCTGCGGACCTACACCCTTTTCACATTTTCCGGTGAGATAAACGCATATCACCTCCGGCATGTCTATATCGTAGGTCTTGTTCAGAAGCTGCTTTACCAGCTCCGGTCCACCCTCGCCTACCGCCATACAGCCAAGCGCCCCGTATCTTGTATGGGAATCACTGCCTAAGATCATGCCGCCTGCGGTTGCGAGCATTTCCCTTGCATACTGGTGGATCACCGCAAGGTGCGGAGGAACATATACCCCGCCATACTTTCTGGCGCAGGTGAGTCCGAAAACATGGTCATCCTCGTTGATGGTCCCGCCTACTGCGCAGAGCGAGTTATGACAATTGGTAAGAACATACGGCATCGGGAATCTTTCCAGACCTGATGCTCTGGCCGTCTGGATTATCCCTACATATGTTATGTCATGGGACGTGAGTTTATCAAAGCGGATGCGGAGCTTTTCCATATCCCCGGCCGTATTGTGGCTTTTGAGTATCTGCCAGGCCATGCTCCCTTTTTTCTGAACAGCCCCGCCCTCGCTCAGCGGCGCAGGCGCAGCTCCCTTTTTCAAGATTACCGGTGCGTCAGTTAATTTGATCATTTTTTACAACTCCTTTTTTTTGAGTTTTTTCCACGTGTTTCTCTGTATTTTTTAGGTGTTATCCCCACAATGTGCTTGAAAACCTTGGTAAAGTAGCTCTGATCTTCAAAGCCGCAGATGTTGGCTATTTCTATTATGCTTATGTTTTCCTCCAGCAGCAGAGCCTTGCTCCGCTCTATCCGGACTATATTGATATATTCGGAAATGCTGTAGCCTGTTTCTTTTTTGAACAGTGAGCTCAAATATGTCTTGCTGAGATATGTGCTTGCAGCTATCTCCTCAAGACTCATCCTTCTCTGGAAGTTTGCCTTAATGTATTCGATCACCTTATACACTGCGTCCACATGCTTAACCTTATCAAATTCAAAGGTAAATGAGATAAATCTCTGCAGCATATTTGTGACCCAGATGCTCAGATCCTCCAGGTTGTTAAAATCCTCGATGTTTCTCGTGAAATTCTCATTTATCAGGAATATCTCGTTAATATCCGCGCCCGCATCGACCGCCGCTCTTGAAAGCACTACTATAAGCTCGGTTATCCTGGGCTTGATCGCCGCAAGGTTATTGTTGTTTGATGTATAGATATGCGCGAGTATCTGGTTCAGCAGAGTCTGTGACCCCTCTTTATCCCTGTTTCTTACCGCCGTGCGGAGCTTACGCTCTACCGCTATCGGATAGGTGTAGTAGTCGCTGGTCTCGCTGGCCTTCATCCTTTCCACATAAAGAGCATTCAGAAGGCTCTCCTGTCTGTAGAAGTATCTTCCGGCTTTTCCGTGGGAAAGATCTGAAAGATTTCCGCATATTCCGGCAAGTATCTCAGCCATTGCCTGTATCTTGTAGGGCGCAAACTCCGGAGCCTGTTTCAGGGCCTCTATTAATTTCTTGCCCCCGCATCTGGAGATAACGTCCTCCTTGTTATCAAGAAATACCGGCCCGATGACCATGCCCGCCGAAAGTTCTCCCTTCTCGCTTGCGATAGACGCGCAGATAAGCACCATCTCCTGATGGCAGTGGAAGGTGTAAAGTCCGTCCCAGCGGTACGCCTCTTTACAACCGTACAGGAACTGCTCCTTTCCTCTGCATTCTGTGTGCTGACAGCTCCGACAGACATCTATGCCGTTTTCATCCCTGTCCGTTTCATATTCTCCGGTCTCTATTTCTATAACGGAACAAGGTACGCCAAGGACGGCAGCAAAATGCTTTGCGTATTTTAATGCTTCTGCCTTAAGTGACTTGTCCATTCCTTAAGCCTCATTTTTTCTTTCCGCAGATCATATCCTCTGATACCTGTACTATGAAGTATATTTGCTGTTAATCCCTGGTTTGCTGTGTGCCTTCCTCTTCATTTGCGGTCGCTGCGTCTGTGTCCTCTCCGGCCGCTGTATCGTCCGAGTCTTCTTCTATGAATTCCGCCGGCAGCTTGGCCATCTGCGCAACCTTTATGCTCTCTTTCTGGTCAACATTCATTATCCTTACTCCGGAGGTGTTCCTTCCTATGACTGAAACTCCATCCACCGGCATTCTCATAACTATTCCTTCGTTTGTTATGAGCATGATCTGGTCATCATCGTCCACAGCCCTGGCAGCTACGAGCACTCCGGTTTTTTCCGTTATCTTGTAGCAGAGAACGCCCATTCCGCCGCGGTGCTGCGCGTTGAAATCATCAAAACGCGTCCTCTTGCCCATTCCGTTTTCCGTCGCGAATAGAATAGCCTCTCCCTGGACATCAAGCGCCAGAGTGATGACCTCGTCGTCTCCTCTGAGCTTCATGCCTGTAACGCCCATGGATGAACGCCCGGTCTCCCTGACCTCTTTCTCATTAAATCTGATGCTGTGGCCGTTCTTTGAAATGAGGATGATCTCTCTGTTTCCGTCGGTCATATCAACATCTATCAGCTCATCCCCTTCTCTAAGACTGATGGCGATGATACCGGTCTGCCTTATGTTGTTATAGTCCGCAAGAGGCGTTTTCTTGATAAGGCCCTTCTTTGTGGCCATTAAAAGGTTCTTTGCTCCGTCAAAATCCTCCACGACCATGGCTGTTGCTATTGATTCGCCGGGCTGAAGGGAAAGAAGGTTGACTATCGCCGTGCCTCTTGCAGTCCTTGACGCCTCCGGTATCTGATATGCCTTAAGGCGATATACTCTTCCTGTGTTGGTAAAGAACAGGAGGTTATGGTGAGTTGTTGTGATGAACATGCTCTCTATCACATCCTCATCCAGAGTCTGCATTCCCTTGATGCCCTTGCCTCCGCGGTTCTGAGCCTTGAAGTTGTCTATATCCATGCGCTTTACATAGCCAAGCCTTGTCATGGTTATGACGGTGCTCTCATCCGGGATAAGGTCCTCGTCCTCTAATTCTCCCTCGTCTATACCGATAGTTGTCTTTCTTTCATCACCATATTTATCTTTTAACACGATGATCTCTTCTTTGATGACTCCCAGCAGCATTTTCTCATCTGCCAGGATAGCCTTGTAATATTTTATCTTTTCAAGAAGTTCCGCGTGTTCCTCCTCCAGCTTTTCTCTTTCAAGTCCGGTGAGAGCGCGGATACGCATATCGACTATTGCCTGCGCCTGAACATCATCCAGGTCAAACCTTTCCATCAAGCCGTTCTTTGCCTCCTGGGTGGTGCGACTTGAGCGGACTATCCGGATAACTTCGTCTATATTGTCAAGGGCTATGAGCAGGCCTTCTAAAATATGGGCTCTCTCCTCCGCCTTGTTCAGGTCGTATTTTGTCCTTCTGGTTACAACGTCCTCCTGATGCTTGAGATAGTGCGAGAGCATCTCCAGGATGTTGAATATCTTAGGTTCGTTATTTACCAGCGCAAGCATTATCACTCCAAAGCTGTCCTGAAGCTGGGTGTGCTTATAAAGCTGGTTCAGGATGACATTCGGATTAACATCCTTTCTCAGCTCAACCACGACCCTTATGCCGGTCTGATCCGTCTCGTCCCTGATGTCCACGATGCCGTCCACTTTTTTATCCCTGTGCAGTTCGCCGATCTTTTCAACCAGCTTTGCCTTATTCACAAGGTACGGGAGTTCCGTGACGACTATGCGGTTTTTTCCGCCCTCCATCGGTTCTATCTCTGTTACGGCCCGTATCCTTATCTTTCCGCGGCCGGTCCGGTAGGCTTCGTTTATGCCCTTTCTGCCAAGGATGGTTGCTCCTGTGGGAAAGTCCGGGCCTTTGACTATCTGCATTATATCCTCGACGCTTGTTGCCACGTCGGCAATCTTGTCGTCTATTATCTTTACTACGGCATCTATAAGCTCTGTGAGATTATGCGGCGGTATGTTAGTTGCCATTCCCACTGCGATACCTGTGGTTCCGTTCGCGAGCAGGTTTGGATATCTTGCCGGGAGCACCACCGGTTCTTTTTCCGTTTCGTCAAAGTTGGGAACAAAGTCCACTGTGTTCTTATTAATGTCCGCCAGCATTTCCATGGCTATCTTTGAGAGCCTTGCCTCTGTATATCTCATGGCGGCAGCCCCGTCTCCGTCCTCTGAACCGAAGTTTCCGTGACCGTCCACCAGCGGATATCTGGTTGACCATTCCTGCGCCATATTTACGAGCGCACCGTAAATAGAGGAATCACCATGAGGATGGTATTTACCCATAGTATCGCCGACGATACGCGCGCATTTCCTGTGAGGCTTGTCCGGTCCGTTGTTCAGCTCTATCATGGAATACAGCACACGTCGCTGAACAGGTTTAAGTCCGTCTCTTACATCCGGCAGCGCCCTGGAGGCGATAACGCTCATGGCGTAGTCGATGTAGGAGTTTTCCATAGTCTGCTTAAGATCAACTTCTTCTATTTTGTCAAATATATGCTCGTCCATTAAGTACCTCTTTTAAATATCAATGTTTGTTGCATATTTCGCGTTTGTTTCAATGAATTCCCTTCTGGGCTCAACCTCATCCCCCATCAGTGTGGTAAAGGTTGCGTCCAGATCCTGCGGATTTTCCTCATCTATATAAACTCTGGAAAGTATCCTCGTCTCCGGATCCATCGTGGTCTCCCAAAGCTGGCTCGCATCCATCTCTCCCAGCCCCTTATACCTCTGGATCTTGTTCTGGTTATCTCTGCCTATCTCCTCCAGGATATCGTTAAGCTGCGCGTCAGAATATGCGTAGTACTGCTTTTTGTTTCTTGTCACCTGATACAGCGGGGGCTTTGCCAGATAAACATAGCCCTGCTTTATAAGCTCCGGCATGAAGCGATAGAAAAATGTAAGCAGCAAGGTAGCGATGTGCGCTCCGTCAACATCGGCATCCGTCATTATGATGATCTTGTGATATCTGAGCTTTTCGATATCGAAGTCTTCGCCTATGCCCGCGCCGAAGGCGGTTATCATCGTGCGGATCTCCGCATTGCCCAATATCCTGTCCAGCCTTGCCTTTTCCACATTGAGTATTTTTCCGCGGAGCGGAAGTATAGCTTGTGTCTTTCTTATACGGGCTTTTTTAGCGCTTCCTCCGGCGGAATCACCCTCTACTATGAATATCTCACAGTTTTCCGGGTTTTTATCTGAGCAGTCCGCCAGCTTTCCCGGAAGAGAGCCGCCCGAGAGCGGTGTTTTTCTTGTTGCCTCTCTTGCCTTTCTTGCAGCATCCCTTGCTCTTTGCGCCAGGAGTGATTTTTCGCAGATGGTTTTCGCTACCTGCGGGTTCTGCTCCAGATAATATGTGAGCTGCTCACTCACTACTGATTCAACGGCCGTTCTGGCTTCGCTGTTTCCCAGCTTCTGTTTAGTCTGCCCTTCAAACTGGGGATCCTCCACCTTTACGGACACTATCGCGCTTAAGCCTTCCCGGATGTCTTCTCCCGAGAGATTCTCTTCTTTTTCTTTTAATATCCTGTTCCTGCGCGCATAGTCATTGAACACACGGGTAAGGGCTCTTTTAAGACCCTCCATATGTGTGCCGCCCTCCGGCGTGTTGATATTGTTCACAAAGGTATAGATTCCTTCGTTGTAGCCGTTGTTGTGCTGCATGGCAACCTCCACAGCCACGTTATTTCTGCTGCCTTCAAAATAAAGCACATCATCATAAAGAGCTGTTGAGGTTCTGTTGATATATGTTACAAATTCCTTTATTCCGCCTTCGTAGTGGAATGTCTTCTCCTGTTCGCGGCCCTCTCTTGTGTCTATAAGGTTGATCTTAAGACCTTTTGTAAGGAAGGCCATTTCCCTTAAGCGGCGCTGAAGAATGCCATAGTCATATACGGTCTCCTCGAATATCTGCTTGTCAGGAAGGAAGGTTACCTCCGAACCTGTTTTCTCCGGAGGGCAGTCACCCAATACCTGAAGGTCTTTTTTTGCGTGCCCTCTGGAATATTCCTGGTGGTGTATCTTTCCCTCCCGGCAGATAGTTACCTCAAGATGCTCTGAAAGAGCATTTACAACCGAGGCTCCCACACCGTGAAGTCCGCCGGATACCTTATATCCGCCTCCTCCGAACTTACCGCCTGCATGAAGCTTGGTAAAGACCAGTTCTACTGCGGAGACTCCCTCCTTCTGGTTTATGCCGGTGGGAATACCTCTGCCGTTGTCTTTAACCGTTATGCTGTTATCGGGATTTATGGTTACGGTTATCTCCGTGCAGTATCCCGCAAGCGCCTCATCCACTGCGTTATCCACTATCTCATAAACAAGGTGGTGCAAGCCTCTTGAGGATATGCTGCCGATATACATTCCGGGGCGTTTTCTCACAGCGTCCAGGCCTTCAAGCACCTGGATGTTATCGGCTCCGTATTCCGCTGTTACTTCTGTGTTTTGTAAATCTTGATTTTCTGCCATTTTACGTCCTTCTTATCTATCTGATATTGCCGCGTTTTTTATATAAAACTTTTTGGCTGTTTCCAGTTCTCCTTCTATGAATTCATCCATTCCTGTGCTGGTTATTATCGTTTGCGTGCCTCCTATCCCCTTAAGAAGCTTCATCTGACGGCTTCTGTCGAGTTCCGAAAGGACATCGTCCAGCAATAGTATGGGTTTTTCCTCTTTTTCCTTTTCCATCATTTTTATCTCGGCAAGCTTAAGGGAAAGAACGCTGCTTCTTTGCTGCCCCTGACTTCCGAAAACTCTAAGATCCTTTCCGCTTTCATAAAATACCAGGTCATCTCTGTGAGGACCGCAGGAGGTCTGTTTTCTGTAAAGATCCTTTTCTCTGTTTTTAAGAAGCTGTTCATAGAAATCTTCTTCCTCTACTGATGGCTTATATACCAGGCTTAATTTTTCCTTTCCCCCTGTTAACTCCTTGTGGATATCATATATGCTTCCGTTTATTTCTTTTATAAATCTTCTTCTTCTCTCTATTATCCTGTTTCCGTAATTCACAAGCTGTATATCCCATACCTCAAGGGTCTGCCCAATCTCTTCATTTTTCAGTTCATTGTATTTTTTTAGCAGTTCATGTCTCTGTTTTAATATTTTTGAGTAGCTGATGAGGTCTTCCACGTATATGGGATCCACCTGACAAAGCTCTCTGTCCATAAAAGTTCTGCGTACCGCCGGACCCTTTTTAATTATTTCAAGATCCTCAGGTGAAAATATGACTATTCCTATCTTTCCGTAAAGCTCGCTTATCCTGTGGATAGGTATCCTGTTGATGGCAATGCCCTTTCCGCCGCTTCTTTTAAGATGGATATCGATCCGGGCTTTTACGCCGTTCTTTTCAAAAACGCCTTTTATGTGTGCCTGCTCTTTTCCCTGCTTTATGATGTCGCCTTCCCTGCTGTTTCTGTGACTCCTTCCCAGGCCGCACATATATATGCCTTCAAGGATATTTGTTTTTCCCTGGGCATTTTCCCCGTATATGATATTTATGTCCGGAGAAAAACTGATCTTCAAGGATTCGTAATTTCTGTAATTGTTAAGCTCTAATTCTCTTATTTGCATATCAGAACAGATCTTCCGTCAAAATCAACCCTGTCACCTTCATATAATTTTTTTCCTCTTTGATATTCCACAGTTCCGTTGACTTTGACAAGCCCTTCCGCGATGACCATCTTTGATTCGGCACCGCTGCCTGTAAGAGCTGCTGCCTTCAGCGCCTGTCCCAGCTTTATATATTCTTCTCTTAGGATTATCTTTTTCATTATCTGTTTATATTTACCGGAAGGATGATATAAATATATGTTTCATCGCTGTTTTTTATAAAACATGGAGCATTTGAATTCACAAAATATATTTCTATCTCTTCATCATCGATCACTCTTAATGCTTCGATAAAAAATCTGGGATTAAAGCCTATCACTATATCCTTTCCGTCTTTTTTTATGTATTGATGTGAATTCATCGTTCCTACGGATGAAGATATGTCTATATTTATCTCTCCATCCTGAATATCTAATATCACCGGCTTTTTCTCACCTTCCCTTGTAAGGGTAAAGGCTCTGTCCACGCTGTTTAAAAATTCGTTTTTATTTATCTTTATCACTGTTTCATAATCCGGAGATATCATCTGATCTACATTAAAATATTCTCCTTCTATGACTCTTGATATTACTGTGGTATTGTCAAACATAAATTTGATAAATTTCTTGTCAAATGTTATATCAACGATTTCTTCGCGTTCCCCTGCGATTATCCTGCTTATCTCCATTAACGTTTTTCCGGGGATTATCACTTTACATGGTTCATATTCTTCCGAAAGTTCTTCTTTTCTTATTGATATTCTGTGGCTGTCTAATGATGTGACTTTGATATTTTTTCCGTTGACCTCAAAAAGTTCACCCCTCATTATCGTGTTAGTATCATTCTGGGCAATCGAAAATATAGTCTGTCTTATAAGCTCCTTTAATGTGAACTGGGAAACGGATATCTTATTTTCCGTTGCAGCCTTTGGAAGCTCCGGGAATTCGTCAGGATTATTTCCGTTTATTACGGCAACTGATTCCTCACAGGTAACCTTGGCCTTAAAGCTTGGACTTGTATCAATAACCACCTGATTTTCCGGAAGCTTTTTTACTATTTCACTCAACAGTCTTGCGTTAAGCGCGATCTTTCCCGGATTTTCCACTTTTCCTTCAATGACAGTTTCTATTCCCATGTCATTATCATTGGTTATTATTCTTATATCGCCGGTTGCGTCTATAAGAAAAGATTCCAATATAGGAAGTGTTGTTTTTGACGGAACAGCCCTCATTGCGATATTAAGTCCGTTCAAAAGGTCTGCTTTTGCACAAGTAATCTTCATTTGTGTATTTCTCCTTTCAAAGAAAGATGTCTGTATATATAACTATATATTAATTTAGTAATATTAATAGGCGCTGTGATTTTGTTAAAAAGGCTGTTTCTGCCCGTTGTTAACGGAAAAACGGCTGTTTATCCTTATGTATACAGATCCGTCACAATCTGTTGATATTTTTATTTTCTTATCTTCCGTAAAATCTTTTAACAAAGTAAAAACGTTTTTTTAACAGTAAAAATATTGATATGTTGAAATATGGTGCATTTATGAAGGTATGATCTTCTTTTTTAATATCTCTATATCTTTTCTTACTTTTTCGTTTTTATCCATTTCTTTTTGTATCTTATCCACTCCGTGGATGATAGTGGTATGGTCTCTGTTTCCCAGCTTCTTTCCAATAAGAGAAAGGGCAACATCGGTAAGTATGCGGCAAAGATACATACACAGGTGTCTCGGATATACTATTTCCTGGGTCTTCTTTTTTGAAAGGATGTCGGAAATAGGAATATCAAAATGCTCTGCGACTATTTTTATTATCATGTCGGGAGTAACTTCATTCTGAGCATTGGTTATAAGCTCTTTAAGAACATCCTCGGTAAAAGCGAGGGTTATTTCCGAAGAAGTAAGCTTGGAATAGAAGATTATCTTATTAAGGGCGCTTTCGAGCTCCCTGATGTTTGAGCTTACGTTGGTTGCAATATATGAGATAACATCCTCCGGAATATCAGGGGCATTGGCAAGTTCTATCTTCTTTTTAAGTATTGCTACACGGGTCTCGTAATTTGGAGACTGAATATCCACAGGAAGACCCCAGAGAAAACGTGAGCATAATCTTTCTTCAAGGTTGTCTATTTCCTTGGGAGGTTTATCCGAGGATATGATGATCTGTTTTTTCTTTTCATATAATGCGTTAAAAGTGTGAAAAAATTCCTGCTGAGTACTGGCTTTTCCGCTGATAAACTGTATATCGTCTATCAGAAGCACGTCCACATTACGATATTTATCCCTGAACTGTGTATTTGCGGTGGGATTGTCGTTGCTTACGCGTATAGCTTCTATAAGTTCATTCATAAAGGTTTCACAGGTGATATAAAGAACCTTCATTTGGGGATTTTTCTGGAGTATGAAATGGGCGATAGCCTGCATAAGGTGAGTTTTACCGAGACCTGAGCCGCCGTAAATATACAATGGGTTATATATCTCTCCCGGGGATTCAGCAACCGCAAGAGCCGCAGCGTGTGCGAGATTATTGTTTTCGCCTACTACAAATGAAGAGAACGTGAATTCGGGGAAAAGACCGGCAGCCTCAAAAACATCCATCTGATTGCTGCTTTCGGCTCCGGAAACAAGCACCTCACTTTCCTTAAGCTGATCGGGAAGAACAAATTCTATTTCAAATGCGGATCCTGTTACCTCTTCGATACAAACCTTCAGCGGAAGGTAATATTTTTTTCTTATGTATTGGAGACCGATGGACTCTTCCGGAACAACGATCACTATGGTATCATTTTCTACAGAAACGACTTCCAGAGGTTTTAGCCATGTATTAAAAGAAATATCGGAAATATCATGCTCCTGTTTTAAATATTCCATTATAGCAGGCCATTTTTCTTTTATCATATCAAGCATAAAAAAACCTCCTGTTTACATTAATAAAAGCGGTAAATATCGCCGCTTTAAAGTCTGTGTATATTTTAATATATATAAGGAAAGAATTCAATAAAATCGTAGCGAAGATATACCCAAATTTTTGTTAACATGGAGTTGAAAAAATGTGGATAAAAACCCCGGATAATAGTTACCGACAACTTATAAACATAATGTGGATAAAAATATCAGAAAGAAATGCCTGAAAAATAAGGGTTTTTTGAAAAATCAGGCTTGACGGTTAATTTTATGTGTCTTATAATCGGAGTGCTGTTTTGAGAAATAAAGGAGGTGGAAGTCTTATGAGTAAGATGACATTTCAGCCAAAAAAAAGATCAAGAGCAAAGGTTCATGGTTTTAGAGCAAGAATGAGAACTCCCGGCGGGAAAAAAGTTTTGGCCGCAAGAAGAGCTAAAGGAAGAAAAGTTTTATCAGCCTAGACCACCTGAATTAAGAAAGGTGGTCTTTCTTGTTCTTATAAGAGAGGAAAAGACTTGAGAAATATTGACAGCTTGAAAAACAGTTCTCAATTTCAGGAGGTCTATAAAAAAGGAAGGTCTAAGGCTGATGAGCTGCTGGTTCTGTACATTCTTAAACATCGGGAAGGAAAAAAGCTTGGAATTTCCGCATCGAAAAAAGTGGGAAACAGCGTTGAAAGGCACAGAGCCGCAAGATTGATAAGGGAAAGCTTTTTGGAAATAAGAGACCTTTTGCCGGAGGGTATCAGCCTGGTGGTGGTCGCGAGGCCGCATATAAAGGGAAAATCTCTGGCGGAGGTAAAGGCCTCAATGCTAAGGCTTTGCAGGTTGCACAGATTGGTGTAAGTATTATGAGCAGATTTTTGATTGCGATGATACAGTTTTACAGGAAGTATATATCCGGGTATAAAAGATATTCCAGATGTAAATATTACCCTACTTGCTCTCAGTATGCCATCGAGGCTATTGAGAAGTATGGTCCGCTTAAAGGACTGGGATTGGCTATCTACAGGATCTTAAGATGCAATCCGTTCTCCAAGGGTGGTTACGACCCGGTACCATAAGGAGGATTCTATAAGTGATTAATTTTTTACTGGCAGGTTGTGGCGGTGCATCTGCTGCCGCAGCAACAGGCGGATGTTATGAATGGCCTGTTATCAAGCAGATCGTAATTTTCTTCGGCTGGGTAATTGAATATATTTATAAGTTCTTTGAACTGATAGGGATTCCTAACATAGGACTCGTTATCATTGTCTTCACACTTATAATCAAATTCATTCTTCTTCCGCTGACGATAAAACAGCAGAAATTCTCAAAGCTGTCCGCAATCATGCAGCCGGAGATCAAGGCTATACAGAATAAGTATCAGGGACGGCGTGACAATTACTCCATGCAGCAGATGCAGGAGGAGACAAAGGCTGTTTATGCGAAATACGGCGTTTCCCAGATGGGCGGATGTCTTCAGACTGTTATCCAGATGCCTATCATCATCGCTCTTTACGGAGCCATCAGGGAGCTGCCCACACTGATAGATGCGCTTTCACAGCCGCTTGAAAAGATCGTTAATATCCTTAACGCGAGCGGAATGGATTTTTCCGAGATCTCAGCCGGGCTCGGAGACGCGTCGGTGGCGACGGGCACACAGATGAAGGTTCTCTATGCTCTGCCCCTAAAGGGGTGGGACTCTCTTACCGCTATGTTCAGCGGTGCCGATGCCGCAGCTATCACATCTGCCCATGAGCAGATGCAGGCGGCAAACTCTTTCCTGGGCTTTGACCTGAGCCAGACTCCATGGAACCTTATGCTTGCGGGGGGAATAGGGATAATCGCTGTTCTCTTACCGCTGATAGCGGGCGCTTCGCAGTGGCTTTCCATGAAGCTTACGCAGACCAAACAGAGCGCGGCCGGCGGAGATTCCACAACTGCGGCAATGAATTCAATGGGTTTTGTTATGCCCCTCGTATCGGTGTTCTTCTGCTTTACCTTTAACGCGGGAATCGGTCTTTACTGGGCGGCAAGCTCTCTCTTCCAGGTAATATTGCAGATATTTATCAACAGGCATTACAGAAAGATAGATATGGATGCATTTGTTGAGGAAAATCTGAAAAAAGCGGAGGAAAAGGCGCAGAAAAAGAGGGAGAAAAAGGGTGTTAAGTCCTCTACTCTTTATCAGGCAGCCAATACAAGCACCAGAAATATTGAAAATACTGCAAATAACAATCCTGATTCTATTGCGGCCAGAGCAAACATGAATGTTTCAACTGCGGGGAGTAATAACGCAGCGCCGCCTCCGGATTCCATAGCGGCTAAAGCCGGACTGGTCCAGCAATATAATGAGGAGCATGGCGATGTTCCGGGCGAGAATTCGACAAGATCAAAAAGAAAATATAAGAAATAATAACGGGAGGGATTTCATAGATGGAATACAGAGAATTTACCGGCAAAACAGTTGAAGAGGCTGTAACGGAAGCATCGGTTGTGCTTGGCACAACAAGCGACAAGATAGAATATGAGGTACTTGAGGAAGGAAATTCCGGTCTTTTCGGGATGTTTTCCAAGGAGGCGGTTATCAGGGCAAGAAAAAAGGATACGGTTGATGATGCTGTAAGCGCATTTTTAAAGGATGTTCTTGCGGGTATGGATGTTGATGCGGATATTAAGGTTGAGACCGACGATATTGAAAAGCTTATAAATGTAAATATCGAAGGCGCAGATACCGGAGACATCATAGGCAAGCGCGGTGCGACGCTGGATGCGCTTCAATATCTTACCAGTATAGTGGCAAACAGGAATACGGAAGAATATTACAGGCTTAAGCTGGATACAAGAGATTATCGCGAAAGACGTGAAAAGACTCTGGAAAATCTCGCGAAAAATGTTGCCTCAAAGGTAAAAAAGACCAGGAGGAAGGTTGTGCTTGACCCGATGAATCCCTATGAAAGAAGGGTGATACATTCTTATCTTCAGGCGGATGTTTTTGTCACAACGAAGAGTGAAGGCGAAGAGCCCAACCGGAAAGTGGTTGTATATTACAAGAAGTGATCAGAGGCGCCCCCTTCCGGGGGCGCCTGGTTTTTAACAGGAGATTTATGGAACAGATGGAAAGAACGGATACCATTGCGGCGATATCGACGGCAATGAATAATTCCGGCATCGGCATTATCAGAATGAGCGGGCCGGACGCGATGGAAATAGTAAATAAGATCTTCAGACCGTTCAGGGAAAAGAATATGGATGACGTGGCATCTCACACTATACACTATGGCACAATTATGGACGGTGATGCGGCTGTGGATGAAGTTCTGGTGCTTATCATGCGGAGACCGCATACTTATACCAGGGAGGACACTGTCGAGATCGACTGTCATGGCGGTATGCATGTGATGCAGAAGACGCTGGAGCTGGTTCTTAAGAACGGCGCTCGCGCCGCGGAGGCCGGAGAGTTCACAAAGAGGGCATTTCTCAACGGGCGGATCGATCTTTCACAGGCGGAGGCCGTGATAGATGTCATAAATGCGGAGAATGATCTTGCTTTAAAGAGTGCGCTTTCTCAGCTTAAGGGAAGTGTTTCGGAAAGGATCCGCGCCGAAAGGTCGGTGCTCCTCGAACAGATCGCGTATATCGAGGCGGCGCTTGATGACCCGGAGCATATTGATATGGAGAACTACGGCTCTGCCCTGCTTCCCGTTCTTGAGGATATCCTCAGAGCCGTACGGGAGCTGGTTAACAGCGCTGATGACGGCAGGATCATCAAAGAAGGCATCAAAACGGTGATCCTGGGGAAGCCAAATGTGGGAAAATCCTCTCTTCTGAACGCGCTCACCGGTTCTGAGCGGGCGATAGTAACTGAGATCGAGGGCACCACGAGGGACACTTTGGAAGAAAGCATCAGACTTGGAGATGTTACTCTGAATGTGATAGATACGGCGGGGATCCGAAGTACGGAGGATGTGATAGAAAAGATCGGAGTGGACAAGGCTAAGGCGAGCGCGCAGGAAGCGGATCTTATTATTTTTATGGTCGATGTGTCGAGGCCTCTTGATGATAACGACCGGGATATTCTGGAGTTGATACGCGGCAGGAAGTCGATAATCCTTTTAAACAAGCAGGATCTGAATAAGGCTGCGGATACGTCGGAGCTGGAGGATGTGACGGATGATGTTCCCGTAATAGAAACTTCTGTCGTAAATGAGGCGGGGATTGACAGGCTTGCGTCCACGATCCGGGATATGTTCTATAAAGGTCATATTAATTTTAACGACCAGGTTTATATTACCAACGCCCGGCAGAAAGCGGCGCTTTTTTCGGCTGCCGGATCGCTCCAAAGGGCAATGGAAAGCATCAATGCCGGTATGCCGGAGGACTTCTATACCATTGATATGATGGATGCCTATACTCTGCTCGGCCAGGTCATCGGCGAATCTCTGGAAGATGACCTCGCCGATGAGATCTTTGCAAAGTTCTGCATGGGAAAATAAAAATGAATATATGCATCATCGGCGGGATTTTCAGTGTCAAAACTTTGACTCTCCCGAAACTTCAGTGATATAATCTGAAAAATCTATAAAAGCGAATACATGCAGTTTTTGCATAAGGCGCAGAAAGAATAAGAATGAACGTTGTTACAGAGGAATATGATATTGTAGTGGTTGGCGCGGGTCACGCGGGTTGTGAGGCTGCATTGGCGGCGGCACGGCTCGGGATGCAGACCATAATGTTTACGGTAAGCATTGACAGCATTGCGCTTATGCCGTGCAACCCTAATATCGGCGGCAGCTCTAAGGGGCATCTGGTAAGGGAGCTGGATGCGCTGGGCGGCGAAATGGGCAGGAATATCGATAAGACTTTTATTCAGTCCCGTATGCTGAATACATCAAAAGGGCCGGCGGTGCATAGCCTTAGAGCTCAGGCAGATAAGCAGGAGTACACGAAGGAAATGCGCCGAACCCTTGAAAATACTGATAATCTGACTGTCAGACAGGCGGAAGTGTCGGAGCTGATAGTTGAGGGGAAAGTGATACGGGGTGTTAAAACCTACTCCGGCGCGATATATAAGGCTAAGTCGGTGATACTTGCCACGGGCACTTATCTTAAGGCCCGTTGTATATACGGGGAGGTCAGTACCCCCACGGGCCCGAACGGGTTGCAGGCGGCTAACCATCTGAGTGATTCACTGAGAAAGAACGGTATCACGCTCAGACGATTTAAAACAGGCACACCAGCAAGGGTTGACCGGAGAAGTCTGGATTTTTCAAAGATGAAGGAACAAAAGGGAGATGTACCTGTTGTCCCATTCTCTTTCTCTACAGACCCGGAAAGTATACAAAAAGAACAGGTTTCATGCTGGCTTACATATACTACGCCGGAGACACACAAGATAATCAATGAAAACATAGACCGCTCTCCTCTGTTTTCCGGAGAGATCGAAGGAACCGGTCCGAGATACTGCCCATCGATAGAAGATAAGGTGGTGAAATTTCCGGATAAAGACAGGCACCAGATATTTGTGGAGCCGGAAGGCGCATATACAAATGAGATGTATCTTTCGGGCATGAGCTCTTCTCTGCCCGAGGATGTCCAGTTTGCAATGTATAAAACCATGATCGGACTGGAGAATGTAAAGATAGTGAGAAACGCGTACGCGATCGAATATGACTGCATAAACGCGAATGATATAAAGGACAGCCTGGAGTTCAAGAGCATAAAGGGTCTGTATAGCGCAGGCCAGCTTAACGGCAGCTCAGGATATGAGGAGGCAGCCGTTCAAGGTTTCATGGCGGGAGTAAATGCATGCAGGCAGATAGAAGGCAGAGAGCCGGTAATTCTTGACAGAAGTCAGGCTTATATCGGAGTTCTGATAGATGATCTTGTGACAAAGGAGAATACGGAGCCGTACCGGATGATGACTTCGAGGGCGGAATACCGGTTGCTGCTGAGGCAGGATAATGCCGACCTTCGCCTTTCCGATATCGGGCACGAGATCGGACTGGTGAGTGATGAGCAATGGGAAAAGGTGGAAAAAAAGAGGCGCATCATTGAAGAAGAGGTTGCCAGAATAAAGACAGTTTCGGTAGGAGCGAATAAAAAAACACAAGATATAGTGGTTAAACATGGAAGTGCACCACTATTAAGTGGGGTGATGCTGGATGAACTCATAAGAAGACCTGAGCTTGACTACGAAAAGGTAATGGGACTCGACCCGGGGGCAAAAGATCTTCCGGCAGATATTTTGTGGCAGATCAACGTAGAGTTAAAGTATGAAGGATATATAGAAAGACAGCAGAAGCAGGTTGAAAATTTCAGAAGGATAGAAAACAGGATGCTGCCGGAGGACATTGATTACCGGGCGATAAGCGGACTTCGTCTGGAGGCAGGTCAGAAGCTTGACCACTTTAAACCCCGGTCGATCGGACAGGCATCCCGGATATCAGGAGTAACACCTGCGGACATCTCGGTTCTGTTGATCTATCTCGCAAAAGAAGGAAAGTAGTGTTTCACGTGAAACAATTTGAGATATTAAAGGATTTTGCAAACAAAAACGGAATTGTCCTTAATGAAAGGCAGCTCGATCAGTTTGCTCTGCTCTGCTCTGTCCTGCTTGACGGCAACAGATCGGTCAACCTCACAGCAATAAGAGACCCGGAGGAAGTTGAGATCAGACATTTCGCGGATTCTATTGCAACCGCACCGTTGATCTCCGGACTCGTGAACAATAGAGAGGACTTTTCACTGATAGATGTTGGGACCGGAGGCGGATTTCCCGGGCTTCCACTAAAGATAGTTTTTTCTGAAGCGCGTTTTACTCTGCTCGACTCCATAAAAAAGAAAACAGATTTTGTAAGAAGAGCTGCGGAGCTGCTCGAGCTTGACAAGGTCGAGGTCGTAAACGGACGCGCCGAGGATCTGGCGGGAACGGGAGGTGTTTCACGTGAAACATATGATATCTGTGTAAGCCGTGCGGTGGCGAACACGGCCACCCTCTCCGAATACTGCCTGCCGTTCGTGAAACCCGGCGGCGCAGCCATATTTTACAAAGCCGGCAACATATCGGATGAATTAAAGGAGGCGGCGACCGCTATATCTGTGCTCGGAGGGGAAATCCTAAGCATTAAAAGTCATATTCTGCCCGGTGACGCGGCTGAAAGAAGCCTTGTTGTCATAAAAAAAACCGGACGGACACCGGAAAAATATCCGCGCCGATCCGGAAAACCGGGCAAAAGCCCTATCAGATAAAGTCATACAGATCAACAGCCACAGGGAAAGTTATAACGATCAGAGGCACCCCGGATATAAGCTCAGCCGAGCGAAGATGAGATATCTCCGAAAGTAAAGATGTCATCCCCCGCATCTCTGGAAAATATGGAAACATCCGGCGTGATAAGCTCCGGGTGTTTTGTTATGTCGGATGTCAGTGTGCCGGCAAGTCTGCTTGTAAATACATGACGCCCTTCCTTGTCAAAAGGCGCAGCTCCTATGAGGCTGAAGAGATTATATATAAATGTACCGAAGAGAGGCAGATCCATGAGCGCACACAGGGGTTTTACGATCTTTGCGGGCGCTTTAATAGGCTCCTTAAAGCAGGGATCTATAAGAATGATCTTGCCAAACATCGAATCATCCGTTTTATTTGCCTGCAGTACGCTGAGTCCGGAACCGCCGCAGGCAATGACATTTGCCGTATCCCCGATGATGTCCCTGGTAAAGTTCTGCAGCAAGAGCACATAAAAGTAATTGGTATAAGTAATCCACGGCTTATCGGAAAGTCCGAAGCCGGGCAGATCTATACGGTATACGGTATGATTTGCGGCAAGATGCGCAGACAGCGACTCAAGGTCCTTGCCCGAATGAGACGGATTAAAACCGTGCAGAAGGATAACCGGATCCCCCTTGCCGCGTTTGTGATAAAAAACCTTGCCATAGCGCCATACATAGAACCGTCCGTTCTCCGGCAGATTGCGGTTTTTAAGCTCTTCTATATATGAAAAGAACATATTGATCCCGGCGAGGATAAGTGTTGTCTTAGCCGCAAAACCCAGGGTCCTGGTTAGTGATCTGAATATCTTCATTTTAAAGCCCGTCCTTGTTTTCTTATTAGGAATTATAGTATAAAGTACGGCCCATTACAATATGTTTCACGTGAAACAAAAACCCGTATACCTCTTGAAACAGCTATTTTTTTACGCTATAATTCAAAATCAACATTACAAGGAGTTGTTTGACAGACAGGAGCGTTTATGAGCAGGATAATTGCTGTGGCAAATCAAAAAGGAGGAGTAGGGAAGACTACAACAACGATCAATCTTTCCGCTGCGCTGGCGGAGGAAGGCAGAAGAGTACTTCTCGTAGATATAGACCCTCAGGGAAATGCCACTAGCGGAGTGGGCGTAGATAAAAGAACGGTAGAGAAGACCGTTTATGAGCTCATCACGGAGAAAGTCGAATATGAAGAATGTGTGATAAAGACGGAATTTGACAATCTTTCGGTAATTCCGGCAAACATCAATCTGTCAGGCGCGGAGATCGACCTTATAGATATAGAAAACAGAGAATATCTGTTGAAGGAGATACTCCGGGAGAAGGCGGAGGGTTTTGACTATATCCTTATTGATTGTCCGCCGTCCCTCAATATGCTCACAGTCAATGCCCTGACTGCTGCGGACAGCGTTCTTGTACCCATACAATGTGAATATTACGCGCTGGAAGGTCTTTCCCAGCTTATACATACCGTAGATCTGGTGAAAAAGAAGCTGAATCCGGAACTCGAAATGGAAGGAGTGGTCTTTACCATGTATGATGCAAGAACGCGCCTTTCCATGCAGGTTGTTGAAAGTGTTAAAAACACTCTGCAGGAAAACATATATGAGACCATAATCCCGCGTAATATAAGGCTTGCGGAGGCGCCAAGCTACGGAATGCCGATAACCGCATACGCCACACACTCCAGTGGAGCCAACAGCTACAGGCTGCTTGCCACTGAGGTGATAAAACATAACGAAAAGTAGCACTCATACATAAAACGCATAAATAAAGCCCAAAAGGAAAAAGAGCTATGGCAAATAAAAAGAACACAAGGGGAGGTCTGGGAAAAGGATTGGACCTGCTGCTTCCCACAGCAGCGGCGGAAGATGACGTAAAAGCTGCTGTCAGCTTAAAGACTTCGGAATTGGAGCCGAATAAGGAACAGCCGCGAAAGAGGTTTGATGAAGAGGCCATAGAAGAGCTGACCGAATCCGTAAAGAGGTACGGGATAATCGAGCCCATTGTTGTTGCGAAAAAGGACGGATATTACCAGATCGTGGCAGGAGAACGCAGGTGGCGGGCGGCAAAAAAAGCAAAGCTTAAAGAAGTGCCTGTGATAATAAAGGATTATTCTGACCGGGAGATCGCGGAAATATCCCTGATAGAAAACATCCAGAGGGAGGATCTTAATCCTGTAGAAGAGGCGCAAAGCTACAAAAAGCTGATAGATGATTACAAGCTTACGCAGGAGCAGCTTGCGGAACGTGTTTCAAAGAGCAGAACGGCGATAAGCAACACGATGAGGCTTTTGAAGCTTCATAAGAGCGTACAGAAAATGCTCATCTCCGGAGAGCTGAGCGCGGGCCATGCAAGAGCTCTTTTAGGACTTGAGAGTCAGGCGGATCAGGCAAAAGCCGCAGAGCGGATCCTGGCGGATAATCTGAGCGTGCGACAGGCTGAAGACCTTGTAAAGGAAATGAACAGCGGCAGAGCAACAGGGAACAAGTCGAAACCGGTCCGGGATGAATACGGATTTTTATATAAAGATCTGGAAAAAAAGCTCTCGGAAAGCCTTGGTACTAAAGTAAAGATCAGCAGAAAGGATAAGGGAAAAGGCAAGATCGAGATAAGCTATTATTCTGATGATGAGCTGGACAGGATATACGGAGTGATCAACAGAGGAGCAAAATAATGCTGGATATTAAGTTATTAAGAACTGATCTTGAAAAAGTTGAAAAGGCAATGGGCGAAAGGAATGAGGATTTTGACCTGAGCCTGTTTAAAAAACTTGACGAGACGAGAAGAGGGCTTCTTAGCAGGGTAGAGGAGCTGAAAGCTGAGCAGAACAAGGTATCGAAGCAGATCCCGGTGATGAAAAAAGAGGGCAGAGACACAGCCGGGGTGATGTCCCGGATGAAAAAGCTCTCTGAGGAGATCAAAGAGCTGGACAGCAAGGTTGCGGCTGCCGAAAAAGAGCTTAACGACTATATGCTGACACTGCCTAACATACCCCACCCGACGGTTCCCGCCGGAAAAACAGACGAGGATAATGTGGAGATAAGAAAGTGGGGCAGTGTTCCCGCATTTGATTTTGAACCGAAGACGCATTGGGACCTGGGGGAGGAGCTGGGGATACTTGATCCCAAAACCGCCGCAAAGATAAGCGGAGCCAGGTTTACTGTCTACAGAGGGGACGGCGCAAGACTGGAGAGGGCGATAATCAATTTCTTTTTAGATGTACATACGGATGTACATGGCTATACAGAGGTTTTTCCTCCCTTCATGGTGAGCCGTGAAAGCATGACCGGAACAGGACAGCTCCCGAAATTTGAGGAGGACGCATATAAGGTGATAGGCGACGGCAAGGAGTATTTCCTTGTTCCCACCGCGGAAGTTCCGGTAACAAACATGTACAGAGATCAGATACTGGACGGAAATACGCTGCCGATAAAGCATTGCGCGTACACCGCATGCTTCAGGGCAGAGGCGGGAAGCGCGGGCCGCGACACAAGAGGGCTTATCCGCCAGCATCAGTTCAACAAGGTTGAACTTGTAAAATTCACAAAGCCGGAGGACTCTTACGAAGAACTGGAAAAGCTCACTCAGGACGCAGAGGATGTCCTTCAGAGACTTGGCCTGCCATACAGAGTCGTAAAGATATGTCTCGGCGATCTGGGCTTTACGGCAGCCATGAAATATGATATAGAAGTATGGATGCCAAGCTATGGCAGATATGTGGAGATAAGCAGCTGTTCAAATTTTGAAGCCTTTCAGGCAAGAAGGGCAAATATAAAGTATAAGAACGATCCTAAAGATAAGGCCGAATTCGTTCATACGCTTAACGGAAGCGGAGTTGCGGCAGGCCGGACAACAGCGGCGATACTCGAAAATTTCCAGAATGCAGACGGGAGTGTAAAAATCCCGGAGGTTCTGGTACAATATATGGGCAAAGAGCTTATAACTAAATAAGCTTTTGTATATACGTCTACGTAGCTCAGTTGGATAGAGCGACCGCCTCCTAAGCGGTAGGTCGGAGGTTCGAATCCTCTCGTGGACGCAAGCCGGGCGGGCAGAAGGACAATCTTCTGCCCGTCTTTTTATTTGCAAAAGATCAGCCTGTCAGAGACATCAAAAAACGCATTCGGGATCACGTTAGTAGTATGTTAACCGCATTGTGGTAAAAGACCCCGACACTATAGTGCACGAGGGCGACTATTTCACGGCAGAACTTCCGGACTCAATGGTATTTCACGATGG
The DNA here is from genome assembly GCA_045601405.1 of Lachnospiraceae bacterium. GTDB lineage: Bacteria > Bacillota > Clostridia > Lachnospirales > Lachnospiraceae > RGIG5612. The sequence goes on along the minus strand of JAZRZO010000071.1, from coordinate 6,240 downwards.
TCTGATATCAACCTTTGACCTGACAGACGAGAACGGGACGGTTGTGGTCCAGGCTACAGTTGATCCGGGTCCGGACGGAAGAGGCGGAATTGTTACTGTCACTTCACCCTCACAGGATGCGATCGGGAAAACGGTCAGGTGATTTTTAAAAATACCGGCGTAAAACGCGATCCCATGGTGCTGTAACAACCTTAAGAGCATCAGGTGAGGGTGGGATGGTACAAAGGAGTCATCCTAAAGGGCGTCAGAATCCAGGATTATCGTAAATGGTCCGTCATTTGTGAGAGCCACATCCATATGTGCTCCGAAGACTCCCGTCTCAATGCGAAAGCCCAGCGCGCGGCACTGTTCAACTATATATTCATATAAGGAATTGGCGCTGTCGGCGTCTCCCGCGTTTATAAAGCTGGGGCGGTTTCCTTTTTTGCAGTCTGCATACAAGGTGAACTGCGAAACGAGCAGAAGCGATCCGCCAACATCATTCAGGGACAGATTTGTCTTGCCGTTTTCATCCTCAAATATCCGAAGCCCCGTCATCTTACGGATAAGCTTATCCGCAATCTCTGCAGTATCATCTTTGCAGACTCCGATAAGGACAAGAAAGCCTCTATCTATGCTGCCTGTCACTTTGCCGCCAACGGTAACTGAAGCGTCTGTCACTCTCTGTATTACAAATCTCATTCCGCATGCCCCTTCCGAATTTGCGATAATACATACTTTTTATCAGAAAAAGGAAGATGTGTAAATGCAAATGTCCGCATGATATGGTATAATGGTGTGCAACAATGTAAGGAGGCGCGACATGCTGACAATAGAACACTTAACAAAAAAATTTGGAGACTATGCCGCGGTAAATGATCTTTCCCTGGAGATAAAAGCGGGCGAGATATATGGATTTATCGGACATAACGGCGCCGGAAAGACAACAGCTCTTAAGAGTGTTGCCGGCATCCTGCCGTTTGATACCGGCGTGATCAAAATAGGCGGTCACGATATCAGAAAAGACGCGATAGAGGCTAAAAAAACACTCGCGTATATCCCGGACAATCCGGATATCTACGAATTTATGACCGCGATCCAGTATCTTAACTTTATGGCGGATATATATGGAGTAGGGCAGAGTGAGAGAATGAGCCGTATAAAAAAATACGGTGATATGTTTGAGCTTACGGAAAAGCTGGCTCAGCCTGTAAACTCTTATTCGCACGGAATGAAGCAGAAGCTTGCCGTTATGGGGGCGCTGGTGCATGAACCGAAGATGATACTTATGGATGAGCCCTTTGTGGGGCTTGACCCTACAGCAGCTTTCCTGCTTAAACAGACTATGAGGGAGATATGCGATAACGGCGGGGCGATCTTCTTCTCGACACATGTTCTGGATGTTGCGGAGAAGCTCTGCGACAAGGTTGCGATAATAAAAAACGGAAAACTCATAAGATCCGGGACTATGGAAGAGGTCAGAGGAGACGACTCCTTAGAGGATGTTTTCCTTGAACTTCAGAACGGAGTTCAGATGGGCGCAGCTAAAGAAGAAGACGGGCTTGATATTCAGGTTCCTGGGTTTAGATAAAAGGACAGACTGATGATAAAAGCATTGATAAAAAGACAGATGCAGGAGGTGCGGTTCATATACCTGCAGCAACAGGGTAAGAAAGGACAGAGCAGCAGACGACGCAGTCCGAAAGGGGCGATCATTATTTTTGCTGTATGTTATCTTATAATAATGGGCGTTTTTTTCGCGCTCGCTTTTCCGATAGGCGAGCCGTTAATGGAGAAAAACCTGGCCTGGATATTTTTCATGATAATGAACATTCTGGCATTTATTATCGGCATAATAGGAAGTGTTTTTACCACGGCGGAGACGCTGTTTAAGGCAAAAGACAATGAATTTTTACAGGCGATGCCGATACCGCCGTCATATATACTGCTTTCAAGGATGGTCAGCGTTTACATAATGAGTCTGATATATTCGTCTGTGGTAAGTATTCCGGCGGTGATATTTTATTTTATCAAAGGGGATCCGTCATTTCCCGCAGTAGTGTTCAGTATCCTCGGGATCTTTATACTGGCGCTGGCGGTTCTTACATTTTCATGCTTCTTCGGATGGATAGTCGCGCTGATAAGCACGAAACTCAAGAATAAATCTGCTGTCACGGTGCTGATCGCGATATTATTCATAGCCCTTTTTATTCTGTTCAGGATAAGAGCAAACGAGATATTCCGTTTTCTGGCGGAAAATGCGGAAAATTTAGGAGAGAGAGTTAAAGGGTGGGGATACCCCCTGTATTCTCTCGGTCTTGGAATGAGCGGAAATGTAATAGGTTTTCTGGCAGGCCTTGCTTTTGCGGCGGCGCTTTTTGCCCTCACATGGGTGATAATGAGCAAGAGCTTCGGAAAAGCCGTGTCTTACGGAGTGAAAAACACAGGGGCGGTGTTTAAGGATGAACAGATACGTTCGGCAAATGTCGACGCGGCTCTCAGAAGGAAGGAGATGAAGCAGTTCACTTCAAGTCCCGGATATATGCTCAATACCGGGATGAGTCTTCTGTTTTTACTGGCTGTCGCAGTGTTTATACTGGTCGAAACAAAGTTCATTCGTACATTTCTTGAGCCTTTAAATGACAGCTTTCCTATATATGCTTCGATGATGTCTGTTGCAGGTACATTTATCATATGCTTTTTTGCATCGATGACAGGTATCGTGGCACCGGCTATCTCCCTTGAAGGGCGGCGCGTATGGATCCTTCAGACCATGCCGCTGGACCCGTACAGGATATTTAAGGCAAAGCTCTTTGTGCATATTGTGATAACAATAGTTCCGTCGGTCATATGCGCCGGCGCGGTGATATTTGTGCTGAAAGCAAGTGTGATAGACGCCGTCGGGATCATCCTGTGTGTGGCGGCTTTTCTTCTGGCAGACGCAAGCTTTATGCTTGTCCTCGACCTTAAGCGGCCGATGATGGACTGGACAAGTGAGGCGCAGCCTATCAAGCAGAATCTGAATGTGCTGTTTTCCTGGCTCGGCGGATTGGCCGCAACACTGGTTTTTACGGGATTGTATGTCTTTGTCGCAAGATTTATCGGCGCGGGGGTGTATCTGATCATCCTGACAGCGGTCTTTACGGGGATTGCCTTATTGTTTCACAAATGGCTCAGGGGCAAGGGTTGTGAAAGATTTGCCCGCCTTTAGCAGAAAGTTTTTTCTTGTCGCTTAGGCAGGAGAGCGTTATTTCATAAACTGTAGTTATAATAAATGAACAAAAGAGGGATACAGATACGAATGATGTCGCGATAATAGGAACGGGACCCGCAGGGCTTTCTGCGGCGCTCACGTTAAAGCTGCATAACAAAGAGATAGTATGGTTCGGCTCAAAGGAGCAGAGCGATAAGATTGGCAAATCCGAAAAGATAGCTAATTATCCGGGCTTTTCCATGACGGGCGGCAAGGCGCTGAACGAGGCCTTTGCCAGGCAGGCCGGAGAGATGGAGCTGGAGATAACGGACAAGATCGTTACACTTATAACGAAAATGGATGATCACTTTATGGTGCTGGCCAATAATGAGGTATATGAGGCAAAGACGGTTCTTTTCGCGACCGGCGTTGTGCAGGCAAGAGGGATTGAAAGAGAAGAGGACTTTGTAGGCAGGGGTGTAAGCTACTGCGCAACCTGCGATGGATTCTTTTACAAGGGTAAGGATATCGCCGTTGTCTGCAGCGCTGACAAGCTGGAGGAGGATATAAGATATCTTGAGGAGGTAGCCGGCAAGGTTTATGTATTCAGGACATATAAACAGGAGAAGCCGGACGAAGAAAACACGGTACGGCTTGAAAAACCGGTAAAAAGCATTATCGGGGAAAATAAAGTTGAAAAGGTCGTGCTTTCGGACGGACAGGAGATAGAAGTTGACGGGATATTCTGCTTAAGAAGCGCGATCGCGCCCACCACATTGCTCAGCGGGCTGGAGATGGACGGGCCGCATATCGTTGTTAACCGCGCGCAGGAGACCAATATCTCCGGATGCTTTGCCGCAGGAGACTGCACGGGCCGTCCGTATCAGATAGCAAAGTCGGTTGGGGAGGGCAATGTTGCAGCCCATCAGATCCTGACACATCTTTCCTGACTCGATACTTTCCCCTTCCGGAGAAGGTGAACCAGAGGTCATAGCACCAATAACCCCCCTTTTTTTCGGGGAGAGGGCCATACATACCACATATCAGATGGAGGATTTGGACATGCGAATCAAACTGATCGCCTGCAAGGTGCTCTTCAGGGAGATTTCCTATATATGCAGCACCTCGGATACCATTGTCGATATCACATGGATCCGCCAGGGAAAGCATAACTATCCTGAGCAGCTGCATGACCTGCTTCAGGCGGAAATAGACGCAATAGAATCCGGCGGGGATCCGCACACCAACAAAATGAATGAGATAAGCGAAAATGACGACGGTATCGCAGAGGATTTCGATGCGATCGTCTTAGGCTACGGTCTTTGTTCCAACGCTGTTTCCGGTCTGACGGCCAGAGATCACCGCATAGTCATACCCAGGGCGCACGACTGCGTCACTCTGTTCATGGGCTCGAGAGAGAAATACAACCATTATTTTGCGGAGATCCCCGGATGCTACTGGTATACGGCTGACTGGATAGAAAACACCACTATGCCCGGCAAGGCAAGGCACTGTATGATGGTGCGGCATTTTGAAGAGCAGGGCCATGATGAGGAAACTATCGAATATCTTATGGATTCTTTAGGCGGACTGGAAAACTATCATAATGCGGCCTATATAAAGATGCCATTCTGTGATAAGGAGAAGTATGCGCAGGCAACAAAAGATGCCGCCGCATTTTACGGGTGGAATTATCACGAGATAGACGGCGACATGAATCTTTTTGAGCGTATGATAAACGGAGACTGGAATGACAGGGATTTCCTTGTTTTAGAACCCGGTGAGACCGCGGCTCAATCCTATGATGACGGGGTGATCTGCAAGGCGAAATCGGTAAAGTAGCCGGAGAAAGGCTTTTTCTTCTCTCATAGTCCTGCCCTGGGGAGAGTGTCAACGCAGCTGACGGGTGAGTGGTTCCCGCTAATACTTACCGTATTCATCCAGCGTTTTTGGGTTGTAAAGTCCGCCCAACATACTGGTTTCCATCATTGTGCCACTGGCAAAGACGATGTTTTGAGTGCCCTGGATGTTAGTAAATGCACGGGGGATGAACTTACGCAGCATAAACCCAGTGTAATCTGAAAGAAGCTCAGGATATTCCTCCTGCACTGGCTGCTGGTGTCGCCGGTAAAAGCATTCTTCCCCGACCCGGTATATCCGGAATGGGGTCTGGCGCTCATAAAATTTATCCTTTGCTATATTATAGATAAGCGTCCGAGAAAAAACCGTTCATTCCCAAAAAAACCGCTTGGGCCAAATCGCTGGCGTTTCAGCGAATGGTTGATTATATTTTCTGATGCGAAGCAGTGTTTTCCCCGGTATCCTGTTTTATTTGGGGTTTTTTTCAGAAAGGAAATGTCTTATGAAAAAGAAAATATCGATCTTCGCGATCGTGTTTATGCTGATCGCTGCGATGATTCCGTTTACGGCGGCAGCAGATGAGTATGATGATGCAGGCTGGGGCGATTCGGCCTATGTCCTCGGAAGACAGACCACCAGTGAAAACTGCACAGACGTTCTGGGGGGACGGCGGAAGTGTTCAGTATAACCTCGATACAAGGACACAGACGCTGACGAACGCAATCCTTAACCTTGCAGATTATCAAAGCGACGCAGACGAAAACAACACGGTATATGGGATCGAAACCTTCCGGAATCTGAAGCTTGTTCTGGTGGGAGAGAATAAGATCATTTCGACGGCGGAGCAGTTCACCGAAGATAAGGAATAAGTCTATGGTATTTCCGTTTCCTTCCACTGCTTAGTGGCATTGTCGGTACACTTGCCGGAAGCATCCTTTTCATCCGGTCTATGGCTACGCCGTAATAGGACATTGGATTGCAACCACTACTGCCTTTGATCCTAAAGGAAATCCGATGCCACGTCCATTTATTGAATTCAATGATGACTCAATAAACAGTTATTTTGCTTGAATTATTGCTCGTTGCTTTGATTTCACAGTTTATCCGTATTATTCCGGCGAAAAAAGCTCCTGTTATCATTTCGTTATCAGGGGTGATAACAGGAATCGTAGCAAGTGGATTAACACTGTATCACTACATTGATTTTA
>JAZRZO010000070.1:0-46256 GCA_045601405.1 Lachnospiraceae bacterium | reverse complement strand
GAGAAAACGTACATATCGACAGGAGGCAAGGGACCTTTTAGGGCATCCGTTGCAGACGAAAGGGGCCTTCAACAAGGAAGGACAGGGATCATTGAGGGATGAGAAACCGCTTTTATGTTCCATGCGGTGATGTTTGACCTCATAGGAGATCGTCGTAGGGTCTTTGCCAAGAAGCCGGGCAATGTCTTTGAAAGACATTCTTCTGTTCAGGCATTCCTGAATCTCAGTGCGGTCTTCAGAAGTAAGGTGTTTGTTCTTTTTCAGATTGAATTGGTTTGTCATAGGATTATACCTCCGTGAAAAATATTTGGGATGATTTCCCAAGGTAAATTCTACGGCAAAAAATTTCCCAGAGTAAATCCAACTTTAATTCCTACTGTGGGATTTACTTTGGGAATTTACTGCCGGCAATGATGCTGTTCCTTTAAAATCCCGGGTCATGGACATTGCCGGAAGTATGTGTTAGAATTTCGCAGTTATATATATTTACTAGTTCTCGAAAAAACAGGGAGTACATCATGAAAAAACCACTACATCGTTCTATATACGCAGCAGCAGGAGTTATGGTGTTGCTTTTTGCCGGGCTCGTATATGGCTGGACAACTTTTTCCAAACCGATCACGGGTACTATCTGGTCTGCTGACCTGCTTACCTGGACATCTACTATCGTCATGACAGCCTTTTGTCTTGGAGGTTTTCTGGGCGGACAGATGCAGAAAAAAGGTGTCAATCTCAAGGTAAATCTTTTTATCGCGGCGATATTGATGCTGGCAGGCTTTGTTATCGCCGGTCTTGTGGGTAATGCGACCGGTTCTATAATTGCGATTTACGCCGGTTTTGGCGTTCTCGGCGGTTTTGGCGCAGGTCTGGCTTATAATGCAATCCTGAGCGCTGTTTCAGGCTGGTTTCCGGATAAACAGGGCCTTATTTCCGGTATCCTGCTGATGGGCTTTGGCATAGGCTCCTTTCTTATAGGTCTTCTTTACGCATCTGTTGTTGATCAGATGGACGGAAGCGGCCGCGGAGGAATTCCCTGGTATATATGTTTTACAGCAATAGGTGTTGGCTGCCTTATATTTATCATAATAGGCGCTCTGATAGTAAAAAAAACAGGGCCTGATTTTGTTGCTCCGGCGCCTAAACCCGGTAAAAAGACTAAAAATACCACAGAACCTTATGAGGATGTGGAAACCTCGAAGATGGTAAAAAGAGCCACGTTTTGGCTCATGTTCACCTGGGCTACCATCACAACCGCTGCAGGCTTTGCTGTCTTGTTCCTTGGTACTCCTATAGCAACAACCGCGATTCCCGCACTTAATGAAAATCCGTCGCTGCTGGCAATTATAGTGGGGCTTATATCAATATTTAACGGTATCGGCCGAATAATATTTGGCGGAATGTTTGATAAGATCGGATATAAGGTCACATTGATAAGTATCAGCATGCTGTTCATGCTGTCTATGGGTATCATCATACTTGCCATGGTGACGGGAAGCATGTTCGTGCTTATCATATCCTATATCATGACCGGTCTTTCATTCGGAGGCGTTACAACAAGTCAGTCGGCATTCTGCAACAAATTCTTTGGCGCAAAGTATTACGCACAGAACCTTCCGATCATGATTATGGTGCTCCTTGTTGCCTCATTCGGAACAAAGCTGGTGCAGGCTGTACAGAGTGGTCTTAACAGCGGAGGAATGGGTGACCGGGAAGCCTATATGGTGGTTCTTGGAGGTATCGCGGCAATATGCCTTATCTCATGTATCATCGCGTTGCTGATCAAAAAGCCGGACACTCCTGCCGCAAGAGCGCAGAAATATTAATATAGTAAATATATAGAGGTGGTATTAATGAGATATACGCATGAAAATGAGATGACCTGTTCCGTTTCAGTATCTTTTGAACTTGATGGAGATAAGGTGAGGAATGTTGAGTTTATAAAGGGATGTCCGGGAAACCTTGCCGCTATCTCTAAGCTTGTGGAAGGCATGAGCGTTGATGAAATAGAAGAAAAGCTTGCCGGAAACCAGTGCGGAGCCCGTGGTACGAGCTGCGTTGACCAGTTCGCAAAGGCAGTCAGAGAGGCATATGAAAGCGTTAATGCCTGAAAATAAAGCAAAAAAAGCTGTAAAATCTTTGTAAACCCTTGCATTTAATGCATAAATCTGTATAATGATTATCTGGTAATATTAATTTTAAGTATCGGGCGGACCCAAAGCGGTCCGCTCGAATTAGTATTAAGGGTTTGACATGATGAAATATTCAAAAACAGAAGAGGTTGTACTCGGACTGTTAGAACCTGTCATCCGTGAGATGTCTGAAACGCCGGATGAGGATGGAGAACTTAAAGAATATGAGATAGTTGATGTGGAATACGTTAAAGAAGGTGAAAACTTCTATCTGAGGTGTTTTGTAGATAAAACGGGTGGTATTTCCGTGGATGACTGCGAGACGATAAGCCGTAAGCTTGAAGCTGTGCTTGATGAAAAAGACCCAATCGCTGACGCTTATATCCTGGAGATAAGCTCGCCGGGGCTGACAAGAGCCCTTAAAAGGGAGAAGGATTTTGAAAGAAATATAGATAAGCCTGTGGAAGTGCATCTGTATAAGCCGGTAGAACTTGAGAGTGTTTCAAAAAAAGGTAAGCCTGTGATCGAAAAGATAAAGGTCCTTATAGGCGATCTGAAAACATATGATGACAGCAGCATAAGTCTCGATATAGGCGGGGAAAAGGAAGAGATAATAATAATTAATAAAAATAATATTTCGTTAATAAAACAATATTTTGTTTTTTAGATATTAAATAAAAAGGAGAAAAACAATGGCAAGCGAATTGATCGAAGCACTGGAAATTCTGGAGAAAGAAAAGGACATTAAAAGAGAATCCATAATAGGAGCTATCGAGTCTGCTCTGGTTACTGCTTTCAAAAATCAATACAAGAAAAAAGACAGTATCCTTGCTGCGGAGAACGTATTTGCAAAGGTGAATGAGGAAACAGGGGAATTCTTTGTTTACGCGGAAAAAACTGTAGTTAATGAAGTTGAGAATTTTCTTCTGGAGATCTCTTATGAGGATGCCAGCAGTATCTATCCGGACTGCCAGGTAGGGGATGTTGTCCGTCTTGCTGCGGAATCAAAGGAATTCAGCCGAATAGCAACGCAAAATGCAAAAAATGTCCTTGTACAGAACCTAAGGGAAAGAGAAAAAGACAATGTTTATGAAGAGTTCAGCGCTAAAGAAAAGGATATCATCACCGGCATAGTTCAGCGGATAAACGATCAGAACATAACCATCAACCTGGGTAAGGCTGACGGAATATTAAATGAGAATGAGCAGGTTAAGGGTGAGCGCCTCAGAAGCGGAGAAAGAATAAAGGTATATGTTCTTGAGGTTAAGAACACCCGTAAGTCTTTAAGGATACTTGTCTCAAGAACGCATCCTGAGCTTGTAAGAAAACTTTTCGAATCAGAGGTTGCGGAAGTGAAGGACGGAACAGTTGAGATCAGGTCAATAGCCAGAGAGGCCGGCAGCCGCACGAAGATGGCAGTATGGTCAAATGACCCGGATGTGGATCCTGTAGGCGCATGTGTCGGAATGAACGGTATGAGAGTTAACACCGTAGTTTCGGAGCTGAAGGGTGAGAAAATAGATATCATCAACTGGTCTGACAATCCGGCAATACTGATAGAAAATGCGTTGAGTCCCGCAAAGGTAATATCTGTGCTTGCGGATGATGAGGAAAAGACTGCGACAGTTATCGTTCCCGATTATCAATTGTCACTCGCGATCGGCAAGGAAGGCCAGAATGCAAGACTCGCGGCAAGACTTACCGGATTCAAGATCGACATACTTAATGAAACACAGGCAGCAGATATTCTTGACGAGATATATGAGGGCGATTATGAAGGCCCGGCTGATAACAGTGATACATTTGAGGAAGATGGTATAGACATTCTCGCAAACGCTGTAGCTGCGGCTGCGGCCGACGCGGAAGCGGCAGAGATTGAAGATGATATGGTTCCGGTCGAAGAAGCCGGGGACGTTATAATTGATGCTCCGGAAACTGAGATCACAGAAGAAGCCGCTGCTGTGGAAACTTCTGAAGAAGCTGAAACGGACGAAGATAAGATCGAAGAAAATATAAACGGGGAAGCCGCATCGGAAAATGAATGAAATATCCGAATATAAAGTATATTCCATGATCTCTCTGGCGGCTAAAGCCGGAAAGATAGCGAGCGGACAGTTCCAGACAGAAAAGCAGATCAAAGCAAACAGAGCGTTTCTGGTGATCGTCACAGAAGATGCATCGGATAACACTAAAAAACATTTTAATGATATGTGCGCATACCGGCAGATACCTATCGTATTTTTTGGAGAAAAGGAAAAGCTGGCAAAGCACATCGGAAAAACTTTAAGAGCAAGCGCAGCTGTAACAGATGAAGGGTTGGCTGACAGCATAATAAAAAAAGTTACAGTTACGAACTATGACTGATGGTCATTCGTACAGGAGGTAAAGAATTTGAGAATTCATGAATTGGCAAAAGAGATAGGAATAGACAATAAGACATTGATCGCGTTCCTTGAAGAGCAGGGGGCTTCGGTGAAGAGCCATATGAGCAGTTGCCCTCCCGACATGATTAAGCTGGTAAAAGAGAAATTCGGCGGAGGTAAAAAAGAAGAAAAAACCGGCGAAAAAGTCCCGTCCAGAATGGCCGGGGTAAAGGCAGTTGCTGTCCCCGATTTCATCGCTAAAGAACAGCCTAAAACTGTACCTACAGTAACAGCTGACGGAGAAAAAAACGAGGACGGGGGAAAGCAGATAGCAAAGATTGAAGCTGAGAAAGCTGCTGAAGCAGCCGCTGAAGCAGCTGAGGACACGCCGAAGAAAAAGAAAAAGCTTATCGCTGTTTTTAATCCTGAATACACTCAGACCGAAAAAGGAAGAGCCGCGGTTAAGGCAGGTAAAGAAGATCAGGGCAGAGAAGAGAAAAAAGCCAAACCTGTTTCTGCAAATATACGACCTGCGCGTGAAAGAACATCTGATGATGAACAGGAGAAGCCAAAGCGTCCGCTTCCCAGCCAGATAAGGCCGGCGCGGGACAGGGTGCCGGACGATGTGCTTGAGGAGCAGAGAATTGCAGCTAAAGCACAGAAAGAAGCTAAGGCAAAAGAAGATGAAACAAAAGAAAAAGTCGGGCAGGCGGAACAGGCTGAAAAGCCGGCAACTGCGGCTGAAATCACACAGGAAGCAGATGAAACAAAAAAGTCAGATGCTGTGACAAAACCTGATAAACCCAAGGAAAGCGAGGCTGTAAAATCTCTTCGTGAAAAAATAGTTAAAGGAACTGTTTCTGTGGCAGATATACAGATAAGACGGTCTTCAAAGGACAGGTCCAGAAATCAACGCGATGACAGAAATCCTCAAAGGGGCGACAGACAAAGACCCGGTCAGAAGAGTCAGGGTTCCGGCGGTGCTGCTGCTCCTGCTGCGTCTGCGGGAACAGACACCAAGGGCAAAGGTAAAGGCGGTAAGCAAAAAGGCCGCTACGATAAACCTCACGGAGATAAATTCGACAGGCTCGAAAATGAACGCGGAGCACAGCGGATACATAAGGCTGCTGAAGACAGCAAACCTGAAGAAGAGATCAAGGTTATCACTCTTCCGGAGACGATAACTGTAAAGGATTTTGCTTCAAAGCTCAAAATGCAGCCTGCACAGCTTATCAAAAAGCTTTTCCTTTCAGGACAGGTTCTTACGGTTAATGATGTTCTTGATTTTGTAACAGCAGAGTCTATAGCTCTGGATATGGATATACTGGTTGAGCACGAAGTTGTTATTGACTACATCGAAGAACTTCTCCGTGAGGAGGAAGAGGATGAGGCCAAAATGGTCAAACGTCCTCCGGTGGTTTGTGTGATGGGGCACGTTGACCATGGTAAGACCAGCCTTCTTGATGCTATAAGAAAGACAAATGTTATCTCAAAGGAAGCCGGCGGTATTACACAGCACATCGGCGCATACATGGTCACACTCCCCAGCGGTGAAAAGATAACATTTCTTGACACACCGGGACATGAGGCGTTTACTTCAATGCGTCTTAGAGGTGCAATGGCTACAGACGTTGCTATCCTTGTGGTTGCAGCAGATGATGGCGTTATGCCGCAGACGGTTGAGGCTATAAATCATGCCAAGGCGGCTGATATACATGTGATAGTAGCAATTAACAAGATTGATAAGCCTGGGGCAAATATTGACAGGGTAAAGCAGGAACTCTCAGACCACGGGCTTGTGCCGGAAGACTGGGGCGGAGACACGATTTTTGTGCCTATATCTGCGAAGACAGGCGATGGGATCCCAGAGCTTCTTGAAATGGTAATACTTGACACTGAGATACTTGAGCTCAAGGCCGATCCTGATCGTAAAGCAAGGGGTCTTGTGATAGAGGCAAAGCTTGATAAAGGCAGAGGAAGTGTTGCCACGCTTCTTGTACAAAAAGGAACACTTAAGGTCGGTGACCATATAGCAATGGGAGAAAGCTATGGCAAGGTAAGATCCATGACTAACGACCTTGGAGAAAAAGTTAATGAGGCTTCGCCATCAACGCCTGTTGAGATAACTGGTATGAACGGAGTGCCGAAGGCAGGAGAGGTGTTCATATCATATGATAACGACAAAGAAGCCAAAGCCTTTGCAGCTGTTTTTATTGAGGAAAACAAGAAGAAGCTGCTTGCCGGAACAAGAAAGAAGACGAATCTTGACGACCTCTTTGACCAGATGAAGGCCGGAGAACTTAAAGAGCTTGAACTCATCATCAAAGCTGACGTTCAGGGCAGTGTTGAGGCTATCAGGGATTCGCTTGAAAAGCTTTCAAATGACGAGGTTGTGGTAAAGGTTATCCACTCCGGTGTAGGAAATGTAAATGAATCGGATGCGATACTTGCCGGTGCGTCAAATGCCATAATAATCGCATTTAATGTCCAGGCGGATGCCAGAGCAAGAGACACGATCGATCACGAAGGGGTTGATCTGAGGACATACAGTGTCATCTATAACGCTATTGATGACGTTGAAGCCGCAATGAAGGGCATGCTGGAGCCGATATACGAAGAAGAAGTCATCGGGCATATTGAGGTTCGTCAGACCTTTAAGGCATCAGGCGTAGGCGTTATTGCGGGATCATATGTAACTGACGGTTATATAACAAAGGACAGCAAGGTTCGGCTGAGTCGTGACGGTGAACAGCTTTACGAAGGACCGTTAAGCTCTCTTAAAAGGTTCCAGGATGACGCAAGGGAGGTTAAATCCGGATTTGAATGCGGTATCGTACTTGCTGATTTCCAGGATATCAAAGAAGGCGACGTCATGGAGGCTTATATCATGAAGGAAGTACCGAGAAACTGATGAAAAAAAACAGTATAAAAAACATAAGGATAAATTCAGAGGTCCAGCGTGAACTTGCACAGATCATCAGGGAAAGCAAGGATCCCAGAATACATCCTCTGACAAGCATAGTAGCTGTTGATGTGGCCACAGATCTGAAAACCTGCAAGGTATATGTTTCTGTAATGGGTGATGAAAAGGACAGACAGGAGACATCTGAAGGCTTAAAGAGCGCAGAAGGATTTATCAGGCGTGAGCTTGCGCACAGGCTAAATTTGCGCAATACACCGGCCCTTACATTTATCATAGATACCTCTATAGAAGACGCGATGAACATGATGAAGAGGATTGATGAGGTCAACAGAATATGATCATAGACAACCTGCTTGAGAATGTGAGATCAGTCTGCATCACGGGTCACACCAGACCTGACGGAGACTGTGCGGGCTCTGTCCTCGGACTTTATTCCTATATCAAAAAGAATCATCCGGAGATATCTGCAGATGTTTACCTTGATGACCCGGGACGCAAACTTGGATTTTTATACGGATACGGGGACATTAATACTGCATTTCCGGATCATGATCCGTATGACCTTATGTTCTGCCTGGACAGCGCCTCTCTTGACAGGATAGGAAAGGCCGAAAAGTATTTTAAAAAAGCCGGGAAAACTGTCAATATCGACCACCATATATCGAACACAGGATTCGCAGATGAAAATCATGTTGACGCAGGATCATCATCTGCAAGCGAGGAGGTATATAAGCTTATGGACCCGGACCTGATCGACAGGGATATCGCCATAGCTCTTTATACCGGGATAGTTTTTGATACAGGTGTATTCAAATATCCTTCCACATCACCCGAAACAATGCGGGTGATTGCTCACCTTATGGAATTTGATATACCGACAGATTTCATAATAGATGAAAGTTTTTATATCAAAGGCTATAACGAAACAAAGATATTCGGGTATGCACTGATGAACAGCACCCTCGCATATGATGGCAGGGTAATATATACACTTTTATCGCAAAAGGAGATAAAAGAATTCGGAGTTTCAACGGCTGAACTGGACGGGATAGTTCCGCAGCTTCGCCTTGTATCCGGCGTAAAGGTATCGTTTTTTATGTATCAGATAAAGGATGATGAGATCAAACTCAGTCTCAGGTCTGTTGACCCTGTTGATGTAAATAAGATTGCCGCGGAATTTGGCGGAGGAGGTCATATCAGAGCATCCGGCGCAACACTTAAGGGTGATCTGAAAGAGTGCGCGCAAAAAGTTCTGGAGGCTATCCGCAGAGAGATATGTTAAACGGAGTTTTAAATGTATACAAAGAAGCCGGTATGACCTCGTTTCAGGTGGTGAGTAATATCAGAAAGATCACAGGTGAGAAAAAGGCCGGACACACAGGAACGCTGGATCCTGACGCGATGGGCGTTCTTGCTGTCTGTCTGGGGAAGGCCACAAAGCTTGTGGATCACCTGATGGATACGGATAAGCAGTACAGAGCGCGGCTGAGATTCGGGACAAAGACCGACACTCTGGATATTTCGGGAACAGTCCTGGAAGAGATGAGCTCTGATAAGATCAGAGAAAGGCTTAGAGGGATCGACTTCGAAAAACTTTTAGAGGATAGATTTACAGGGATGATATATCAGGTTCCGCCGATGTATTCCGCCCTGAAAGTTAATGGTGTAAAGCTTGTTGATGCCGCAAGAAAGGGGCTCAATATAGACAGACAGCCGCGTCCCGTAACTATATACGGATATAGTGATGTCAGTCTGGTCAGCCGGGATGATGGTTCTTATGCGGATTTGTTGGTTGACTGCTCCAAAGGCACCTACATAAGAACTCTTTGTGAAGATATAGGAAAAGCTCTTGATATTCCGGCATGCATGGAAAGACTTGAAAGAACAAAAACAAGTATGCTTACTATCAATGATTCATATACGATATCTGAGATCGGAGCTTTATTCAATGCCGGAAGGGGCGGGGAGATACTGATACCTCCGGATAGATTTCTTGAAAGATATCCTGCCGGGATCATAAAAAATGAAAATGTAATAAAAGTGATGCATGGAAATATTCTTGATAAGAATAATCTGACTCTTGATAACAATGAGTCTTATGATGATATTATCAGGGTGTATGACGAAAACGGCAGATTTTATGCTCTTTATCGACATGATCCCGGTAAGAACTGCTACTTATGTGAAAAAATGTTTACTGATGAAAACGATAACTGATATCAAGGATCTTAAGATCGACAATTCAATAGTTACTCTGGGAAAATTTGACGGTAATCACATCGGTCACAGACTGCTTTTTGATACTGTTATCAATAATAAAAATGCCGGTGATAATGCTGTAGTATTTACTTTCAGTATTCCGCCCGCATTGATAATTGACGACAAAGGGACTGAAGATCATCGTACTATAAAAACACGCGAGGAAAAAAAGAACGATCATTTTCCTGATGGTATAGATTATATTGTCGAGTTTCCTTTCAACGATGAAACAAGAGGGATGTCCCCGGAGGTTTTTGTCAAGGATATTCTTGTGGATAAGCTGAATGTAAAGCTTATCGTTGTTGGAGAAGACTTTCGATTCGGAAAAGACAGGACAGGAGATGTTGATACCCTGAAGAAGCTTGGGGAAATGTACGGTTTTGATGTTATTGCCGTAGAAAAGGTAAGATATAAGCTGAGAGAAACGGGGGCTTATGAGGAAGTAAGTTCAAGCCTTATAAAAAAGGAACTGCAAAAGGGCAATATAGAAGAGGCCAACGCCATGCTCGGATCTGCATTTACAATGACATCAACAGTAGTCCACGGAAAAAGTCTGGGTAGGAGGATAGGGTTTCCGACTATAAATTTTATTGCTCCGGACGACAAGATACTTCCCCCGAACGGTGTTTATGCCACAAAAACGACAGTTGACGGGCATACCTTCAACAGCATTACAAATATCGGATGCCGTCCGACCTTTGATGACGGACAGGAAAGAACTGTCGAGACGAATATCTTTGATTTTAACAGGGATATATATTCCAAAAAAGTGAGTGTACAGTTTTACAAAAGGATAAGACCGGAGAGACAATTCAGCTCAACAGATGAGCTTGTCAAAGAGATAAATAAAAACATAGAAGAAGTTAAGGATTATTTTAATAATTGTGATGAATAGAAATAAAAAAGCTGCAGCTGACCACAGGTCTTATGTGCGGTGTTTTAATCTGTATTGCTATTAATCTTCAGCAGGTTGCGCTCAATCTGGGGCTTCTGCGGGAAAAGCCGGATTCCTTACAGCGATGTATATCATTCTTGTGCCTCTGATAGGTGTTTCCTTTTGTCAGAAATACGGGTGGAATGTATGGGTTGCTGTAGTTAAAGCGGTTGCCGGGCTGTAATTTTTATGCATAACCGGCAATTTTTCCCTGTCTCTTACGGATATCCTGCTTATAGGGTGCGCGCTTGGATTTGCCATTCAGATAATGATAATAGACAGGAGGGGAGACAAGGTTGATTCGCTGAGGCTTTCAGGAATGCAGTTTTTAACCGCGGGCGTTCTGACTCTTATCCCGGCGTTTATCTATGAGATAATACCCTATAACGGCTGCCTTTCATCACGGCTTACACTGTGGTCATCTTCAGGGCTCTGGGTATAGCTGCTGTATATGGGGATAATGAGATGCGGCGTTGCCTGTACCTTCCAGATCATCGGTCAGAAAGGACTAAAGCCTGCAATAGCTGCCCTTATATAGAAAGAATTATTTTTTATCAGCAAACGACTATCATAGGAGACTTAAACATGACAAAAAATCAGATTGAGATTTTTCTTTCAATGACTGAAACACTTAGTTTTACCAAAACTGCTGAATTGTTTTTCGTAACACAACCGACCGTGAGCAGACAGATAAGTATGCTTGAAGAGGAATGGGGTGTTTGCCTTTTCGACAGGAACAGGAGAAGCGTAAAAACCTCAAAAGCCGGGGAAATGCTTGCTGAAGTATGCAAAGCCTCATTTGCACAGATTGAGGAAACTTTGCAGAAAGCCCGGGAATTACAATAAAATAATGTATTTATATGAGTACCGGCCTTTTGACCGGTCTCGTTTTTATTACGATCATATGATGCTTGAACGTATCATAACATAGTGTTATAATTCCGGAAGCGCGGGGTTAGTACATCGGTAGTATGCGAGCTTCCCAAGCTCGAGAGGCGGGTTCGATTCCCGTACCCCGCTGAAAGAAGGAGACTCGGACCAAAGGTCCGGGACTCCTTCTTTTGGATACGGGAATCGAACAAGGAGGGAGGAGCTTCCGCGATAGTGGATATATAATGGTGTAAATTGAACAGAGCCAATGGCTCAACCTTTAGGTATAATGTTAAATGACCAAATCCAAAATAATACCAAGGAGGATGAACACGATGGCTCAACTCGATATTATACTGAATCAGGACGAAATTCTACAGTCAACCGCAATGGTTTTCGCGACCGCCCTTTGTCAACCCGTATAGTTTAAATAATCCTAAAGGTTCCGAAGCACCGTGATGGTGAATCGTTCAAAACCTTTGTCTTCGACAATTACTGCCGGAGCGAGGCCGCTCTGATCGTCACCATGGCTGAAATGTGCGTCAATGGAGTTTCCACGCGGAAAGTATCCCAGGTCATGGAAACTCTTTGCAGTAAGAGTTTCTCTAAGTCTACGGTATCGGAAGCCTGCAAAGAACTCGATGAAAAGGTAAAAGCGTTCAAGGAACGGCTTCTAACCGGGGAATACCCGTTCATGACTATAGATGCTACTTACTTCAAGGTTCGTGAGAACTCCTGAGTAATCTCTAAAGCACTCATGAGCGC
This sequence comes from Lachnospiraceae bacterium, assembly GCA_045601405.1. Taxonomy (GTDB): domain Bacteria; phylum Bacillota; class Clostridia; order Lachnospirales; family Lachnospiraceae; genus RGIG5612. The sequence continues at coordinate 34,013 of JAZRZO010000070.1, read as the reverse complement.
TTATGCTGCTAACAGCGAAGGACACCGTGAAATCATTGGGTTCGGCATCTATCGCAATGAGAGCAAAGGAACAGCACCGGCTTCTGGCAACGTAACAGGCAGCAATAGCACATACTCCGAAATCAGTCAACGGAACCCCTTCGGGGGGGCGCGGTGCGCCCATTGACAGATTTCTCCGATGTGCTGAAGGGCAATTAAGAGGATGCAAGGCATCCTCCGGGACAATATGTCCCCAACCTAAAGGTAACAATTCGAATTTACACCACATTTAGGACTTGACTGTCTTGGGGGACAGCTCCAATGTTTCTTTTTCTGGAAAAGTCTGCCTTTTTAAGTTACAATCTCTGATGTTGTATATTTTTTGGGGATGCACCCGGGAAGTCAGTACTTGAAAATATGCGAAAATATATAAATATAAATGGTAACGATATAGAGTTGATAAAAAAGAAGATAAAGAATATGCATCTGCATGTTAATAACGATGGCAGAGTATATATATCTTTACCTGAAGGGTATCCTTATTCCAGGGCAGAGGCATTTGCCCGTAAAAATATAAAATGGATAGAAGAAAAAAAGACAAAGCATATAAACAAGCCGGACAAGGAATACTACATTCAAAAAAAGACAGAGCTTGAAAACAGATTAGTTCATGTTATCGATAAGTGGGAGGCGGCAACCGGCCTTTACTGCGCATCCTGGCACACAAGATATATGACTAGCAGATGGGGCTCTTGTGTTCCTGCCAGGAAAAGGTTATGCTTTAATCTGCAGCTTGCTGATATGCAGGATGAATGTCTTGATTATGTGGTGCTGCATGAACTGCTGCATCTGCGGCATTCAGGACATGGAAAAGAATTTAAAACTGACTTGTCAAGGTATATGCCTGAATGGAATAAATACAGCCATATGCTGCGATCATATTGATAAAACAGAGACTTTTTAGAGCAGGACTAAGGAGAAAACACGATAATGATCAAAAGAACAGCAATAATGATGATCTGTCTGACCATGTTAGCGTTGCTTCTTACCGCATGTGGTGGGAAAAAGGATGATATACAGGAGACATCGGTTCTGGCAGAGGATCAGACGGAATCCTCCGAAATATCGGAAAAAGAAGACGTAACTATGAAAACAGCCAAGGATGACAGCCTCAGATCTTTTCTTGATGCTTTCGACACCTATACAGATGGCGGAGCGCCGGGAAGCATGGAGTACGACTACAGAGATACAATAAGCGTACGAAGGCTCATGGACTGTCTTTTCGGTCAGAGATGCTGTGTCAACTATTCAACATATCCTGTGGCACAGCCTGTATATTCCGGTAATATCATGACGCTGCCGAGTGACAGCTTTTCCTGGGCAGCCCGGAATATCTTTCATGTTCCGTCGAATGATGTTTCTGACTATACGGGATCGAGTCCGGCTTTTGTCAATAATGAATTCACCGGAACAATAACATTAAATGAAAACGGAGTGTGGTGGTATCACTCGGACATAACAATAAAGAAGGCGGAATTTGATGGCAGATATCACTACGTGCAATACAGAAGAAACCATGATGACCCGTCTCCGAAGGGAGACCGTTATCAGGCCGATTATTATGCCATACTGGAAAAGGAAGAGATCGGCGGGGAGGAATACTGGACACTTTATACTCACAGCTCAGACGGCTTTGATCTTGTTGTGGAGGATAAAAATCTGATCCCGGACGAAGAATATGATCCGGAGATAGAAATGATAATAGTGGCGGATACTCCTGTGACAATGAGGAGCGGCCCTTCGGAAAATTATGAAAAAATATCATCATACAGCCCCGGAGTACTGATGATGGTGATCGGCAAAAAAGGTGATTGGTACTTTGTTCACTACTATGAACATTATGGATGGATGTACAGCGGATTTCTCGTTCCGGCATATTGATATGAATTATACAGAATTACTCAGCAAGATACATGAGTCCGATAAGTTGATATATAGAGAATGCGAAACAAAATGGAACAGTGTCGCAAAGCCTTTAAAGAGCCTTGGTATAATGGAGGAGCTTGTCTCAACAGCCGGGGCTGCGCAGAAAAAAGTTGTGCCGTCAATAGAAAAAAGAAGGGTACTTGTGTTCTGCGCGGATAACGGAGTAGTGGAGGAAGGCGTAAGCCAGACCGACCATACTGTTACAACAGCCGTCGCGAAAGCCCTTGTTGAAGGAACATCAAATGTGAATATCATGGCAAAGAAGGCCGGCGCGGATGTAAAGGTTTTTGATGTGGGAATGATAGATGATGTTGATGGCCTTACCACGGTTAAGACCTCAAGAGGAACAAAAAACTTTACAAAAGCTGCAGCCATGACGATGGATGAGGCTGTATCCGCAATAGAAACCGGTGCAGCTGCTGTGCTCGAAGGTGTAAAAGAAGACGTAGGGATATTTGTGATAGGAGAGATGGGGATTGGCAATACAACAAGCACTGCCGCCGTTATATCGGTGCTGCTCGGAGAAGATCCCTCAATTATAGCCGGAAGGGGCTCAGGTCTTTCAGATGCAGGTCTTCAGCGCAAGATAAACGCGATCAGAAAAGCTATTGATTTCAACAACCCTGATTCTGGGGACGGACTGGATGTTCTTTCCAAAGTGGGCGGCTTTGATATAGCTGCGATGTGCGGGGCGATCCTTGCCGGAGCCGCGTTTGACGTTCCTGTTATCCTGGACGGAGTAATATCCGGAGCTGCGGCACTGGTTGCCCGTGCTATAGACAAAAGATGTATGGATTTTATCTTGCCATCTCATATGAGTAAAGAACCGGGCGGCGAAAAAGTAATGAGGAGCCTGGGGATCGATGCCCCCATAATGGCAAAGATGGCGCTTGGGGAAGGTACCGGTGGTGTAATGCTGCTGCCGCTTCTTGACCTTGTACTTTCAGTTTATGACAGCGTTCACAGCTTTGATAATATAGGAATAGAGGCATATAAATGATGATATTCATCACCGGCGGAAGTGGAAGCGGAAAAAGTGAATATGCCGAGGGCAGAGCTGTAGAGCTTGGAGATCATGCGTTCTATATAGCAACGATGCCGGTTTTTTCGGAAGAGGATAAAAAAAAGGTGGAACGTCATCATAAGCTTAGAATGGGAAAGGGCTTTGATACTCTTGAACGCCCCGGAAGGCTGTCGGACATTCACTTTGATTCTGACACGATACTTTTGGAATGTATGTCAACACACGTGGCAAATATCCTCTTCGGTGATGAAGAGCTTGGCAGAGTTGATGAGGAAGATATCATTTCTTTTATAAGATCAGAGATAGACAGCCTGATAAACAGAACCGGAGATACTGTTATCGTTTCGGCGGAGGTTTCAATGGACGGCTGCATCTATGATGAGGAAACAGAAAAGTATATCCGGATACTTACAAAAATAAACTCGTATCTTGCGGATATAGCTGATGAAGTATTTGAAGTTGTGGCCGGGATCCCGGTTATGATAAAGGATGGGATAAATGCTTAAAAGTTTTATCATCGCGTTTCAGACATACTCAAGGATACCGATGCCTCAGATCACATGGACCGAAAGCTCCATGCGCTACTCAATATGTTTCTTTCCCGTGATCGGAGCAGTGATAGGGGGCTTTGAGATACTTCTGTATTATCTGTCAGGACTGATACATATTCCGTTGCTGATATATGCTGCGATCGCGGCAGTTATTCCGCTTCTGATCACAGGCGCGATACACATGGATGGTTATTGCGACACTGTGGATGCGCTCTCATCACAAGGGGATGCGGAAAAACGCCTTGAGATATTAAAAGATCCGCATACAGGGGCCTTTGCTATTATATTCTGCGCAGTATGGATGCTGATCTATTTTGCCTCATGGACTACCATAGACAGCTACAGGACTCTTGGCGGGGTTTGTATAGGCTTTGTTCTGAGCAGAGCTTTTTCCGCGCTTGCGCTTGCCAATTTTAAAGGCGCAAGAAAAAGCGGAATGCTTCAGACCTTTATAGACGCAAGCGCAAAAAAGACTGTAAGCATAACCATGATCGCCATAATTATTTTATGCTTTGCCGGCATGATCTGTCTGCTCGGAATAACAGGTGTGATAATGGCGGCAGCTCATTGCCTGTTCTTCCTTTATTACAGATTGATGTCATATAAGAAATTCGGCGGGATAACAGGGGATCTCGAAGGGTGGCTTTTGCAGTGTCTTGAGCTTATAACATTGCTGTGCACTGCGGTTTTTATAAATGTTTTATAGCATAAGTTGACGCGGCGCCAATGTCGTGTGAGATATAACAGGAGATGATATATGAAGCTATATATCGGCGGAGCCGGGTACGGACAGGAAACAGTCGCAGAAAAAGATACAGGCATTAAGCCTGTATTATGCAGTGCTGATGAAGCGCTGCGCGCTAAGGCAATAGATAAATTTCATCTCATCACAAAGGAGCTGTCGAAAAAAGGTGTGTCGATACAGGACTACGCAAAAAAACTTGTGGCCGAAAATCCGGATGCTGTCATATGCTCAGATGAGATAGGGGGCGGCGTTCATCCGGCTGATATCGCGGATAGACTCTGGAGAGAGGAAACCGGCAGAGCGTTATGCATCATTGCTTCCGCTTCTGATACAGTTATCAGGGTCTATTGCGGTATAGGACAGAAAATAAAGTAATGAAGATATATCTTATAAGACACGGAAAGACGCCGGGAAATGAACTGCGGCAATATATAGGCACAACAGACGCATCCCTTTCTGAAAACGGAAAGGCTGAGCTGGAACAGATAAAAAACGAATCTGTTTATCCTGAAGCTGCTCATGTATATGTAAGCCCCATGAAAAGGTGCCGCGAAACGGCGGCTGTGCTTTTTCCCGGCGCAAAAAAAACAGTAGTCAACGGACTTCGGGAAATGGATTTCGGTATTTTCGAACAGCGCAGCGCTGATGATATGAAGGACGATGAGGAGTACCGGAGATGGGTTGACAGCGGATGCACCGACCCTATCCCGAAAGGGGAGGTGCGGAGTGATTTTATCGGGCGCTGTGAAAAAGCATTTCTTGAGGCTATAAAATCTGCGGAAGATAAAGGGATGGAAGAGGTTTTTTTTATCATCCACGGCGGAACTATTATGTCTATAATGTACAGCTTCGCTAAACCGGAAGGGCTGTATTATGACTGGTACGTGAAAAACGGCCGCTGTATTGTCTGTGACTGGGACGGGAGAAATCTCAGGTTACTGTCATGAAGAATATAGCTGTTGCTACAATTGATGATAAAGCATGGTCTCTGGCGGAGAAATATGACCTGGGGATAGAGCTGGACCAGTTCTGTACCGCTTCTTTTATGGACGGCGATGAGTTTAAGAAAAAGGATGCTGAGGTAAGGAGCATGCTATCCCGCGCTGTGGCCTTTCACGGTCCCTTCAATGAGCTCTCTCCATGTGCGATCGATCCCGAGATCGGCAGGATATCAATGAAACGATATGAGCAGGCATTCACACTCTTGAATACCTATGGTCTTAAAAAAATGATACTTCACGGAGGGTTTGTTCCTCTGGTATACTTCCCGGTATGGTATGTTGACCGTTCAATAGAATTCTGGAAGAATTTTCTTAAGGATAAGCCGGAGGACTTCCTCTTATGCCTGGAAAATGTTATGGAGCCGGAGCCCGGAATGCTTGTTGATATCGTGAAGGGGATAAATGATAAAAGATGTGGCCTGTGCCTGGATACGGGACATGCGAACATCAAAAAAGTCAGTACTGTTCCTGTTGAACAATGGCTTGAGAAATTCTCGCCATATCTATATCATATGCATATTCATAATAATGACGGAGACTGGGACTGGCACAGGAGTATAGAAAAGGGAACGATAGATGCGCCCCGGTTATTTGATATGATAGATGAGATCGTTCCAGATATCCCCATAACTTTAGAAAATATTGACGATACAGATGAATCAGTTAAATGGATAATAAAAAGAAAAGAATACAGATAATATGAACGAGATATACAGTGATGAGTTTTCAACCTATCACCCTATCGTAAATATGGCGTTTTTCCTGAGCGCCATTATAACAGGAATGTTTTTTCTTAATCCGGCCTTTGTCGCCATCTCTATTATCAACGGAGTTATATATCTTCTGTCGCTTAAGGGGTCAAAAGCCATTAAGGAACTGCTGTATATGCTTGCCTTATTTGTGCTTCTTACGATCATAAATCCGTTGTTCGACAGAATGGGCGCAACTGTTCTTTTCAGATATTTCGGCCGGCCGTATACCCTTGAGGCGCTTATATACGGAATGACGCTCGGCGGGATGGCTGTGGCGATACTTTGCTGGTTCGCATGTTATAATGCGATAATAACAAGCGATAAGTTTATCTATATCTTCGGTAAGCTTATACCGGCAGTTTCACTTATCCTTTCCATGATATTGAGGCTGATCCCCAATTTTATAAAAAAGACAAGGCAGATCTCCGCGGCAAGAGCTTCTATAGGAATGGCGGGCAGCTCATCTGAAAGTCGTAAGGAAAAGATAAGAAACGGAACAACTGTATTGTCCGCGCTTACGAGCTGGGCTTTGGAAGGTGGGATAATCACGGCCGACAGCATGCGGAGCAGAGGATACGGAACCGGAAAAAGAACGACCTTCGCTAAATACAGATTTGCCACAAGGGATATAGCGCTGAGCGCAGTGCTGCTTATCCTTCTGGCAGCTGTGATATTCTGCGCGGCTAAAGGCTGTACAAAGACAGAATATGTACCTTATTTCACCATGATATGGTTTGGTGATATATATATGCTGACAGGTTTTACCGCTTATACTGTATTTCTTATCATTCCAACAGTTTTGAATTGCAAGGAGAAGATCAAATGGCGCATATTAAGATCAAAAATCTGACTTTTTCTTATCCGGGCTTCGATGAGACCCCGGCTTTAGATGATGTATCTCTTGATATTCCGCAGGGGCAGTATGTTACCTTATGTGGAAGAAGCGGTTCCGGAAAAAGCACGCTTTTAAACCAGTTGAAAACAGTGCTGACACCTAACGGAAAACGCACAGGGGAGATATTTCTGGATGATACACCCCTCGAAAAAGTTGACTTGAGAACACAGGCTATGGAGATAGGCTATGTAATGCAGGATCCCGACAGTCAGATAGTAACTGACAAGGTCTGGCATGAGCTCGCATTTGGCCTGGAAAATCTTGGTATCGATCAGAGTACCATGCGGACAAGGGTAGCTGAAATGGCAAGCTATTTTGGTATTCAGGGATGGTTTCACAAGGATGTGTCAAACCTCTCTGGTGGCCAGAAACAGCTTCTTAACCTGGCTTCTATCATGGCTATGCAGCCGGGCGTTCTTATACTGGATGAGCCTACAAGCCAGCTCGACCCTATTGCGGCAAGCGATTTTCTCAATACAGTAAAAAAAATTAATATTGAACTTGGAACAACTATCATCATAACTGAACACAGACTGGAGGATATATTCCACGCGTCTGATAAAGTTGTGGTATTAGAGCGTGGCAGGGTGCTCCTCGAGGACGCACCCGTTAATGTGGGACGAAAACTTAAAGAAAAAAATGATGAAATGTTTACGGCAATGCCTGCTCCGGTGCGGATATACTACGGAACAAAGAGCGCTCTGTCAGGTGAGTATTCAAAGTCACCGGAAAATATTCCTCTCACAGTGAGGGAAGGGAGAACATGGCTTAACATTCTGTTTGAAGGACAAAAAGAATTGATCACATCATCAGATGAGGAATATTATGATGAGAATAAAATACAGCAGGCGCAAGAGCCGGCGATCAGATTTAAGGATGTATGGGTTCGCTATGACAGGGATCTTCCGGATATCTTGAAAGGAGCCACCTTTGATGTGCCCCGGAATAAGATCTTTGCGGTGGTCGGTGGAAATGGAGCAGGAAAGAGTACATCCCTGAGGACGATCTGCAGGATGATAAAGCCATACAGGGGGAAGATATTCATAGACGGCAAAAAGATCGAAGCATATAACTCCGCAGAGCTTTTCAGAGGGAAGATAGCCATGCTGCCTCAGGATCCAAAGAGCCTTTTTGTGAAAACAACAGCCAGAGAAGAACTTGAGGAAATGCTGGGTGTAAAAAAAGCGGCTGAATATGAAAAAGAGGTCGAAAAAAAGGGGACGGATAACGTGCCTTTAGATCCGCACATAGCTGAGGTCGCATCTGAATGTGAGATAACGGGGCTCCTGAATATGCACCCGTATGATCTTTCCGGAGGAGAGCAACAAAGGCTTGCGCTTGCAAAGGTCCTGCTTACAAACCCGGAGATCCTTCTTCTTGACGAGCCGACAAAGGGACTGGATAATTTCTTCAAGCTTCATTTTGCGCAGATCCTTAACGGCTTAAAAGATAGAGGAGTTACGATCCTTATGGTTTCTCATGATGTGGAGTTTTGTGCGAGACATGCCGATATCGTAGGAATGTTCTTTGACGGTGATCTTATCACAACAAACACTCCGGATAAATTCTTCGGCCAGAACAGCTTTTACACCACCGCGGCAAACAGGATGAGCAGGCACCTTTTCACAAACGCTATAACAGATGAGGACGTTGTCAGACTGTGTATAAAAAACCTGCAAAAAGAACAGGATGCTCATTGAAAAAATGAAAAAAAATTCATTCAAAAAAAATAAATACGGCCTCAGCTTCTGGATAAGCATACTTGTTATAGCCGTCTGTATTCCGGCGACTGTAGCTGTATCCTATCTGCTGGGAGATAGAAAATATTATATAGCAAGTGTGATAATAATGATCCTGGCTATGGTTCCTTTTTTTGTAAGTTTCGAAGGGAAGAAGCCGGATGCCAGATACCTTGCCATACTTGCTGTTCTGACTGCTATTGCGATAGTTTCAAGGGCCGCGTTTATGTGGATTCCTTCTTTTAAACCAATGGCCGGATTTATCATCATAACAGCGATCGCGTTCGGCCCCCAGGCCGGGTTCATGAGCGGCGCGTTGTCCATGATCATAAGTAATATAGTATTCGGACAGGGTCCGTGGACTCCATGGCAGATGTTCTGCTACGGGCTTATAGGCTTTTTTGCCGGTCTGCTTGCCAATTCGAGGATAATGAGTGAAAAACACGTTATCAGGACCTCCGTACTGTCATTTTTTCTTGTGACCGTACTTAGCAGCGCTATCTTAGACACCAGCTCACTATTTCTGATGATAGCTGCCATAAATGAAGCGTCGATCATATCTATTTATACAGCAGGCTTCTTTCTGAATATAATGAATGCCACTGCCTCTGCACTGTGTGTCTTTATCTTATTAAAGCCTTTTATGAGGATATTGGATCGCCTTAAATTAAAATATGGTATGGATTATTGAACTTACCTGTTGTATAATGACACAAACATATGTATCACTGCAGACACATATCGGAATCTCGTGTAAATCGGGAACTGTGTCTCAGCAACCGTAAAGTCAACGAAAGAGATTGAGTCTTAAAGGCTGGTCCACTGGGAAACCGGGAAGGAATCTCAAGTAGGTTATAAAGATTGAGTCGGTAGACCTGTCTGCAGTTGTATTATTTTAATCTTCTGGGGTGGGTTAAGGCTTTTTTAACGCTTCACAGATGGAAGCGTTTTTGTTTTTATTCCCATTCCGATATAACATGTTAATTTTGATCGCGTAACGCGAAGAAAGGGAAGAGATGAAAGCATTGCGAAAAAAGGTTATCAGTCTGGGGCTTGTGATAACCATGGTACTGGCTGTGATACCGTTTATGACGTTTGCGGTTCTGGCCGATGAGACAACCCCCATCAGTTTTGATGACTGTGCCACCATTGGATACCATGACGTGTATGAATGTGATATTTATTACTGTGATATCGGTGATGGAAGTACGGTTGTTGAACTGAAAGATCTGGAAGGTAAGATGGAAGACGGAATTGTCACCGGTCTTTTTTATAGCGGGTACGATGAGGGAACCAATATTATCGACCTTAGCGGCGGTTATACTCTGAAATACGAGGATTTTGTGGATGAAGATGGATACGGAGAATACCTGGACGAAGAAGCCTGCGCGGGGAAGGATTTCTCGAATATTTTCGGTCTCTTCATCATGGATGATGAGTATGATATGTATGTCCTTATCATTAACGCGGCATACGGAGAAGAAGAGGAAAAGGATTTTTCCTTCACGGCATATTACCAGGGTCAGGAGCTTACAGACATCACATATGAAGAGAACGCTTATTCATATTTTGACTACATGAAGGGAGAAATGGTCACTGTCGGAGTATATACGATCAAGGTCCCGAACAAGGCAGAGGCTGTCGATCTGAAGGTGGCAAGCCCGTGCCTGCATTACAACTACACCGCTGACGGTGAATTTATTGGAGGCTGGGTAGAGGACTATACAAAAGGTGACGCAGAATTTTCGGCCTTATTGGATTATAGTGATGAATATACTGCCTCGGACGGGGAATTCGATTACATACAGATCCAGTCCCCATATGACGCAAGCTGGAATTCAACACTATATTATTGCATCACCTTCGATATGGACGGCGTGCTTCCGCCGAAACCGGTGGATATAGATGTTAAATATGCTTTCGGAAGTGAATGGGAGATCATCGCTCAGGCAAGATCCGGACAGTTAAGTGAGGATAATGCCAAAGCATATTATCTCGATATCCTGAGAAAAGTTACAGATGCAGGCACTGTATATCTTTCGGAAGAGCCTACTACCGATAATGCAAGAGTTGTGCTTGCGCTTACAGCTGCAGGCTTTGATGCTTCGAATGTTGCGGGATATAATCTGCTTGACCCGCTGGCAGATCTGGACTACGCAAAGGGAAGCTACATCACAAACGCGATCTATGCACTGATCGCATTAGATTGTCATGATTATGGCATCCCTGAATGCAGAAGCGGTGGAACACAGACCACAAGAGAAGCGCTCATCGATCATATATATAACAGTATAGGTGAAGACGGCCTTGTTGAAAATGACTGGGGCAAAGATTATGACTCAACACTTATGGCTCTTCAGGCGCTTTCGGGTTATTTCCCGAACGAAGACACTATGATAAATAAAGCGATCATGGCATGTTCGGCAGGACTTTCTGATGATTGCGGCATCGATCCGTTCGGATACGGAATGAGCACATGCTCAACATCACAGGCGGTGATCGCTGCCGCCGCGCTCGGAATAAATCCCGATACATCCCCTCTTTTCAGTAAAAACGGTAAGTCCATAGTCACTTTTGTGGAATCCATGAAAAGAGATAACGGTTTTATCGAGATGCCCGGGGACACAAGAGCGAACAGGCTGGCGACTCAGCAGGGTAACCTTGCTCTCGTATCTTATAAAAGATTCACAGACGGAAAGACCTCTCTTTATGATATGAGCGATGTTGATATTTCCAAACAGACGATCGAAGGCTCTGCAGACGGAATGGTCATTGTCGTATTCTCAACTCCGATAGATTCTCAAGCACGTATAGAATACAAAGAACTTCCGATCACAGAAGATATCAAAGCTAATATAGAAGGTATCGTTAAGCGGTTTGATATCAGTGTTACCGGCACGGATGGAGAAGTTATCCCTATAGAAAACAACAGTATGACGATAGGTGTTAAACTTGCCGGGGTATTAAATTCATCAGACCGGCTCAAGGCAGTCTATATACTCAACGGTTCTGTGATGGAGACAATGGATGCAAATACCATTGATGAGTTTATAGTTATCAATGTAGATCACCTGAGCGAATTCGGTATTATCAAAGCGCCGGATATCAAACCTTCACCGGGCGGCAACACCACCGTGGATAAGGGCGTTAAAACAGGTGATAGAAACAGGATATTGTTATGGATACTGCTGATGCTTTCGGCACTTGGCGGCGGAGCAGCCTGTGCGTTTGTCATCAAGAGAAACAGATATGAGAAATAAAAAATACAGAAAAAACATTTTTAAGAGCTTTACTATCCTTCTTACTCTTATATTGGTATTAGCTGTATCAGCCGGATGCGGCAAAACGATCGGGACAGATAATACACAACAAGATGTTAATACAGGGGCTGAAAAGAAAGCTTCCGGTAAAGAAAAAAAGAAGGATTCCAAAGAAAAAGAGGAAAAGACGGCTGGAGTTGATAAGAAAGCCGCGGATTCCGGGACAAACAATGCTGATACCGGTGGAGATGGCTCCGCAGGTACAGAACAAGGGCAGAATACGTATGGAGGCTCACCGCAGGGCGGACAGGATACGCCGGCGTGGCAGCCATCATATGAGCCTGATATTAATCCGCCGGCCCCTTCCGCTCCGGCTTATCTGATATATATCACGGTGGATGCCGGGCAATATGGCGGGGTGCAAGCTTCAACAGCAGTCGGCTTTAATTATCAGCCTTCTGTATATGATGCTCTTTGCAGCAGCGGTGTTTCTATTTCCGGAGACGCATATTATGTCCGGGCGATCAACGGGCTGGCAGAAAAACAGCATGGTCCAACCTCCGGATGGATGTATAAAGTTAACGGAGCTACTTCCATGAGGTCCTGCGGCGACTGTTACTTAAATAACGGTGATAACGTCTACTGGATTTATGTGGACAGTTATTGATATTGTCGAGCTGCACGATAATAAATACATGTGCAGCTCAATAATATTAAATTCAGATCAGAGCATTATGAATTTTTAACATAAGATCAGCTATTGACTTTGCTTTTATGGTCGTTATATCATCTGGAATATTACAGTAGATTTTATATATCATCAAAACTCTGATCCGCTTCTAAAAACTAAATAGCTGATTCCTAATGTTCGATATTACAGAAAAGGAGATTGACATGTAGAAGAACATTAAGAAAGGTCTGTCATTATTAGTAGCTGCCATTCTTTCGGCAGTAGTCCTACTCAGACAAATGCAGCTTGGAACTGCATGCGTTATGGTATCGGGGAGGCTTTATTTAAGTTTGATGATAACATGGAGGCAGAACCATGCCTTGCCGTTTCAGCGGAAACTGATGACTATATAACCCAGGTCATCAAGCTGAAGGAAAGCGGGAAGAGCTTCTGGAAAAAATACAGCAGGTGCTGATCGATGACGCGGTAGCCATAGCAGAAGGATATTATAACAGCTCAATGATATACTCCAAAAATGTCGGATACGCGCATATTCGTACATCTGATTACTACTGGCTTTCTACGGAAATAGTTCCGGCGATCTGATCGGTCAATGAATATACCCAGGGATGCGGCCGTAATGCTGCATCCTCTAAAGTAAGGTGAACCGCCATCGCCTCTTGATGTGCCCGAAGGATGCCGTTTTGTACCAGATGCGAACACTGTATGGAAATATGCAGGAGAGAAAAGCCGGTAATGAGAACAATAGGCAAAGAACATATCGCCGCCTGCCATCTTCTATCGGACATGGACTGATCACATGATATCTGAAATGTCTTTAAGCGCGGTGTATAACATTTTTTTCAGAAGCCTGCTCTCAACTGAATCGGATGCTTTGTAATAAACCTCTTTGCCGTCTCTTCTGCTGACTATGAATTTGTTGTCCTTAAGTGATCTTAAGTGATGCGAGATAGCGGGACTTGAAAGACCGAGTATGGCGGACATATTAATGACGCATTCCTCACAGTTGCATAAAAGCCAGAATATACGAACGCGGTTGGCATCTCCGAGCTTTTTGAAGAGCTCGGCTGCCGCCTGATATTTTTCCAGCGATGAAAGCTGCACAAAAAGCTCGTTCAGATTGTCGCTTTCACCATGATGGTGGGGTAGAGAGATCTTTTTCATGATGCCTCCGGATACATATTATTTGTTATATTTTAATAGAGATCATATTGACATACAAGAGCAAAAAAACTATACTGACAGTATATCAATTAAACATATACTTAATTGTTTAAGCGAAGAAAGGAATAAACAATGAAAAAGACATATAAGATCGATGTGGACTGCGCGGCATGCGCCGACAAGATGGAGGCGGCAGCACAGCAGACAGAAGGAGTAAAAGATGCCGTGGTTAATTTCATGACTCTTAAGATGAAGGTGGAGTTTGAAGACGGTGCCGATGTGGACTGCGTAATGAAAAACCTTCGTGACAACTGTAAAAAGGTAGAGAATGACTGTGAAGTTTATATCTGATGCTTCCGGCGATACCATAAGGAAACAGCAATGAATAATAAACAGAAAAACCTGTTCATAAGAATAATCATTGCAGCAGTATTCTTTGTACCGTTGTATCTTATCTCTGAGGATATAGTCCATACAGATCTTACGGAATGGACAGTTATCATCCTTTTCATTATACCGTATCTTACAGTCGGTTGTGATATTCTGAGAAAAGCCTTTCTGGGAATAAAAAACAGACAGGTTTTTGATGAGAACTTCCTGATGACTATTGCTACTATAGGTGCCATAGTCTTGGGTGAATACGGTGAGGGCATTGCCGTGATGCTTCTTTACCAGGTGGGCGAGCTTTTCCAGTCATATGCCGTCGGTAAAAGCCGCAGAAACATATCCGAACTGATGGATATAAGGCCTGACCATGCGAATATCGAGGTTGATGGCGAGCTTATCAGCGTGGACCCGGATGAGGTTGAAGAAGGAAGTGTTATATTGATCAATCCCGGCGAGAAAATACCGATAGACGGTGTGGTCATCGATGGAAATTCCGTGCTCAACACCTCCGCACTTACAGGAGAGAGCAGGCCGGTTGAAATCACAAAAGGCGATACTGTTTTTTCGGGAAGTATTAATATGACTGGTGTTTTAAAGGTTCGGACTACCACCTGCTTTGAGGAATCAACTGCATCAAAGATCCTTGAGCTTGTTGAGAATGCGTCTTCGAGAAAATCAAGATCGGAAAATTTCATTTCGAGATTTGCCAGAGTATATACCCCTGTTGTAGTATATTGCGCACTGGCACTTGCGGTTTTACCGCCATTGTTCATCATGATCACTAATATCGGGATGGCTTTCTACAACAATATAGGCAGCGTATGGATGGACTGGGCGCTCCGGGCCTGCACATTCCTGGTTATCAGCTGCCCGTGTGCGGTTGTCATAAGTATTCCTTTAAGTTTCTTTGCCGGCATAGGAGGAGCGAGCAGACAGGGGATACTTGTGAAAGGCTCCAACTATCTCGAGGCTCTTTCTCATGTAAAAACAGTCGTGTTTGATAAAACAGGAACTATAACAAAAGGAACCTTCGAGGTAACCGCAATCCATCACAGTCCGTTTGATGACAGGCAGATGCTTGAATATGCCGCTCTGGCTGAGTGCCACTCAACTCATCCTATAAGCCTGAGTCTGAAACAGGCGTATGCGAAAAAATTGGACAGATCAAGAGTTAAAGATGTTGAGGAAATAAGCGGACACGGCATAAAAGCTGTTGTTGACGGACACAATATTGTTATCGGAAACGAAAAGATGATGCAGCTTATCGGAACAGAATATCACCCATGCTCACACAGCGGTACCATCATCCATATGGCTATCGACAATGAATATGCAGGTCATATCGTGATATCGGACGAGCTGAAACCGACTTCAAAAGATGCTGTATCTGCCCTTAAGAGAGCGGGGGTTGAAAAGACCGTAATGCTTACGGGCGATTCATACAAGGTTGCTGAAAAAGTTGCCGGAGAAGTCGGTATCACCGATTTTAAAGCCGGACTTTTGCCCGAAGATAAGATAAATGTCGTTGATGAGCTTTTAACGGAGCGCAAAAAAAATACAAAGCTTGCTTTTGCCGGCGACGGTATAAATGATGCCCCGGTGCTTTCACGCGCGGATATCGGTATCGCAATGGGTGCTCTGGGATCTGACGCGGCTATCGAAGCTGCCGATATCGTCCTGATGGATGATGATCCGATGAAGATCCCCAAGGCTATAAGGATATCCCGGAAATGCCTGGGCATAGTTAAACAAAATATAGTTTTCGCGCTTGCGGTAAAGGTGATATGCCTTATACTTGCAGCATTCGGCATCGCGAATATGTGGGTTGCCATAATAGCTGATGTCGGAGTTATGATACTGGCTGTGTTTAATGCCATCAGATGCCTTTTTGTAAATAAACTTTAGATCATACAGACAGAAATGCAAAAAGCACAATGAAAAAGCTTGATAAAACGTTGTAATGGCTCAATATATCGGTGCCAAAAATAATAAAAGAGCAGATCGGGTCATGTATGTTTCAGTCACCTTCGGCATAATAGCGGGGGCAGTGCTTCTTGCGGCCGGAGAGATATTTGCGCCTCAGCTGCTGACTGTTCTTAATACGCCTGAGTCTGTGCTGCCGCAGGCGATTCCGGAACACCTTTCATAGTGCTTGCAGTATGCGGACTGATGAATATTGGCTTCGATGCGCTTTTTATCCTTGTCATAAAAATGGGTGTTGCCTGAGTGGCGATCGCTACTCAGGCTATGTCTGCCCTTATAATAGGTATATAGATATCCCGAAAAAACAGGGGGGGAATAAGATTGAGCTTCAGGAATCTTCATCGTCATTATTAAAAGAACCGGCAGGGATATAAAAACACTGCTTGCTGATACATCATGAGCTATGAAGGATAACAGGAACGATATCACAGTTTTTTTTCGTGTATTACGACACATAATATATAATTGTTTCATCTGTGTCGGTTGATTTTTAACAATAAAAAGAGTATCATTCAATTAGCGTTAAATGCGCTTGTGTTTTGTTGTGCGTACACGAAATTTCAGGCGTCTTATGATTAGATTTTTACCATGATTACCCGCCAGTCGGGAATTAAAAAAGGAGGAGATCACAATGGTAAACTTAGAAAAAGATTTTGTTCAGAACATGTACTCGGTGGAAGGCAAAGTTGCTCTGGTAACCGGTGCGACAGGAGCGCTCGGAAGAGTTGCTGCAAAAACATACGGCTACCTTGGAGCCAAGGTTTTCCTTACAGGCCGTAACACTTCAAAATTACAGGAATTAGTTGATGAATTTAAAGCAGAGGGCATTGATTGTTCATTCTTCGCCGCAGATCCGGCAAAAGTAGAGGACGTTCAGGCCCTTATTAAAGCTGTAGTGGAAGCTTACGGAAGGATAGATATCCTTGCCATCACTCACGGTTTCAACAAACCTCAGAATATTCTTGAACAGTCTGTTGAAGACTGGCAGTACATCATGGACGCTGACTGCAAATCTGTCTACATCGTCCTTAAGTATGTTGCCGAACAGATGGTTGCGCAGCTTGACGGTGCGGAGAATGTGCCTTCAGGCGCAGGCGGAAAGATTGTCGTTGTTACATCACAGCGTTCAAAAAGAGGTATGGCAGGCTACACGGGATACTGCACATCAAAGGGTGGTGCCGATATGATGGTTGCTTCCATGGCATGTGATCTTTCCGCTAAATACGGCATCAATGTGAATGCTATCTGCCCGACAGTATTCCGCTCGGAGCTTACGGAATGGATGTTCGATCCCGATTCGGAAGTTTATAAGAACTTCCTTAAGAGAGAGCCTATCGGACGCCTTGCTGAGCCTTCGGATTTCGCCGGATATATCGTATTCCTTTCATCTAAAGCATCTGACTTTATAACAGGCGCTGCATGCGACTGCTCAGGCGGATACCTGGTCTGCTAGTGAGGAAAGCTCTTGCGGTGAATGTACTTGCACAATGAACCGCAAGAGTTTGACGAACTTGATTCCACGAAATACGAAGCTCACGATGTGAGCGGGAGTATGAGTGGAATCAGAATTGCGGGAGCACGAAGTGCGTAGCAATTCGTTAGCAGACAAAAGTCTGGTATTAGCAAAAAAAGATAAACCACATTGTTGATTAGGAGAAATCAAAAAATGGAAAAAGTTAAAAATGTTGTTATCTGCGGCGCCGGAATGATGGGTAATATGATAGCTCTCGTTTTTTCGAGTTGCCCGGACTTCAATGTGACCGTATGGAACAGAAGAGAAAAACCCTGTCTGGAGGTTATTCAGGACAACCTTGAACAGCTCCGTGACAGAGGCATAATCACCGATGATGAAGTTAAAGAGCGCATGGAAAGGATCTCATTTGTTTTCCCGGATAAAGGCGAGGAATTCAGGAATGCGGATCTTATCATAGAATGCGTAGCTGAAGTCATGGAAACAAAGCAGGATCTTTTTGCTGAGCTCGAAGGAATATGCCGCGATGATTGTATCTTCGCGACAAACACTTCTGTTATGAGCCCTACAGAGATCGCGTCAAAGTGTCAGCACAAGGATAGGGTTGTGGGAACTCACTTCTGGAATCCCGGCCATCTTATCCCGCTGGTTGAAGTTGTTAAGACTGCTGATACCACAGAAGAAGTTATGCAGCTTACAATAGACGCTCTCAACAGGGCAGGCAAAAAGCCCATCTATTGTAAAAAGGATGTTCCGGGCTTCGTTGCAAATAGAATGCAGCATGCTCTCTGGAGAGAGGCCATTTCCATCGTGGAGCAGGGCATTGCAGATCCTCAGACTGTTGACGATGCGGTTAAATACAGCTTCGGTCTGCGTCTTCCGCAACTTGCGCCTATCGAAAACTCAGACATGGTAGGAACCCAGCTTACATTTAACATTCATTCATATGTTCTTCAGTATCTGGCAGACAACCATGAGCCCTCACCGCTTCTTCAGCAGATGCTTGATGAAGGTAAGATGGGATTTGCTTCGGGTGAAGGCTTCCTTAAATGGGATGATGAGTCCATTGCTAAGAGCAAGAAAGATCTTAACGAATATCTCATCAAGATGATCTACGGTAAATAAAAAACAATTCGAACACATTTCACCTTGCGTGGAATGTGTTCGTTAAGTTTAATAACAAAACATTTTAATCAATGGAGGAACTAAAATGGGAAAAAAAGTATTTGTTGACTTAACACATCCGTTCAGTGCAGAGATTCCGCGTTGGCCGTATTTTGACAAGCCGGACATCGTTGGTGCTCATTCAATGGCTAAGGGCGGCGTTCTTACACAGAGGATCACATGCACAATGCATACAGGTACTCACTGCGACGCTCCCCGTCACGTTATGGAATTCGAATTCGACGGCAAGAGAGCCCGTTACACACATGAGATGCCTATCGACGCATACTCAGGTGACGCTGTTTGCCTTGAGATTCATATCGGACGTTGGGGTCTTATCCTTCCCGAACATCTTGAGGATGCCTGCAAGAGAGCAAAGATCAAACCGTCAGAACTTAAAGGTATGGTTGTTTGCCTTAACACAGGTATGCACAGACTCTTTGATGACTCTAAGGAATACTACCATTACTCATGCGGTACAGGCGTTGACGCAGGCCGCTGGTTTGTTGAGCATGGTGTGAAATGCGTTGCTATGGATATGCAGGCACTTGATCATCCTCTTCATACAGCTATGGGTAACAACGGTATGACAAGAATGAATCTTCTCGGTGCTTCAGGATATCCGATCACAGAAGAGTACAAGACTGAGTTCGGCGAGGAAGCTTATGCTGAGTTCGATAAATTCGAATATATCCGTATCCATGGCCAGAAGGCATATGATGAAAAATTCGGTGATCTTGAGAAGATCGGATGCTGGGGAACATGGGAGCCCTGCCATAAGCAGCTTCTCGGCCACGGCATCGTTGGTGTTGAGAACCTTGGCGGCGACCTTGACAAAGTGTCCAATAAGAGATTTAAATTCTGGTGCTTCCCGCTCCGCTGGTACATGGGCGACGGCTCAATGGCACGCTGCGTAGCTGAGATCGACGAGAAAGACATCAACAAAGGCGTTCCGGAAAGAACATATCTTTACTGCGGAACAGGCTGCAGCGACAGGGACTTCCACAAAAAGAACAAAAAGAAAAAAGAAAAACAGATCCCTGCACCTATGGGTGGAGCAAAGAAGCCTGCAGCTAAAAAGGCCGCAAAGAAATAATAGTCAAACTGTAGTGATCGTCAGGCAGAGCTTGTCTTTGCCTGACGAATGATAATGGTTAGGAGTAAGATAATGGCAAAAGAAATCGTAATCGCCAGCGCATGCCGTACTGCGATCGGCAGCTATGGCGGAACACTTAAGAATACACCTGCAGTTGAGCTTGGAGCTGTTGTTATCAAAGAAGCTGTAAACAGAGCTGGTATTAAGCCAGAGCAGGTTGACGAGGTTGTATTCGGTAACGTGCTTCAGGCAGGTCTCGGACAGAACCCTGCCCGTCAGGCAGCTATCAAGGCGGGACTTCCGGATACAAGCACTGCTTTTACAGTTAATATCGTCTGTGGTTCCGGACTTAAGTGTGTAGCTCTTGCTGCAGGCCTTATCCAGGCAGGCGACGCTGATATTGTTGTTGCCGGTGGTATGGAAAACATGTCCCTTTCACCTTATGCCGTACCGGCAGCACGCTGGGGAGCCCGCATGTTCAACACGAATATGGTTGACGTAATGGTGAACGACGGCCTCTGGGATGCGTTCAATAATTACCACATGGGTATCACGGCGGAAAATGTTGCCGAGCAGTGGGGCCTTACAAGGCAGATGCAGGACGAATTTGCCCTCAGCTCACAGCAAAAGGCAGAGGCGGCTATCAAGGCCGGAAAATTCAAGGATGAGATCGTCCCGGTTGAGATACCTCAGAGAAAAGGTGATCCTGTGGTATTTGATACAGATGAATTCCCGAGATTCGGCGCAACGATCGAAGCTCTGTCAAAGCTTAAACCGGCATTTAAAAAGGATGGCGGCACTGTTACCGCGGGTAATGCCTCAGGTATCAATGACAGCGCGGCAGCGCTTGTTGTAATGAGCAAAGAAAAGGCAGAAGAGCTTGGCATCAAGCCTCTTGCAACCATTGCCTCATATGCTACCGGCGGTGTTGATCCGAAGATCATGGGAACAGGCCCGATCCCGGCATCAAGAAAAGCGCTGGATAAAGCCGGATTAACTATTAATGATATGGATCTGATCGAAGCAAATGAAGCATTTGCAGCCCAGAGCCTTGCTGTTGCTAAAGATCTTGAGTTTGACATGGATAAAGTTAATGTTAATGGCGGCGCTATTGCTCTTGGACACCCGATCGGTGCATCAGGAGCGCGTATACTTGTAACTCTGCTTTACGAAATGCAAAAAAGAGATTCAAAATACGGTCTCGCTACACTCTGCATAGGCGGAGGACAGGGACAGGCTCTTATCGTTAAAAGAGACTGATTAACGCTATACAGGCCTGCCCCGTATCCGGGGCAGGCTTTCAAAAAAATCATCACTTGTTCCGGCTGCTTGTTATTGACCATTTCTTGCAAGATGGTCAAACTCTGTTTATCCGGAACAGGATTTTTCAAAATCAACTGAAAGGAACCAATTTATCATGAAAGATAAAATGATCACAGCTAAAGAAGCTGCGGAGATGATTAAAGACGGATCATCTATTATGGTAGGCGGTTTCATGTCCAATGGCACACCGGAATCTATCATGGATGCGCTTGTTGAACGTGGAGCTAAAGACCTTACCGGTATGTGTAACGACGGTGGCTTCGGCCCCCAATTTGATGAAAACGGCAATGAGGTAAAAGGTCCTACAGGTATAGGAAAGCTCATTAAAAATCACTCCCTGAAAAAACTGGTGGCTACCCATATTGGTTTAAACAAGCAGGTGGCAGAGCAGATGAATTCAGGTGAGATGGAGGTTGAACTCGTGCCTCAGGGTTCAATGGCGGAAATGATCAGAGCCGGCGGTGCCGGACTCGGCGGTGTTATCACCCCGACAGGTGTCGGTACTGATATAGCGGATGGTGAATTTACGCTTCAGGAGATCAACCTTCAGGATAAGGACTATCTCCTTATGGCTCCGCTCAAAGCCGACTTTGCGCTGCTTCGCGGCAATATTGTAGATAAAAAGGGTAATGTTTTCTATAAGGGAACAACAAAGAACTTCCAGATGGCAATGGCTACAGCAGCTGATGTGGTCATTGTTGAAGCTGAAAAGGTTGTGGAAGTCGGGGAACTTGATCCTGATTATGTTATGACCCCTTATATCTTTGTTGATTATATAGTGGCAGGAGGTGACAAATAATGGCAGATGTAAAACAGATAATTGCTCACCGTGTGGCGCAGGATCTTCAGGACGGATTTGTTGTTAACCTTGGCATCGGTCTTCCTACTTTAGTAGCCAACTATGTTCCGGAGGGGATCGATATCTCACTCCAGTCAGAGAACGGCATCATCGGTATGGCAGGCGTAAGCAGTCCTGACAACATCGATCCTAATGTTGTAAACTCTGGCGGAGTAAATGTTGATATTTATCCGGGAGCCGCTTTCTTTGATTCAACCGTATCCTTCGGAATAATCAGAGGCGGACACGTTGATATGACAGTTCTTGGCGCTCTTCAGGTAGACCAGGAAGGAAACATAGCTTCCCACATCATTCCGGGCAAGATGGCTCCCGGCATGGGTGGTGCGATGGATCTTGTTGTAGGCGCAAAGAAGGTTGTTGTTGCAATGCAGCATACCAATAAGGGCGCTCACAAGCTTTTCGAGAAGATTTCTCTTCCGGCCACAGCACTTAAAGCCGTAGATACGATCGTTACGGAGATGGGTGTTATCGATGTCACCGAAAAAGGATTTGTGCTTCGAGAGCTTGCCCCCGGAGTATCAGTTGAAGATATCCAGGCAGCTACAGGCGCGCCTGTCATCGTGGAAGGCGAGATCAAAGAAATGGTTATGCCTCCGGAGGCATAAAACTCTTTGTTTCAAGCTTAAACAGCATGCAGCGGGGCGGTGTTGCAGAGTGGAACCGCCCCGTTTTTTACTTGAATAATGAATCATAATAGTTATGTTCCAGCGCATTGTCAGAGAAGGTTATCTTGTCGCGGACGATCTTCTTCATTGTTTCTATATAAGCCCTGTCCACATCTTCTTTATCATCTGCCGGATAAAATGTGTCTGTCAGCGCGATATATGTTCCCTTGTCAGTTGCCCAGGAATAGTCGGGCCAGATAGCTAAGCCTTCTGCCGATGAGAACACATCACGCCCCGGCAGAAGCCGCGAGTCATAGTTTTTTCCGAAAAGATTCAACAGCGTAGGAAGGATATCAACACTGTATGTTACTGTGCTTATATCCGCTCTTGTATCCTCATTCAGACAGCCGGACCATATTATAGCTGTGTTATGATCTCTTTCAACAACATTATCGGGATATGAGCCAAAAAGCTCGCCCAGGTAGTCCGCATCTGTTCCAAATGCGTCATTTTTGGTGAGTCCGTATGGATAGTGGTCGGGAGCGATGACTATCACCGTATCATCAGCCAGATCGTTATCCTCCAATGTCCTGATAAGGAATTCAACAGCTCTGTCAAATTCCATCTGTGAGCATATATAGGCCTCAACGAAGTCTGAATATCCTTTATCCTTTGTCTGGTCTGAATATTTTTCCACCATCGCGCTGAGGTCGTGGAAGTAGGGAAAGTGTCCGCTCAGCGACATGAAGTATATGCTGAAGTGCTCCTTATCAATGAACTGCGGAATCGCGTATTCCATCATTTCAAGATCGCTCTCTGGCCATCTGCCCGACAGACCTTCTTCCATGCCGTTACCGTTTGCGATAAATTTTTCATATCCGAAGTTTGTATGTGTTTTCTCCCTGCCGTAATATTCAACGGTACCATTGTGATAAGCGCGGCTGAAATATCCTTCCCTCATCAGAGTGTTTCCCATTGTCAGATACAGATTATCCTGCGCGCTCGCTTCAAAGGAGCCCATGGCTTTTGTCGGGATAAGTCCCGTTACGTTTGAAAGCTCACCTGTAGCCGTGCTGCCGTTCCAGTAGGGCTGGTAATAGTTTTCAAGAGTTATTCCTTCTTCTTTTAGACGGAACAAAGCAGGTGTCAGCTCCCTGCTTATCATCTCTTCGGACATTGCCTCGGCACTGATGAATATGAGGTTCTTTCCGGCAAAAAGACCTGTATGGTCATTCTTGTCAGACGGTGTGAGTGAGGATATGTACTTATGTGTTGATCTTATATACGGATCCTTTTCATTTTTGATAAGTGTGTCAAAATCTATGTTTGTTACATTTCTTTCTGCGCCTGACGGCGCACTCATTAAGAGTGAATTGCTTTCCCCGGTATATTTATATCCGTTTGGGTCTCCAAAGATCAGAAAAAATATATCCATCTTTGTCGCTGTCTGAACACTGAATATCCTTGCGGTGGAATTATAGTCATATTCAATGAAGAGTCTGTTTCTGTTGTTTGCTGACCTGAGAAAAAGAGCAGAGCCGGCCAATTCAAACACCAGGAAAAAAATAAGAAAACAGACTGTTTTTTTTCTTACTGTTCTCTGATATCTGATAAAACCAAAAATGATCCCCAATATAAATATAAGAGCAGGTATTTCGAACAGAAGTATTAACGGCCATCTGTTTATTATGATATTGGCTATTGATGAGCCAAATTCCTTAACTATTCCGCCTGCACCGCTTATTATCGTTTCTATGTTCGTGAAATTCTGATATGTCTCCTGAACAAAGTATGCGAGCATGTAGAAGAAAGTAATGAGTTCTATCAGGAAAAACGCGATCCATGTGTTAAGAAGCGTTCTTTTTGTTATGGATGAAAGAAGAGTGAGCACTATACCTGAGGCAACAGATACAAGTATCATTCCGGCAAAGTTGAGAATATCAAAGATATTACCTGCCAGAAAAAAAACAACCAGCTCCATAAATATAAAAGTTAACGGGATATAGATCAGCGTGATCACTCCTGATGCTTTTGTTCGGGTCGTATTTTTTTTCATAATACAGATTATAAATGTATCCCGCCCAATTGCAAAGACAAATTAAATAAAGTATAATTTTGAAAAAGAGTTAATAAATATATAGGAGATGAGATTATGAAATATTGTTCAAATTGTGGAAGTGAGATCAGCGATGACAGCCTGTTCTGTTCTAATTGCGGAACTGAACTTGCTGACACGACTATGGCCGGTCCTGATTACGCCGCTGCTGAAGCAGTTGAGCCCATACCTGCTGCAGAAAACAGCACATCTGATGTTTATCAGGCAGGCCGGGTTTCAGACAATACTTTTACCGGATATGCGGCGGATACAACCCCTGTAAGTCCTGAGCCTGCATCAGACGGTACAATGGATGCCAAGTCGCGCGCTTTTGGTATCGTTGGATTTATATGCGGTATCATCTCTATTGTCTACTGCTGGACAGGAATCATCCCCGGTATCGGCATAGGCATAGGCCTGCTCCCTATCGCGCATGGAGTAGTGGGTCTGATCTTCTGCATCAAAACACTTAATAAAATGTATTATAAGCTGGCCAAAACAGGTAAGATATTATCCATCATCGGACTTTGTCTCTCAGGAATATGCTGGATAATCGGGATCATATTACTGGCGAGTATAAATACTTATTACTAAGATATAGTACTGCCTGACCATGATAAAAAAAACAGATGTCTCCTCCGGGCTTTTACTTATAGACGGACACAGTATAGCAAGCAGGGCTTTTTACGGTCTGCCGCCCCTCACCAACTCCGAAGGGCTTCATACTAATGCCATCTACGGTTTTTTGAATATTTTCTTCAACGCATTGTCCGGTTTTGAACCCGACAATGTGATAGTAGCTTTCGACGCCAGAGCAAAAACCTTCAGACATGATATGTACCCTGATTATAAAGGGACACGAAAAGGTATGCCTGAAGAGCTTCTTGAACAGATACCTGTTTTAAAAGAAGTTTTAAAAAGCATGAATATAAGCACATGTGAGCTTCCCGGGTTTGAAGCTGATGATGTTTTGGGAACCTATGCCAAAGAAGGGGAAAAGCGCGGCTTTAATGTTGTTGTCCTTTCCGGAGACCGAGATCTGCTTCAGCTTGCTTCAGATAATATCATGGTGGCCCTTCCAAGAACGAAGGGCGGCTCCACAGAGGTTGAGCACTATTTCGCGGCTGACGTAAAAGAAAAATACGGCGTCACTCCAACAGAGTTTATTGATATGAAGGCTCTAATGGGCGATGCCTCTGACAATATCCCGGGTATTCCGGGTATAGGCGAAAAAACCGCTGCAAATATCATCATTCAGTTTGGTTCACTTGAAAATGCCTTTGAACACGCCGGCGAGATCAAGCCTCCGAGGGCACAAAAAAATCTTATTGAATATATTGAACAGGGAAGACTCAGCAGAGAGCTTGCCAGGATCAACACACAGGCGCCTGTACCATTCGATATCAGTGAGTCCTGCATTGAAAACGAGTCTGTTTTTTATAACAATGATTCATATGAATTATTTAAACGGTTAGAACTCAACAGATTGCTCTCAAGATTTGAAATGCGTCCCGAAGAGAAGAGGATCGGCAGTGACTTTGTTCTGCATGATAGCATCGGGCTGGAAGCTTATATTGATGAACTTCTAAAAGATCCATTGATACCGACGGGCTTTTATATTGATCGTGACAGAACACTTGCCGCCTTTACCTGCAAGAGTGATGACGGTAAAATGGTCACCGATGTATTTACCGGAAATGAGCTTGACGTCAAAAAGCTCCTGTCTTCAGAAAAAGAAATCTATACATTTGGTCTTAAATCCATACTTCACAGCACCTTTGATGTGCCTTTTTCATCCAAAAGACTTTATGATATAGAGTTAATGGCATATCTTTTAGATCCGCTTGCCCCGTCTTACACCTACGACAAAGTAATGAAGGACTATTGCGATACCATTGTCCCTTCCAGGGAGGAGCTGACCGGGAAGCTTTCCGTTAAGGATGCTCTTTCAGATGAGGAGAAAAAGGACGCTGCCACGCTTATGGCGGCATGCTCTTCAAAGAGCGCCTTGCTTGTTTCCGAAAAGATAGTACAGAAGCTTAAGGAGACGGGTATGCACAAACTTTTTATGGTGCTGGAGATGCCGCTTCTTTATTCATTGTTTAACATGGAACTTGCGGGAGTAAAGGCTGATAAAAAAAAGCTTTCCGATTTCTCCGCCATACTTGATGATACCATCATATCACTTGAAAAGGAGATATATGCGGAAGCAGGAGAGGAATTTAATATCAACTCTCCAAAACAGCTTGGGGGGATCCTCTTTGGAAAACTGAAGCTCCCACACGGAAAAAAGACCAAGACCGGATACAGTACATCTGCGGATGTACTGGAAAAGCTGGCCCCCGATTTTCCCTTTGTCAATAAGATATTGGAGTACCGGCAGGCGGCAAAGCTTAAATCCACCTACGCTGACGGTCTTGTTAATTATATTGCCACGGACGGCCGCATACACGGAACCTTTAATCAGACGGTTACCGCCACCGGGAGGATAAGCTCTACAGAGCCTAATCTTCAGAACATCCCTATAAGAAACGAACTGGGACAGGAGATAAGGAAAGCCTTTGTAGCAAAGGAAGGTTGTGTTTTTATAGATGCAGATTACTCACAGATCGAGCTGAGACTGCTCGCTCACCTTTCAGCCGATGAAAACCTTATCGAGGCATATAAGAGTGACGCTGACGTCCATAAGATAACTGCTTCAAAGGTATTTAATGTACCTTTGGAAGAGGTGACTGCTCAGCAAAGAAGAAACGCGAAAGCCGTTAATTTCGGTATAGTATATGGTATAAGCTCCTTTGGATTGAGCCGTGATCTCAGCATTTCAAGAAAAGAGGCGGCAGAATACATCCGGCAGTATTTCGAAACCTATCCCAAGGTCAAGGAGTATCTGGACCAGACTGTGATCTCCGCAAAGCAAAACGGATATACTGTTACGATGTTTGACCGGAGAAGGCCGATCCCTGAGCTCTCCTCAAGCAACTTTATGCAAAGATCCTTTGGCGAGCGGGCTGCGATGAATTCCCCGATACAGGGAAGTGCAGCGGATATCATGAAGATAGCCATGATAAATGTTGAAAAGGCCCTGGAGGACAGCGCATACGACGCGACCATCGTGCTTCAGGTGCATGACGAGCTTCTTATCGAGTGTGCCCAAAAGGATGCGGAGGCAGTTTCTATGATAGTTCATGATGAGATGAAGGCAGCCGCAGAGCTTTCCGTGCCACTTGAAGTGGAAGTGAACACAGGCAGAGACTGGTATGAGGCACACTGATGATCCTGGGAATAACAGGCGGTATCGGCGCCGGAAAATCCACTGTACTGGATATACTGGAAAATGATCATAATGGTCATAAGTTAGTTGCTGATGATATTGCCAGGGAACTGATGGAACCCGGAAAAAGCGTGTATAAAGACGTGGTCTCCGCCTTCGGAGAAATCATTGTCACCAGGGACGGCTCAGGAGATATCGACAAAGCTGTTCTTTCCGATATCATATACAACAATAAAGACAAGCGAAAGCTCCTTAACTCTATTGTTCATCCGGCAGTGAAAGAAGAGATCCTGAAAAGGATAAATATTTTTTATTCTGAAAATAATAACCCGCTCATCCTTATAGAGGCGGCTCTGCTCATAGAGGATGGCTACAAGGATATCGTGGATGAACTGTGGGTTGTGACCGCAAAAAAAGAGGTTCGTATCCGTAGACTGATGAATGACCGGGGATATTCCCGGAAAAAGGCGCAGAGCATAATGGCAAGTCAGCTTACAGATGAGGAATATATTTCTCACGCTGACTTTGTGATAGATAATTCATTATCTGAAGATGAGACTGCCGTACAGATCTCGCACAGGATGAAAGAGTTGCAGAATTGAAGGAAATACTGATCGGTAAAGATAATTCGGGCGGACGTCTGGATAAGATGATCTTTAAATATTTAGACATGGCTCCTCAAAGCTTTGTCTATAAAATGCTGAGGAAAAAAAATATAACTCTGAACGACGGCAGAGCAGGCGGAAAGGAGCTTTTGGAAGCAGGCGATGTTATAAGGCTTTATCTTGCAGATGAGACCATTGATAAATTCAGGAGCAAGGCTGTCGGTCCACCATCTTCCTACAGCTTAATACCATATATCTGCTATGAGGACGAAAATATCATCGCGATGAACAAGCCTTTTGGAATGCTTACCCAGAAAGCCAGCGCAAATGATATATGTCTTAACGATCTTTTAACAGGTTATCTGTCTGATGACGACGGTCTCTTTACTCCCGGCGTATCCAACAGACTGGACCGTAACACCACAGGCTTAGTCCTTGCCGGAAAAACGCTCAGGGCATCCAGAGAGCTTAACAGGGCAATAAAAGAAAGACTGATCGGCAAATATTACCTTTGCGTGGTAAGGGGCGTGATAAAAAAAGAAGAAAAGATCCATGACCGCCTTATCAAGGACAAGGATAATAATATAGTTAGAATATGCAGCTTATCAGAGGATATCGACGGCTCCGAAGAGATGATCACGGAATACAGACCTCTGGCAGATAACGCAGAAGCGACATTATTGGAAGTAAAGCTCATAACAGGCAGGAGCCATCAGATAAGGGCGCATCTTGCATATAAAGGATTTCCCATTGCGGGAGACATGAAGTACGGAGATAAAAGCTTTAATGTCGTCCTGAGAAAGAAATATGATATCAGAGGTCAGCTTCTGCACGCGGCCAGGATACGCTTTAACGGCCTCTCTGAAGGGCTGGAGTATCTGAACGGGAAAGATATCTTTGCGCCGCTGCCTGATATGCTTGAGAATTTTATTGTAAAAGAAGGATTGAACAACAACGGAGGTTGCAATGGCTACCTGGAGCAGCAGAGGACTGAGAGGCTCGGCATTTGAAAATATGATCAATGCGGCCAATGAAAAGTACAGGAAGGGAAGGCTTGCGCTAGTTCAGAAGATACCTACCCCCATCACACCTGTGGAAATAGATGACGACCGTCATATAACACTTGCTTATTTTGAAAAGAAGAGTACTGTGGATTATATTGGCGCGGTACAGTCTTTTCCGGTATGTTTTGACGCAAAGGAATGTGCATCAGAGACTTTCGCGCTCTTTAACATACATGAGCATCAGTTTGAATTTATGAGGGATTTTGAAGCCCAGGGTGGCATAGCATTTCTTCTGATAAGATTTTCGGCTCTGGACAAATATTATTACATGAAGTTTTCCGAGCTCAAAAAGTTTTATGAAAGAGCAAACGCCGGCGGCAGGAAGAGTTTTACGGTTGCCGAGCTTGATGACAATTATTTTATCGGTGAAAAATACGGTATCTCACTGCATTATCTCGAAGGACTTAACAAGGACATAAGTGAAAGAGATCTTTGATATATGAACAGAAATTCAGCGCTCCCGTACGAAGTATTGATGAAGGTGGAAAAGCCCGCAAGGTACACAGGCGGAGAGATAAATTCAATAACAAAAGATGCAGACAGCACGTATGTGCGTTTTGCTATGTGCTTTCCGGATGTTTATGAGATCGGAATGAGTCATCTGGGAATGCAGATCATCTACGCAATGCTCAATCAACGGAATGATGTGTGGTGTGAAAGGGTTTTTTCGCCATGGAAAGATCTTCATGAGATAATGAAAAAAGAAAATATCCCGCTTTTCGCGCTTGAATCACAGGACAGGGTAAGGGACTTTGATCTTCTGGGGATCACTCTTCAATATGAAATGGCATATACAAATGTGCTTCAGATACTTGATCTTTCGAATATCAGCCTACATGCTTCGGAGAGAGCAGAAGATGAACCAATTGTTATAGGCGGGGGCCCGTGCACCTATAACCCCGAGCCTCTTGCCGATTTTTTCGACCTCTTTTATATAGGGGAAGGGGAAACTGTATACAATGATCTGATCGACCTGTATAAAAAGAACAGGGACGGAGGCGGCAGCAGAAAGGATTTTCTTATCAGAGCTTCCCGGATAGACGGAATATATGTACCTTCACTGTATGATGTAACGTATAATGAAGACGGAACGATAAAGGAATATATCCCCGCAGGTAACGCCCCGGAAAAAGTATTAAAACAGGTGGCAGTTACGCTTGACAAAGCATTTTATCCGGTGAAACCGGTGATACCCTATGTCCAGGCGGCTCAGGACCGTGCAGTACTGGAGGTGCAGAGAGGGTGCATTAGAGGCTGCCGTTTTTGTCAGGCCGGATTTGTATACAGGCCTTTGCGCATAAGAGAGCTGGATACCCTGAAGAAGTACGCCGTTGAGCTGATCAGGAACACAGGCTACGAGGAACTTTCTCTTACATCCTTAAGCACCAGTGACTATCCTTACTTTGCTGAGCTGATGAACTTTCTTGTTGATGAATTTAAGGATAAAAAAGTCAACATATCACTTCCGTCACTCAGGATCGATGAATTTTCCCTTGATGTCATGAGCAAGGTGCAGGATGTCAAAAAAAGTTCTCTGACATTTGCTCCCGAAGCCGGAACCCAGAGGATGAGGAATGTTATAAATAAGGGCATAAGTGAGGACGACATCTTCAGGGGCTCTGAGATGGCATTCAAGGGCGGATGGAATAAGGTCAAGCTTTATTTCATGCTCGGTCTCCCCGGTGAAACCAAAGCTGATATAGAAGGCATAGCTGAGCTTTCTGACGGGATAGCAAAGATTTATTACGATACTGTTCCCAAGGAGGAGCGCAACGGAAAGGTTCAGATAACGGTAAGTACATCTTTCTTTATCCCCAAGCCCTTTACGCCTTTCCAATGGGAGAGTATGAAAACACCGGAGGAGTATCTGGATAAAGCCTCACACTTAAATGAGACTATCAAAGGCAAGCTGAACAGGAAGAGTATACGCTATAACTGGCATGACGCGAAAACGTCTGTGATTGAGGGCCTTCTGGCCAGAGGCGACAGGAGAGTATCCGCCGTGATCGAGGCTGCATATAATGACGGTGCTATATTTGACGCGTGGACGGATATGTTTGATTATGACAGGTGGATAAAGGCGTGTGATGCTTCGGAATATGGAATGGGATTTTATGTTTACCGGGAAAGAGCAGCCGATGAGGTTCTTCCGTGGGATATCATTGATGCCGGGGTTACTAAGGAATTTCTATTAAGGGAAAAGACTGCCGCTGAAAAAGAGATCATCAGCAAAAACTGCAGGGAGGGCTGTGAGGGCTGCGGCGTAAAAAGATTTAAAGGGGGTATCTGCTTTGAAGATAAGGCTTAAGTTTGCTAAAAAAGCCGGCGCCTCTTTTCTGGGTCACCTTGATATCATGCGTTTTTTTCAAAGGCTTTTTAACCGCAGTAATGTACGGATGGAATACTCAAAGGGATTTAACCCGCATCAGCTTATGAGCTTTGCGCAGCCGCTTGGAGTAGGTGTTACAAGCAGCGCGGATTACATGGACGCTGAGATAGCCCCTGGGCAGGATCTTGAAAACATCTGCGACCAGATGAACATCAACTGCGGCACGGGCTTTAAGATAATAAATATAAAAGAACTGCGCGATGACGCAAGATCCGCGATGGCAATGCTGAGATATTCGGACTATGATGTTGATGTGTCCGGACTTGATATGGATCAGGATATTGTAAAAAAAATAATAGAAGAAGTGCTGGCATCTGATAAAATAGAGGTGCTTAAAAAAACGAAAAAGAAGGAGACAACAGTTGACATAAGACCGTGCGTAAAAGGGCTCCGTTACGAAAACGGACATCTGTTGATGACTGTCACGGCAGGCAGCGCTGACAACCTTAAGCCTGACATACTTACTGAACTTATCGCAATAAAAGCCGGCGCTGATTACGCAAGAGAAAAAATAAGGATAAACAGGACGGAGATGTACGCGGGGAATATGATCCCGCTGGATGAGTATCAGATCAATGAAAAAACAGGGTAAGCTTGTTATCACAAGGATAGACAGATATATCTTCTCTTTGTTATATGACACAGGCAACAATATTATACAGATAGGCTGTGACGGTAACGATAAGACCATACTCGGCAATATCTATCTTGGCAGGGTGAATAATATCATGCCTAACATAAACGCGGCTTTCGTAGAATACTCAAAAGGTATGATGGGATATTACCCGATCGAGACCGGTAAGAAGCCTGTTTATGTCGACCTTGAAAGAGGCGATGCCCCTTTGAGGCAGAATGATGAGCTTATAGTTCAGGTTGCAAAAGAGGCTGCGGGCAACAAGGAGCCCGTTCTTACTTCAGATATCAGCTTTACGGGAAAGTATGTCGTATTCTCGATCATCAAGAGAGGTGTGTTCTTCTCAAACAAGATCAAATGGCCTGAATTCAAAGAGGCGCTTCAGAGCAGATATGATTCGATGGATAAAAAGGATTTCGGCATAATAGTGCGTACCAACGCAATGTATGCCGAAATAGATACTGTTTTTGAAGAGATTGAATTCTTCAAAAACCTCTGGAATGCCGTAAGTGATCTGAGAATATATAAAAAAAACCTTTCACTGCTGTATCAGGCACCCGGGTCGTATATAGCAAGTATACGTGACGGTTATCATAATGAGGTGGGGCAGATCATAACCGACGATACCGGCATATATAACGAGATCAAAGACTATCTCGAAGTCTATCAGCCGGAAGACATCAACAAACTGAGGTTTTATGATAATTCCGTGACCCCGCTCAAAACCCTCTACAGTATCGATACCTGTCTTAAAAACGCGCTTAGTGAAAAGGTGTGGCTGCCGTCCGGCGGGTATATATATATTCAGCCGACTGAGGCGCTGGTAGCTATCGATGTGAATTCCGGAAAATATATATCAAAAAAAGAGGCTCAGAAGGAATATCTTAAGATAAATAAGGAAGCGGCAAGGGAGATAGCCGCGCAGCTCAGGCTCAGAAACCTGTCAGGAGTGATAATCGTGGATTTTATTAACATGCGCTCACAGGAGAGCAAAGATGAGCTTTTAAAAGTATTTTCCGAATATATTGCCGATGACCCGGTAAAAACCAATATTGTCGACATGACTAAGCTTGAGCTTGTTGAGGTGACAAGAAAAAAAATAAGACGCCCGCTTCATGAAATGGTCGATAAAAGTATATTGTGTCAAGCATTTTGGAAAATGTCCCGAAAAAATTGAAACATTAGCCCCGGCTATTTTGCTGGGGCCAGTTTTATTTTGTGGGCTCTGCCCACACCCGTCCCTCGTCGGGAAGGCAGGGAAAGAAGTTGTTTACTTCTTT
>JAZRZO010000069.1:0-1007 GCA_045601405.1 Lachnospiraceae bacterium | reverse complement strand
ACTCACGCACATAGTGACCATATGGGATGTCATCCGGAAAAATTCAAACGTGTCTATGCAATCCATGAACTTGCGACATGGCTTTCTTCCCGCGGCGTTGATGCAGTCGGAATGAATCTTGGAGGTACTGTCAAAGACGGTGATGTTTCTATTACGATGGTTCATGCCGAGCATTCCAGTTCTCTGATGGAAAACGGCACGCCTGTCTATATGGGTGAACCGTGCGGATTTATTATCCGGATGGATGGGGTAACTATCTATCATGCAGGAGATACGGGGCTTTTCTCGGGTATGAAGCTTATCAGGTCACTGTATCATCCGGATGTGGCTCTTCTTCCGGCTGGCGGCTGTTATACGATGGGTCCTGATGAGGCGATGATGGCTGCAGAGTTTATCGCAGCCCCCTTGATTATTCCGATGCATTACAACACGTTTCCGGCAATTGAGCAGGATTTATCCGAGTTTAAGCGGGTTATTGAGCTGACCACGTCAATGAAGGTAGAACTGCTGCATCCGGGCAATGAAATGGTGCTGTAGAGCACAGCAAACTATCTTATCTCAGGAAAACAAATACATAGTTCAGATAATGTCTGCCTACACCAGTATCAGAGAGGAAGTCGTAAGCAAACTTGATGCTCACTATTCAGAAATATGTGCCCGTTTCGGCATTGATACGCTGGGGATTTTCGGCTCTGTATCACGCGGTGAAGATACGCCGGAATCTGATATTGATATCTTCTATGAATTTTTACCGGAAAAGGTGGATTACAATCTCTATCTTGACCTTTTTGATTATCTTGAGGAACTGCTTGGAAGGCGTGTTGAACTTGTGTCTGTCGATTCAATGCCCGAGCGGTTTAAAAAAGCAATAGAGCCGGATATGTTTATTGCCGGCAAAACGGTGCAGGAGGCAGAAAGCATATGAATACTGATACTCAGTTGCTGGAAGATATATATCATCAGACTGTACTGATAATGCAGGTTTCTCGCAGAAATTGATGATGAGG